>CBDTXM010000098.1:0-9858 GCA_965364445.1 uncultured bacterium | reverse complement strand
CGATGTCTCCGCTCACCTGTCCCCCGCCCGGTCCGACGTACGCACGTCAGGTCTCATGACCGTTGCGCGAGGCTGCGGCGAGGCCCACTTTCGGCGACGATGACTCGCAGGCACGCCGGACTACCCATTCGCCGGTGAATCGGGTTGACCGATACGACGACCATGACCGCGCCGCGCGCACGTGGCCCCCTGGACCATCCCCTGGTCCGGGCGGCCATCGTGCTTCTGCTTCTTTTCATTTTCCTCGTCGGGGTCAACGGCCTCGGGGACGGTTTCAAGTCCCTGGGCAGCGGGGTTCTGGACTCCTTCTTCCGAGCCACCGAGAACCCGTTCATGGGACTGATGGTGGGGGTGCTCGCGACGACTCTGGTGCAGAGCTCGTCCGTCTCGACGTCGCTGATCGTCGGCCTGGTGGCTGCGCCCGCGAACCCTCTCCCTCTCGCCAACGCGATCCCCATGGTGATGGGGGCCAACATCGGGACGACCGTAACGAACACGCTCGTGTCAATGGCGCACATGGGACGGCGCCAGGAATTCGAGCGGGCATTTGCCGTTGCCACCTGTCACGATTTCTTCAACTTCCTGGCGGTTGCGATCTTCCTGCCCCTCGAGATGGCGACCGGCTACCTGCAGAAGACGGCGACCTGGCTGTCGGGGATGCTGACCGGTATCGGGGGCGTCCAGTATGACAGCCCGCTGAAGGGCGCCCTGAAGGCGACCGTCTCACCGATCAAGGCCGGGCTGCACGCCATCTTTCCGTCGGAACGTGTCGCGTCCGTGGCGTTGATCCTGGTCTCGGGCGTCCTGATCTACGTAGCCCTGATGTTGCTCGTGAAGACGATGCGCAGCTTCATGCAGTCCAGGGTCGAGTCGATCGTCGGGAGAGGCCTGCACAAGGCACCCGCGTTCGCCATCCTCGTCGGGATCCTGGTGACGGTGATGGTGCAGTCCAGCTCGATCACGACGTCTCTGCTCGTGCCGCTTGCCGGAGCCGGCCTGATCACGCTCGAGCAGGCATTTCCCATCACCATCGGAGCCAACATTGGCACGACCATCACGGCCGCCCTGGCCGCGCTGGCGGCGACCGGGCCCAATGCGCGCTGGGGGATCACGATCGCGCTCGTCCACTTCCTGTTCAATCTCTCAGCGACTCTGGCGATTTATCCCTTCCCGCGAGTCCGCGAGATTCCGTTGAACGCGGCCAGGAAACTGGCGTCCATTGCGGTCGAGTCGCGCAGGTGGGCGCTCGTCTACGTGCTCGTTCTCTTCTACGGAGTGCCGCTCCTCTTCGCGGGGCTCAACCACCTCCTCAACTGAAGCCGGGGACAGGATGCTGAAGGAACTGATCTCGCTCTTCCGATCCGATCAGCCGCTGCGGGAGATGGGAACCAACTTCGCCGCGATGCTGAACCTTACGTATGAGATGACGATCCAGGCCGGTGAGATCTACTTCGGAGGGATCGTATCGCCCGAGGACAGCAACAGCCTCTACCAACGCGACATCCAGGTGAACAAGCTGGAGCGCCGGATCCGCAAGCAGGTGATCGCCCACCTGTCGCTGTCGGGCTCCTCTCCCTCCCTGCCCTACTGCCTTCTGCTGATGAGCCTGGTCAAGGATGTCGAGCGGCTCGGAGACTACGCCAAGAACCTGGCCGAAGTGCGCCAGTACCACCCCCTGCCGCTGCCCGACGACGAGTACGTCGCCGAGCTGCGCGCGATTCGTGAGGGCATCGAACAGTCCTTCGCACTCACGTCCGAAGTGTTCGTGGCGTCGGATCGCGAGCGGGCGATGGACCTGATCCGGGAGGGCCGAAGCCTCACGCACCGATGCGACATGCTGGTGGCCCGCGTGGCCGCGAGCGACTACGGGGCGCGCGATGCAACGGCCGTGGTGATGGGCACCCGGTTCTACAAGCGGATTGCAGCCCACGTACTGAACATCCTCTCGAGCGTGGTGATGCCGCTCCACAAGCTGGACTATTACGACGAGAAGGAGCTTCCGCCGGGGCTGGTCGACGTCGAAGGAAGAGGTGACGACGAGGACGACTGAAGTCGGGGCGGCCGGATTCGTCGTCGCGGCACCACCGCGACATTGAGCACGCGCAGCGTGCGAACTACCGGCGACCGGAGAATCGGCCTGAGAGAGCGTTCGTCTTGAAGTAGTCGGGGCGGCCGGATTCGAACCGGCGACCCCCTGCTCCCAAAGCAGGTGCGCTACCGGACTGCGCCACGCCCCGAATCAAGAGCGGTCCCTCTGTCAGGGTCCGCGTGCTGCCGAGCCCGCCACCGGCGGGCTACTTGCTGCTTCAGCCATGGCCCGATCGAGTCCACAGCCAGAGTGCGACACCAATCGCCACGACCGACAGCACTTCCGTCAATTCTACCTCCCCTTGTCGCCGAACTTCGCGCACCGAAACTGACGAAGCTCGATGCCCCGCGCCAGCCCGGGACCCCGGGTCATGGCCGAGTCGACCGAACCCGGCGCACGGCAGCGGCCCCCTCGAACAGCAGCCACATTTCCAGCGCGAAGATCGCTCCGCCCACGACCAGCAGCATCGTCTGGCTCTCGCGCACGAACCGCAGCAGGTTGAGCACCATCGCCCAGGTCGTCATGAACAGAAGGAAGCCCATCGGCACCACGGTGATCCAGATCGGCCGGCGCAGCCGCAGCAGGAACAGGGTCAGAATCAGCAGACTGAGGCCGGCCAGTAGTTGATTCGTCGTACCGAACAGAGGCCAGAGCCGCATTCCGCCTGCCCCCCGATCCAGCCCGAGAGCGAGGAGTCCGCAACTGGTCACGGCGATAAACGTCGCGAGCCACCGATTCTGGATTGCCTTGACGCCGTACTCCGCCCCCAGCTCCGCGATGATGTAGCGCTGAAGACGTATGCTCGTGTCGAGGGTCGTTGCTGCGAAGCTGATCACGACCACGGCCGCGAAGATCGTGGCCACGGCGTGCGGGATTCCGATCCCCTCGGCGAGAACACCGACGCCGTTCACGAATGCGGTCGTCGCCCCCGTGGAGGCGCTCGCCCAGCTCGAGTAGTGCTCCTGCCATCCTTCCGCCCCCACGTAGAGAGCGAATCCCGCGGTGGTCGCAAGGATCGAAGTTACCGCGAGCGCACCCTCGCCGAGGGCGCCCCCGTATCCGACGTAACGGGCATCGGTCTCGCGATCGAGCTGCTTTGAGGATGTCCCCGAAGCCACGAGGCCGTGGAATCCGCTGATCGCCCCGCACGCGATCGTGATGAACAGCAGGGGAAACCAGGACGGTGCGTCGGACGGCAGCGCGAGATTCACCGCCGGGGCGAGCACGGGCGGATTCGTCACCAGGACTCCCAGGGAGATGATCCCGAGAGCGACGAACAGCTGGTGTCCGTTCACGTAGTCACGCGGCTGCAGGAGAAGCCAGACAGGCAGGACGCTGGCCACGAAGGTGTAGGCGAACAGGATGAGGATCCAGCCGATCCGCCGGCCATCGTTCGCTGCAGCCGCGGCCGCCGCTGCAGGGTTGCCGCCGGCCGCAGACAGCTGTGCCTCGGTCGGGGCGAGGCCGAACACGTCCGGCAGGGTGAACGGCACATACTGCCCGAGCCAGATCAGGGCATACAGGACCAGCAGGGCGCCGATCGACGGCACCAGGATTCCCGCGCCCGTGCGGTAGATCAGCAGCCCGACGACGAGCGCCACGACGAGAGAGCCCCAGACCGGAAGCACGGCTCCGGGATTCGCGAGAAACAGATTCGCGATGATGACCGCGAATACCGCATTCACCATCAGGAGCAGGAAGAAGATCAACAACAGGAAGAGCACCCGGGCCCTCGGTCCGATGATCTCCTCGGTCAGCGTACCGATGCTGTTGCCCCGATGCCTGACGGAGAGCCACAGGGTCCCGAAATCGTGCACGGCTCCGGCGAAGATCGTCCCCAGCACGACCCAGAGGAATGCCGGCAACCAGCCCCAGATCACCCCGATCGCCGGTCCGACGATCGGGGCGGCACCCGCGACGGAGGTGAAATGGTGCCCGAACAGCACGTGACGGTTCGTCGGGACGAAGTCGACTCCGTCCTCGAATTGATGGGCGGGTGTGACATAGTCCGGGTCGAGCCGGTAGATCCGCTTCGCGATGTAGCGTGAATAGACCAGGTAGCCCGTGATGAATGCCGAGAATCCGACCACGAGCAGCGCGATGGCGCTCATCCGACCGTTTCTCCCGCCACCGGAATGCGTGTCGACCTGACGCTGTGGGCCAGATTCCGCAGCGCCTCGAGGCCGACGACTTCCGCCGAGGCCGTGGGCACCTCCCAACCCGACAGGTCTGCGAGCCCGTGCGTGGAAAGCTCTGCCGGGACGGCCGCGCGCGCGTCGTCGACCCGGTTGATGACCAGGCCTCCGATCGGGATCTCGTAGCGACGCAGTGTCTCGATCGCCCGTGCGGTCTCGAGAATCGGCAGCCGCTGCGGCGTGAGAACGAAGATGAACGAGGTGTGCTCGCGATCGGTGAGGATCTCCCGGGCGCGCGTGAACCGGTCGCGTCGTTCCAGCAGCGCGTCGAGGACCGGATCCTCTTCCCTCTCCGGCGATCCGGTTCCTCCGGGGCCCCGGCCCGATCGATCGTCGGCAGCCGCGGCACCGGCCACATTCCGCCACATGCGTCCCATGGCGCCGACTTTTCGCCTCCGCTGGATCATGCCCGACATCCAGGCCGTCATCAATTCGGGGAGTCCGAGCAGCCGAAGGGTGTGACCTGTCGGAGCCGTGTCGAACACGATGTGCCCGTACTCCGACGCCGACTCCAGCACTCTCGCGAAGCGCTCGAACAGGGCGGCCTCCTCCGCACCCGGAGAGAGACGGGCGACGTCAATCTGTCGCTCCACTTCCGCCACGAGCCGGGGAGGCACCACGTCCTCCGTACGACGCTTCACCTCCTCGATGTAGCGCTCCGCCTCCGCCGCGGGATCGAGTTCCATTGCATCGAGCCCATCGGCCACGGGTCGCGGTTCGTTGGCGAGCTCGAGCTCCAGGATGTCGCTCGTAGAATGCGCAGGATCCGTCGAGACGAGCAGCGTGCGCCGTCCGTCGTCCGCCGCTTCGAGCGCTGCGGCCGCGGCAATCGTAGTCTTCCCGACTCCCCCCTTCCCCCCGAAGAACGTGACGGGCCGGTTCAGCAGCACCGGAATCCGCCCTCCGGAGCCTGCTCCATCCCAAGCCGCAGATGCCACTCGTGAAAGCTCCCGATCATCTCGGGAAGCAATTCGAGCGTATAAAAGGAGACGGGACTCGGAATCCCCAGCATGTCGGACATCCCGAGGACGAGGAACAGGTCGCGCTGGCGCAGATACTCCCGGTGAATCTCCCGGCGGTAGGGGGCGATGTACACGCCTTCATAGATCTCGCGCGCGGCGCGCAATCGCAGGCGCACCGTCGCCCATACCGCCGCGCGATCTGCCGCGACCCGATCCGTGTCCGCCGTCCGACGGGGAAGCCCGGTCTCCGCGCCGGTTGTCCCCCTCATGGACTCGGACACGGCACTCTCTCGAACGACAGCTCTGAAGCGGCGTGCGCTGCCTCCACCGCTTCTCGATTCCTCGTGTCCCGGGAGGTCCCTTCGAGTCGATCCGCAACTACGCGCAGACGAGCCTCCAACCCCGGGAACGAAACGACGATGCTGTCAGCGCCCAGTGGCTTCCACGTCGCGGACGAAGGCGACATGGCGCCGGTCTCGGAATCCATCTCGACGGTGCGTGATCCCTCGCCGAGATCCCGATCGGGATTCTCCCGCAGCCGGAACCAGCCCGGAATGCCGCCGGGCGTGCCGGCCGTGGATCGCCAGCATCCGGTGGCAGCTGGCACTGACGCGATCAAGGCCGGCGACGGGGTCGCCTCGCTCCGTGCTCGACCGGCCATCTCGTCGGCGTCGACTCGAGGTGCTGCGGCCGGAGCCTGCCTCAGCTCTGCCGACTCCGCATTCTTCTGCTCCGATTTCTGTCGCGATGGCTCTCCCGGCGGCTCTTCACGCAGCGCTTCCCGCTCGGACTCCAGCGTCGCCGGCAGATCCAGGCCCCGTCGATCCGACAGCTCACGTGCCAGGAGTCCAGCGCTCACCGCCACCGCAACGGTGGCGGCCCACGCGAGTCTCACCCGGGGTCCCCGACGCCAGCTGGCACGAGGCTTCGAGTGTCCGCCGGTGGAGCGATCCGGGGCGTCGTCCTTCGACCTCGCGGCTGACTCGAGCGCGGCGAAGGAAGGCGGCGGCGGTACGAGCGCATTGCTGGCAAGGAGCATGGCCGAGACCGCGGCACCGGAGGTACGGGCTTCCTCCAGCCGGGCCCGGCACTCGGCGCACTCGGCCAGGTGCCGCGCCACGGCCTCCCCCTCCGCGCCAGCGTCCGCGTCAATCGCGCCGTCGAGCCAGGCGTGCAGCACGCCTTCGTCAATGTGCTGCATGGACATCCTCGCCTCCCTCGAGCTCCGCATAGGCCGCTGCCATCTTGCGTCGGGCCCGGGACAGGGTCGTCCCGACGGCCCCCGGTGACAGGCCTGTCGCCTCCGCGATCTCGGTATAGCTGAACCCTGCCTCGACCATCAACAGGGATTCCCGCTCGCGTTCGTTCAGGGATGCCAGCGCCTGTCTCACCTGCTCACGCGTCTCCCGAACGGTCAGAATATCGTCCGGTGACGGAGCGCCTTCTCTCGTCTCTGCCGTGACCAGCCGGAGCTTTTCCCTGCCACGAATCGCCCGGCGGGCCTCGTCACGCGCGAGGTTGGCGGCGACAGTGAACAGCCAGGCCCGCGGGGAATCCGGTATCCGCTTCTCTCTCAGTGCCCGGATGAAGGTCTCCTGGGCCAGCTCCTGCGCGCGCTCCGGGTCCCAGATCCTTCGGTCGATGTACCGGACGAGATCCTCCCATACCTGCCCGTAAAGGCTCGCCCACGGCTCGCTCAACGGACGTGTCTCGACCCGTATGACGCCTGGGGCGCCGGATCCTGCACAATGGACCCTCGACGGAGTCCGTGCCGTTTCCCGATTCTCGCGTTGGCAGTCTTCACGAAAGCCACGGGCGAAGGCGTCGAATCGCGTCAGCCCGGTGGCTGCGCGCAGCCTTTACCTCCGGCGAAAGCTCCCCGAACGTCCGATCCTCTCCCTCGGGCACGAACAGAGGGTCGTATCCGAATCCGTTCCTGCCCGACTCCCGCTCCGCAATCCGGCCGTGTACGGCTCCCCGGACCAGAATCGAACGTCGATCGTCCACCAGTGCCAGGACACAAAGGTAGTGCGCGCCACGACGCTCAACTGGAATGCCGGCCAGCCGATCCAGGAGCCACGCGTTGTTCGCCACATCCTCCGACCGCTCCCGGCGGAACTCCGGCGGCGCGAACCTTCGGGAATAGACCCCGGGTGCCCCGTCCAGCGCATCCACACAGAGTCCGGAATCGTCGGCGATGGTCGGCTGTCCCGTCAGCTTCCGGTAGTACCGTGCCTTGGCGAGTGCATTGCCGTGGAACGAATCATGGATCTCGACGGACTCCTCGGCCGGGTGCGGCTCGACACCCACGTCGTCGAGCGAGACGATCGCCACCGCCGTCCCGTGCAACAGATCGCGGATTTCGTCCAGCTTGTGCGCGTTTCGGGTGGCGACGAGAAGCGTGTTCGACATCGGGGTGGCGCGTTGCGCGACTCAGGAACTCCCGACGGTCGCGACGGGACGACTGGCTGTCGCCGGCTCGTCGGGTGCGCCCGACCCCGAGCCGGGATCGAAGCTCAGCACGAGCAGCAGGATCGGCAGGTAGACCAGGGACGTGCGGAACAAGCGCCGGGCAGAGGGAGAATCCGCCTGCGACCAGAATCGCAGGGCAGCGGCCAGGTATGCCAGTCCGAGCCCGATCGCGAGGAGTCCGTACACGGACCCCGAGAGACCGAGAAGTGCGGGAAGCAGGCTGGCAGGAATCAGTGCCAGCGCGTAGAGCACCGCCTGCGTCCGAGTCTGGCCCCCGGACGGATCGGTGACTCCGAGCATTCTGAGTCCGCCCCGCTGGTAGTCTTCGCGGAACAACCACGCCAGCGCGAGGAAGTGAGGCAGCTGCCAGAAGAACATGATCCCGAACAGGGCCCAGGCCCCGGGACCCAGCTCGCCGCGAGCGGCGGTCCAGCCGCCCATGATCGGCAGCGCTCCGGGGATCGCTCCCACGAGCGTCGAGAGGGACGAAACCTGCTTCAGCGGCGTATAGACGAGTACGTAGCTGAGGAGTGCGATGGCCGCGAGCAAGGCCGTGAGCGGATTCACGGCGAAAGCCAGGAGCGCGATGCCGGCCAGGGAAATCCCGGTCGAGAAGGCCGCTGCGGCCGATGGCGTCACACGACCCGTAGGAAGGGGTCGGTTGCGGGTCCGCTCCATCAGTGCGTCGACGTCGCGTTCCAGCAGTTGATTCAGTGCGCTCGTACCGCCGGCGACGAGTCCGATGCCTGCCATTGTCAGAAGCAGTTGGCCGGGATCGGGCCGGCCTCCGCTCGCGATCACGAATCCGGCGGCGCTCGAGACGAGCACCATGGTCGTGATCCGCGGCTTCGTGAGCTGGAACAGATCCGCCGGCCGGTTGCGTTCCGTGCCGGTCTCTGCGGGAGTCCGAGGTCCAAGATCGCCCGCCTGTCCGTCCTGATCCGTCTGCATCAACACCTTCCCCACAATTCCCATGCAAATTCCTGCGCGCGTCCGTATTTACTCGGAAGTGCCCGCGTCACGCAACGCGGCCGCTCCTGCTTTCCCGATCAGGTCGCTGGTCGATCGCCCCGCTTCGAGGTCGATCAGCCGGACCTCGCCCCCCGCATCCAGGACCGCCTGAGCGCCGGCGACCTGTTCGACCCGATAGTCCGCGCCTTTCACGAGCACGTCCGGAAGCAGCCGCTCGATCAAGGCCGCGGGCGTGTCATCGTCGAAGACCGTGACGGCGTCCACGCACCGCATCGCGGCGACGATGCGAGCCCTGTCCGCCGCCGTCTGCACCGGACGTCCGGGTCCCTTCAGGCGTCTCGTGGATTCGTCGGAATTCACGGCCACGACGAGTCGGTCCCCGAATCCTCGCGCGGCCTCCAGTGATGCGACGTGTCCGCTGTGGAGCAGATCGAACACCCCGTTGCTGAACACGAGGCGGTAGTCGCGAGGCCGCCCGTACCTGTCTACCAGATCGCCGATCGACAGCACCCGGGACGTGGAGTCCCGGTATTCCTCGGCGTCGACGGTCAAAACAGGGTCTCGTTCATGTCTCCACCGAGAGCGGTCGTTGCGTCAGAGGGAGATGCCGGCGGTTTGCGCGCGAAAAGGACCTTCAACGCCGGCGGCACGATGAAGGTTGAGAGAATGACCATGATCAGGATCGCGCTGTACACGGATGATGAGAGGATTCCGGCGGTCAGCCCGATCGACGCGAAGATCAGCCCGACCTCGCCCCGCGGGACCATCCCCACGCCCACCAGCAGTTTCGACGTGTCTGACCGGGTGACCCCGAAGCCCGATACCAGTTTGCCGATGATCGCGACTACCGTCAGGATCAGGCCGACGAACAGCACCCCGAGATCGAAGTCCTCGCTGCCCGGAATGAACAGGCGCACGTTTACCGGCGCACCCACCGCCACGAAGAAGATCGGAGTGAAGATGTCCGCGACCGGCTCGATCCGCTCGACGACGGCATCGAACTGGTTGGTCGAAGAAAGTACCAGGCCGGCCGCGAAGGCACCGATGATCATTGCGGACCCGGCGAGATCGGCGAGCGCCGCGATCGCGAGTGCGAAGCAGAACGCGGCGACCAGCAGCACGCCCCGCGTACGCATCCGGTCGACGAAGTCGAAGATCGTTGGAGCGA
>CBDTXM010000097.1:0-9891 GCA_965364445.1 uncultured bacterium | reverse complement strand
CGGCTTGATTCGGCGATGGCGCGCTCGAAGGAATGCCGATCCGGAGCGCTGTGGAAGACACCGAGCGCGAGGATGAGGTCGAATGACCGGTCGGCGCACGCTCCGAGATTCTCCATGCGGCCCACCCGAACTCGCCGTGCCGCCTCTCGTTCTCCGAGGATCTGGCCGACCCGGAGTCGGGTGCGTCGAACCATGGCCTCCGACGCGTCGATCGCGTGCAGGTCGCAGCCGACCTGCGCCAGCAGCTCGGCATTCCGGCCCCCGGCGCACCCGATGTCGAGTACTCGCAGGCTCTCGGGACACTCCCGTTGCGACAGCCAATCCTGCAGGCGGGTGTCCGGCTCGCGGCTGGCGAATCGCTCGACGACTTCGGGCCGCTCCCAGAATGCCCTGTGCTCGTCGCGCATGACCTGCTCCGCAATCTGCTGAATTCCGGCACGTGACGCGTCGCTCACGGCGACGTCCCGGGTGGAAACGATACGGTAGCCCGTCCGCGTCGGACTCGCTAGAATCCGGAGGTCCGGGGCCCGACACCCGTCCCGGCGTCGAATCAGCGAACCGCATCCATAGCAAGAGGATAGAGGAATCATGCAAGACTTCCTGGGGCGCCTCGGTATCGAGGACCGGAATCTCGGCGGATTTGCCGGCAGCTGGATCGGCTCGGGGCCGGAGCTCGAAGTCACGACGCCCATCGACGGGTCGGTGATCGCGTACGTCCGGCAGGTGAGCGAAGAAGAAGCCGACCGGATCGTAGGCAAGGCACACGAGGCCTTCCTCGAGTGGCGTACGATTCCCGCTCCGAAGCGTGGCGAAATCGTGCGCCAGCTCGGTCTCGCTCTGCGCGAGCACAAGGAGGATCTCGGCCGGCTCGTGAGCCTGGAGATGGGCAAGATTCGCGCGGAGGGCGAAGGGGAAGTGCAGGAGATGATCGACATCTGCGACTTCGCGGTCGGACTGTCGCGACAGCTGTATGGAAACACCATGCAGTCCGAGCGCCCGGACCACCGGATGTTCGAGCAATGGCACCCGCTGGGCGTCGTGGGCGTGATCACCGCGTTCAACTTCCCGGTAGCCGTCTGGAGCTGGAATGCGGCCCTCGCGGCGGTTTGCGGCGATTCCACCCTGTGGAAGCCTTCGAGCAACGTCCCGCTGTGTGGAATCGCCGTAACGAACATCGCGGAGAAGGTCTGCCGCGCCAATGACGTGAACCCGGCGATCTTCTCGCTCTCGATCGGAAAGGGATCGGTAGTCGGAGAGAGATTGCTGCGAGACAAGCGCATCCCGCTCGTTTCGTTCACCGGCAGCACGAACATGGGTACCCGCGTGGCGGAGGTGGTCGGGAAGCGCCTGGGACGGACGATCCTGGAGCTGGGCGGAAACAACGCCATTGTCGTGACGCCGAGCGCGAACATGGACCTCGTGCTGCCGGCCATCCTGTTCGGAGCCGTCGGTACGGCCGGGCAGCGCTGCACGAGCACGCGCCGGATCATCGTGCACGAGTCGATCCGCGAGGAGCTGGTCGATCGACTCGCGGCCGCCTACGAAGGAATCCGCATCGGCGACCCGCTGAACGACGACACCCTGATGGGCCCGCTGGTCACGAAGGGCGCGGTCGAGGACATGATGAACGCGCTGGATCGGGTGACGGCGGAGGGTGGAGAGATCGTGGCAGGGGGCAAGAAGCTCGGCGGTGATGATTATCCGGGGGGGCACTACGTGACCCCGTGCATCGCGACGGTCGAGAACGAGTACTCGATCGTCCAGGAGGAGACCTTCGCCCCGATTCTCTACATCATCGGGTACGGCAAGAAGAATTCATCGGCGAGGGAAGCGATCGGCGAGATCGAGGAGGCGATCCGGATTCACAACGGTGTCCCCCAGGGACTCTCCTCGGCCATCTTCACGGACAGCGTTCGCGAGGCGGAGTACTTCCTCTCGCACCGGGGCAGCGATTGCGGAATCGCGAACGTCAACATCGGCACGAGCGGCGCCGAAATCGGGGGGGCGTTCGGGGGAGAGAAGGAGACAGGCGGAGGGCGCGAATCGGGATCCGACTCCTGGAAGGCCTACATGCGCCGGCAGACCAACACCGTCAACTGGAGCGACGACCTGCCGCTGGCGCAGGGAATCAGCTTCGGTTGATCCGACGGCCCGGGGGGACTTCGGTCTCCCCGGGCAGCTGCCCCCCCGGTCCGGGCAGGAACGCTCCATCCGTTCGAAGGTGGAGCGTGATCGCAGACAGAAGCTGCTCCAGTCCCTCCCTCCCTTTTCGCAGGGCCACGGCATACAGCCGTCTCCAGCCCCGCTCGGTGAGGATCCGGCCACCCGCGGCTCCGGACAGGCCCGCCGCGGCAACGCCCAGCGGAGCGAGCACCGCTCCACTCGCGATCGCCCCGCCGAGAATCGCGGCCGCGCCCAGCACTCCCAAGGCGCCTCCGCCGAGAGTGAGCACGCTCGCGATGCCGAGGCCGAGTCCGTAGTTGAGCTTCCGTGAGTACCCGAGCGGGCTGCGAATCGTGACTTCCGTCGCGGCTCCGTCGTCGAGCGAGCGCATGGAAACGATCAGCTTCTTGAGGTCGGCCCACGCCATGGCGGTGGCGAATCCCCCGAACGGACTGGACAGTCCGCCGTCGAATTGACCCGGGACCACGAAGACGAACAGTTCGGTGCCTTCCGAGGAGATCTTCTCGGTGGCCTCGAGACGCAGACCGAAGGGTGCGTGAGGAAACACCCGGGCCATGGCGTCGAGTACCGTGTCGAGAGGAGCATCGTAGGTGCGCCGAACCTCGACCCGCTTCTGATCGGTGCCCAGGAACCGGTGCATCGCGCGCTCGGAGCGTGACCCCTCGCCGTCATCTGCCGCGCCGAAGCTGCGTTCGACCCATGCGAGCTCGACGTACTCCGCGGGAATGCCCGCCGATTCCGCGGCCGCCTTGATCTCAGCGAGCGACAGGCTGGCGTCGCCCTCGCCGCTGAGCGCGCGCTGCAGTGCGCTGCTGCGGTCACGCTCCTCAGCGCGGCGTGCTTCCTCTTCCTGCATCTCGGCGGCCCGGCGCCACAGGGCCGCTGCGGCAGACTCATCAATGCGGCGATCGGGATCGAACGGGGAAGGGAAGTCCGAGTCGGCCATCAGAAATTGATCGTACCCCGGACTTCGAACCAGTTGTCGCCGGACCACTTGTATCGACCCATCACTTCGAACAGGGCGATCCGCAAGCCGATGTTGGGAAGCACGCCGCCGTCGTCCACGGCGGTGAAATACCCCACGTCCAGTCCGGCGAACAGCATCGACAGATAGACCCGGGCGCCGGCCGTGAAGCCGAACACGTCCTTGTTGTCGAAGGGAGTGCCGTCCTCACGTGTGCCATCCTCGGCGGGGAATCGGTTGTAGCTGAGCTCGCCCACGCCCGACAGAATGCCGAGCAGGGCCAGCTCGCCGGATCCGGCGATGCCCCATCCGGACTTGACCTCGTCATTGAGGCTTCCGGTGGGGAACAGCAGCTTGCCGCCCACCCCGATACCTGTCCGTACCTGCGCCTCCGCCGTCGGGGGCAACACCAGTCCGGCGGCTGCCGCCAGGATCAGCACGATTCTTTTCATCGCCGCAGTCTCGAAGATTCTGGTTGCGGGCCGGGTGTCGACGCCCGACCGGTCGACTCCCGGCTCATCTCAAATGCGCTCAGAACGACACGCCGCCGAAGATCTCGAACCAGTTCTCACCGGTCCACTTGTATCGGCCGCCGACATCGAGGAACAGGAACCGCAATCCGAGCCCCGGCAGAAGTGAGAACTCGTCGATCTTGGTGTAGTACCCTCCGTCGAGGCTGAGATAGAGGATGGGCAGCTGGAGGCGGGCCCCGATCAGAAAGCTCCAGATATCGAATCGGTCGATCGGTTCGCCATCCCAACTCGCCCCATTCTCCGCGTCGAACTGGTTGTATCCAACCTCGCCCCGGAGCTTGATCAGCGGGATGATCGTGAAATCGCCGGTGGCGGCCAGGCCCCACCCGGTCTTGGCGACGTCGTTGAAGTCCCCGGTCGGGAGCAGGATCTTTCCGCGGGCCCCGATCTTGAACTGGGCCTCCGCGGTTCGCGGAAGTGCGATGAGGGCGAGAGCGAGCACCAGAACGAACGAAAGACGTTTCATCGGGAGACTCTCCGGGCTGCGTGATTCGATTCTCTCCGGGGGTCGAGGCCCGATGCGGCGACGTCTGCCCTGACGGCGTGCTCCGCTGGACGCCTCGACCCTGAATGGGCACCTTCCACAAGAGACAGGGCCATGCGCCCATCGGTCAAGACATGACACGATTCCCGTTCAGGAGGAGCTCGCCGTGGAGTGGGTGGTATCGCTGTTCGCCGGTGTCGGCCTCGCGGCTGCCACCGGATTCAGGGTCTTCGTTCCCCTGCTCGGGATGAGCATTGCCGCGAAGACGGGAATCCTGGCCCTTTCTCCGAGCTTCGACTGGCTCTCGAGCCCGGTGGCGATCGGAGCGCTGGCCATCGCCACGGTCCTGGAGGTCGGCACGTATTTCGTCCCCTGGCTCGACAATGCGATGGACACGATCGCGACCCCGGCCGCCGTCGGGGCCGGGACCGTCGCGGCCCTCTCCGTTCTCGGTGATGGCTCTCCGTTCCTCGCATGGGTACTCGCGATCATCGCGGGCGGGGGGACGGCCGGCGTCGTTCACGCGGGTACGGTGGGGGCCCGTGCCGTCTCGACCGCCTCGACCGGGGGTGTGGCGAATCCTGCGCTGGCGCTCGGCGAGCTGGTCGCATCGGTGTCGATGACCGTGATATCGATCCTCGTTCCGATCGTGGCGGGCGTGCTCGTGATCGTGTTGCTCGGCTGGGCCGCACGCAGGGTGCGCGCGTGGCGCGAACGGCGCACGCCGGAAGCGCCGCCGCCGTTGGGCACGTGAGGTGACTCGCCTCTCGACGAGGCACGCCAGAAGTGCAAGCGGTAGCAGCAGTCGGTTCCACATCAAGGAAACAGGAGGCACAGGTGGCAGAAACTCCCTCGACAATGCTGGCTCTCGGGACGCCGGTTCCCGCGTTTCAGCTGGAAGACGCCGTGAGCGGCCGCGTGGTCACGGAGAAGGAATTCGAAGGATCCCGGGCGACACTGGTCATGTTCATCTGCAACCACTGCCCGTTCGTGAAACACGTCGTGGGAGAGCTGGGGCGGCTCGGTGAGGACTACCTCTCACGGGGAGTCGGAATCGTCGCGATCAACTCGAACGATATCCGCCTCTATCCGCAGGATGGACCGGAGCGGATGAAGGAACTCGCCGATCGCGAGGGCTGGAGGTTTCCGTTTCTGCTGGACGCCACCCAGGACGTGGCGAAGGCGTTCCGCGCGGCGTGTACGCCCGACTTCTTCCTGTTCGATGGCGACGGTCGACTCGCCTATCGGGGGCAACTGGACGACAGCCGCCCGGGCAACGGCCGCCCGGTGACCGGGCGGGATCTACGTGCGGCGCTCGATGCGGTGGTCGAGGGTCGGTCGGTTCCGGAGCCCCAGGTGCCGAGTGTTGGATGCAACATTAAGTGGACGCCGGGAAATGCCCCTGAATACTACGGTTAGTTCAAGAGCTCAGCGCTGAAACTGCAGGGCGAGGCCATCCGGTGTCGTCACGCGGAGGATGCCGTTTGCAACGGTTCCACGGTACCCTTCGACCCCCTGGCGGTCCGGCACGAAGAACACGGAATCGACGTCGAACGTGCCCCAGAATCCCGACTCGAGGTAGGTTTCGTCCCCATTCTTGTCCCTGACCTCGAGGACCAGGTCGTAGTCGTTCCCGATCAGGAGCGACATCTGTCCCTGCAGCACGATGGTGGACTGCGTTCCGTCCACCGGCACGGGAAGCGAAGCGCCGTCCACGGTTTGGAGTGTGTAGTCGCCCACCCGTCCCGCAGGACCGGTCGGTCCGCTCCCGTCATCGCTGCACGCAGCGAACGAAGCCATGGCCAGCAGAGAAAGGCAGACGGCAGCGGCGGCGCCTGGTGATCGCATCATCGAGTCTCGTCCGGGTTCACGTCGGACCGGGCCCAGGGATTCTCCCGGTCGCCTGGATCCAAGGTCCGGGCGCGGCCGGTTTCTGGCAAGCCGGACGAGGACGCCGGTTCGTGCGTCAGCGTCTGCCAGGCGTCTCCAGCGGGTAACCATCGCGGATCAGCTCCACGACCTTCGGCCCGGAAACCGGAGCGGAGAACAGGTATCCCTGAGCGCTCCCGCAACCGATGCTGCGCAGGAAACGGAACTGGTCGTGTGTCTCGACCCCCTCCGCGATCACCTCCGCTTCGAGCGTCCGAGCCAGCTGGACGATCGTGCGCGAGACGGCCAGCTGGTCCGTGCCCGTCCCCTTGCTTCCGCTGACGAAGGACCGGTCAATCTTCACGGCGTCGATCGGCATCGCGTGCAGGAGCCGCAGCGAAGAGAAGCCGGTGCCGAAGTCGTCGATGGCGATGCGGCAACCGAGCTTCCGGATCTCTTCGAGCGCCTTCACGGACGCGGCCGGATTGGCCATCAGGTCGGACTCCGAGATGTCGATCCGGAACTGCTCGCACCGCAGGCCGTGCCGGGCGACGATGTCCCGGATCCGGCCGGCGGTCCGCTCGTGGAGCAGCTGTCGGGCCGTCACGTTGAGGTCGATCGTCGGGACGGGGCGTGACAGCGCTTTCTGCCAGATCTTCACCTGTTCGCAGCTTCGTTCCAGGAGCCAGACACCGAGATCGTGAATCAGCGGAGATTGCGCCGCGATCGGGATGAACTGGTCGGGCGGGATGAGCCCATGTTCGGGGTGGCGCCAGCGCAGGAAAGCCTCGATACCGTCGATCCTCCCGTCCTGCAGCGAGACGATCGGCTGGAACTCCAGGTGCAGCTGATCCCCGGCGAGAGCTTCTCCGACCTCGACCTCGACCCGGCGACGGATCTCCTCCTCATGCTGAGCGGCCTCGTCGAACACGGCGACGGGTGTCCGGCTGACTCTCGATCGGGACAGAGCAGACACTGCGTCACGCAGGGCCGGCCGGGCTCTGTCGTAGGCCGGCCCTCCAAAGACCACTCCGACCCGGACGCCGAGTATCGTCTCCGACGATCCGGACCAGATCGGTCGTTGAAGCTCCTTGACGATCCGATCGGCGATTCGAAGCGCTTCGTCCAGAACGCGGATCTCCTCGAGAACGATCACGAATGTCGCCGGATCGAAGTGGGCGACCGTGTCGGCACTCCGGACCTGCGCGAGCAGTCGGCGAGACAGGGCCGACGTCACGATGTCGAGACCTTCCTCGCCCGCCTCGACGACCACCTTTTCGAGGCCGTCCGCCGAAATGGCCAGGACCGCGAACAGGTTCTTCGGCGAGCGTTGCCGACGTCGGATCGCCTGGTCGATCCTGTCCTCGAGGATCGCCCGTCTCGGCAGGTCTGTGCGCGGATCGTAGAGAGGCTCGGCTTCTGACGCGGGTCCCTGCGGCTGCGGTGTGTCGGGCACGGGCTCCGTGGTCGAGCCAGAGGGCTCGAGCTCAAATCCCGAAGCCTGGTCATCTGCAGGCAGGTTTCCGCGCTCGGCAGGGTGCTCGCCGTACGGTCTGAGACCGGGTGTCCCGGCTGAACCGCGCGTCCTGTAGCTCTCCAGGTGCGCGTCCGCCTCGAGCTCAGCGATCTCGGTCTCGAGGCGCTGGATTCGCGCATCCTTGATGTCCAGTTGCGTCTGCAGGGCTTCGTTCTCGGCGATCTGCCTTCGGCTGTGCCGGGCGGCGCGCGCCACGGCCGACCGAATCCTCTCGGTGGCCGCGATCCTCTCCAGTTGATCACCGACGAGCTGCAGGGCAGGGAGCAGAGGCCCGCCTGCGCCAACGACCCCATCGGTGAACAGCTGCATCGTGACTGCAGGCTTGCCTGCGGCCTCGACGTCGAGGTACAGGGCGCACGACAGCCCCGCCATTCGAGCGGCGCCTTCCACGGCGGTGACGGTGGCACCCGCCAGCCGAAGGCACGATGTACCACCCGCTCCTGCCGACCCAGGCGCAAGATCCGGCATCTCCGCGATCGCGGACTGCAACGGTGCAAGCCGCCGATCGGGCAGCTCAGAGCGCCAGACGTCTCCGATCTCGTCACCCGGACCGGCATGGAGCCGGGCTCGACCGAATGCTACGGGTGTGCTGGCACACAAAGATTCCAGCACGATTTCGACCGCATCCCGCAGCGAACCGGACCTGTCCGCGAGTCGCGTAATCGAACCGATCAGGGCCGTCATGTCGATTCGCTGGTCGGTCGTCATCGGATGACACTCTCCTGGCATTGCAGTTCGTGGCCGGAGCGGTGCGATTTGCCAACCACGCGAGCCGCGTACCGGCCGGGCGCACGTGAATGCCGTCGGGGTCGAAACCCGCGGATTCACGCCAATTCAAGACGAATGGCCCTGGCGCTCCTCGATTCCGGACCTCCCGGAACGCACCAGGGGCGCGAGTGCGGGTTTCCGGTGCAAGACGCTCGCCAGTTGCCGCGGAAGATGGCGAGCCGGCGGGATCTACGGGTCGGAACGGGCACGCGGTATGAAGATCGTGCACAACGCGCCGAATGCGGCAACGGTCAAATCGTCTCTATCGTCGATTCGGCCCCGATTTCCGCGGTATGGCACGCGGCACGTTTCCCGCGATACCTCGACGGGCGTTCTGACGAGAGGAGTGATCCGATGCGACTACACGGCGCGACGATCTTCGCCCTGCTGGTGGTGGGCGGATGTGCGGGAAATGAAATCGTGGTGGACGGTACTCCGCGGCCGACGGTCGTCGGGCGCAGCGTCGAGGTCGTGCCCACCACCGCGTACGCCGAATCGGAGAAGGTGGCGATGGGCTCCGGAACGTCCAGCGCCGCCAGGCTCGGAATTCCGCCCGGACACCTGCCCGATCCGGGCAGCTGCCGGGTGTGGGTGCCGGGCGAGGCGCCGGGACTCCAGAAAGACAACGCTGCGGGTGACTGCTCCTGGGTGGCAACCCAGGTGCCGCCGGGGGGGTGGCTCGTCTGGAGGCCGACCCGCAACCACAAGGAAGTGGTGATCCGCGAGTACGGTTCCGATTCGATCATGCGCTGGACCCGGATCTACGACGCCGCGACGGGAGAGCTCCTGCACGAGGATTCGCGAGGCGACTAGGTCGCATCCCCGCTGGCCGGACGCACGACACCCCCGCCCTGGCCGACGCCGGGACGGGGGTGCGGTCCTTCAAATGCCCGGGGGTCAGTCCTCGCGACCGCCCCGAAGCAGCTCCTGGAGTTTGTCCAGTTCCTCCCAGCGACCCTCGGACGCGAGCTTGGCCTGTTCCGGCCAGGTCTTCGGCTCGTGCATCTGGAACCGCTCACCGGCGTCGTCGAGGATTCCCTTCAGACGCGCGACATCGGTGTCCGAGAGTGCGGCCCACGTGTAGATCTTCGCGGCGAAGAGCAGCTCCTGGATCTTCGGTCCAATGCCTTCGATGCGCGTGAGATCGTCGGGTTCGGCCGCGACCTTGTACTCATCGAGCTGTACGAGGAGAATCTTCATCTTCGCGTCGGCATCGTCGGCGCGCTTGCGATGCGACTCGACGTCGGCCTTGAGCTGGGCGATCAGAGCTTCGTGATCCTTCGAGTCGCCCGCTCCCGCTGCCGCGGCCTTCAACTTCGCTTCGAGGTCGGCCAGCTTCGCCTTCCAGTCGCTCTCGGCGCGGTCGAACTTGGCGCGCCACTCGGCGATCGTCTCCTCGATCTTCTTGTCGCAGCCGCGGCTCCACAGCCACCAGCCGAGCAGGAGCCCGAGCAGGAATGCCGCGAGAAGGCAGAGCAGGATCTGCGTGATCAGATAGGTCATGATTCCATTCTCCTCAGTCTAGCACCCGGAATTCGGTCCGGCGGTTGCG
>CBDTXM010000096.1:0-10319 GCA_965364445.1 uncultured bacterium | reverse complement strand
GCGGCAATCGCTCCCTTCCAGAGATCGGGTCGCTGATTCAGAACGGCCCCTACCAGCAGGCCGCCTGCGCTTCCACCCATCGCGAACAATCGATCGGGCGCCGCGAATCCCTCGGCGACCAGGTGCTCGGCACTGTCGATGAAATCGTTGAAGGTGTTCTTCTTCCGAAGGAGCTTTCCATCTTCGTACCAGCGTCTGCCCAATTCCTCCCCACCCCTGATGTGCGCGATCGCATATACGAATCCGCGGTCGAGAAGACTCAGCCGGGTCGCGTCAAACCATGGATCCATGCTCGCACCATACGATCCGTATCCGTACAGGAGCAGTGGTCGTTCAGACAGGTCGTCGCCGAGTTCCCGGTTGTAGACGATGGAGACCGGCACCTTCTCGCCATCCCTCGCCGGGGCCCAGACGCGCTTCGTGGCGTAGCGGCTCGGATCGTACCCTCCGACGACCTCGGATCGTTTCACCAGGGTTCGCGTCCGGTTGCTCAGGTCGTAGTCGTATTGTGACGTAGGGGTGGTCAACGAGGAATAGCCGTACCGCAGATTTCTCGACTCCAGCTCGAGGTTCGTCCCGAGCCAGGTGACGTACGTCTCGTCATCCGGGACGATCTCGTGGTCGAGCGCTCCGGACGGAGCCAGGACCCTCAGCTTCACCAGGCCATCGCGCCGCTCCTGCACCGCGATCGCATCACGGAACAGCTCGAAGTCCTCGAACAGCACGTCCTCCCGGTCTGGAACGATCTCGCTCCAGTTCTCCGGTCGCGGATCGGAGATCGGCGCACGGACCAGTCGGAAATTCTCGGCCTCGAGGTTCGTTCGCAGCAGCCAGTCGTTCCCGTCGTGTTCCACGGAGTACTCGTGATCCCGTTGCCTCGGGAGGATCACCTGGAATTCCCCATCCGGCTGCGTCGCGTCGAGGAACCGAACCTCGGTGGCCAGCGTCTGGGACGAACCGATCAACAGGTAGCGACCAGACTTGGAGCGACCCACCCAGCAGGAATAGGTCTCGTCCGCCTCCTCGAACACCAGGGCGTCCTCCGAGGGATCGCTGCCCAGCCGGTGGCGGTAGACCCGGTCCCATCGCAGCGTTTCCGGATCCTGCTTCGCGTAGAACAGCGTACGGGAGTCCGCCGCCCATGCGAAGTTCGGCGTACTTGCTGGAATCTCCTCCGGCAGCCAGGCTCCGGATTCGAGATCGCGGAACCGGATCGTATACATCCTGCGACCGATCGTGTCCTCTGCTACCGCGAGGTATCGCCCGTCGTCCGTCACCCCGCGAGGCCCGACCGAAGCCGAATAGTAATCGTGTCCTTCGGCCCGCACGTTTCCATCGAGCAGGATCTCGGCGGCGGCATCGGGCGACCCCTCCATCCGGACGTGAACCGGGTATTCCTGTCCCTCTTCATACCGGACCTGATACCACCAGCCACGAAAACGCACAGGAGCCGATGCGTCTTCCTGCGGAATCCGCCCGGTGATCTCCTCGAAGAGCCGCTCCTGCAGCTCCTCCGTGCCGGCCAGCACCTGGCGCGTCCAGGCGTTCTCCGCCTCCAGGTGAGCGAGCACCGCCGGGTCGTCGCGGTTCCGGAGCCAGTAGTACTCGTCGATCCGGGTCACCCCGTGATTCTCGAATTCGACCGGATTCGCAGTGGGGCGCGGCGGCTCCTGTGCAACGGTCTCCGCGGCGGGGTTGATCATCATCACTCCGACGAGCAGGGCGGGAAAGCAATTGCGCGGTCGCATTTCGGTAACGTCTCCTGAATGCCGGGGCCGGTCGAGCGCATTCCGATTGACCCGATTCTGCCGCTCGGACGGAGGCCGGGCAACCTGTCGGGCGAAGTGGAGCCGCTCATCTGCAGCCAGGTTTGCCGCCGCGCATCTTGCCCCGGCCGGGCCCGGCGGCGAGCATCTGCTGATCCAGTTGATCACGGGAGGTACTCAGAATGAATCATGTGCAGCGATCGGTGGCGCGAAGCCTGGTGGCGACCGCCCTGCTGACTGTCGTTACGGGAGGAGTTCTCTGGGGGCAGGATGTAATGACCCCGGAGCGCCTCTGGGAGCTTCAGCGGATTTCGAGCCCGGCCGTATCGCCTGACGGTACGAGCTTCGTCTACGGCGTGCGTTCATACGACGTGGAGGCCAATCGGGGCAACACCGATCTCTGGCTTCGACCGGTGGCCGGCGGCCCGGCCGTCCGGCTCACCGACACGGAGGGGTCGGAGAGCGGGGTCGCCTGGCGGCCTGACGGCGCCTGGATCGGCTACCTCGCTTCGACCGACGACGGCCGTCAATGGCATGAGATTCGACCCGACGGCAGCGGATCGAGGCAGGTCACCGCCGTGCCGGGAGGCATTTCGAACTTCCAGTATTCGCCGGATGGCCGGCGCGTCTCCTTCACCGCCCGCGTGAAGCTCGATTCGACGCCGAACGAGTTGTACCCGGACCTTCCCATGGCCGAGGCGAGAATCGCCGACGACCTGATGTACCGGCATTGGGACTCCTGGCACGACTACGACTACAGTCACCTGTTCGTCGCGACGTACAATGATGGTTCGATCGGCGAACCGCGTGACCTGATGCCAGGTGAGCGATTCGACACGCCCCTGTCCCCCTTCGGCGGAGGCGAGCAGATCGCCTGGAGCCCCGATGGCGATCGGATCGTCTACACGGCGAAGAAGCTGTCGGGAGTGGAGTACGCGGTCAGCACCAATTCCGATCTCTTTCTCGTCGATCTCGCCAGTGGTACGACCGAGAATCTGACCGCCGGGTGGGAGGGCTATGACCTGCAACCCGTGTTTTCCCCCGATGGGAGCCGGATCGCCTGGCTGAGCATGCGCCGGGACGGCTACGAGGCCGATCGAAATCGGCTCATCTCGATGGAGCTCGAATCCGGGGAGTGGCAGGAACTGTCGGGCGGGTACGGAGACGATCTCGACGGACCCGTATGGTCGCCCGATGGATCCGCTGTGTGGGTGACGGGCCCGACCCGTGGCACCGTGCAGGTTTTCGAAGTGGATGCATCCGGTGGAGGCGTGGAACAGGTTACGGAAGGCGTTCACGACTACACCTCCATCGCCCCGGCGACCTACGGGGGCGAGACGGTCCTGCTGGCGACCCGACGGTCGATGTCGGCGCCCGTGGACATTTTCCGCGTGGATCCCTCGACCGGCGAGGCCGTGGCGCTCACCGACGAGAACGCGGCCCTCCTTGCCGGAATGTCGCTCGGGAACGTCGAAGAGAGAATCGTGACGGCGAAGGACGGCAAGGAGATCCTGACCTGGGTGATCTACCCGCCCGACTTCGATCCCGCGCGCCGCTGGCCGGTTCTGTTGTACGCCAAGGGCGGACCGCAGGGACCGATGAGCCAGTCCTTTTCCTACCGCTGGAATTTCCAGCTGATGGCCGCCAACGGGTACGTGGTGGTGGCTCCCAATCGCAGGGGCACGTCGGGATTCGGGCAGGCCTGGGAAGAGGAGATCTCGGAGGACTGGGGCGGTGGCGCCATGGATGACCTGCTGCGGGCGATCGATGACGTGGCGGCCGAGCCGTGGGCCGATGAGAACCGGCTGGGTGCGATCGGCGCCAGCTACGGCGGATACTCGGTCTTCTGGCTGGCCGGCAATCACGAGAAGCGCTTCAAGACCTTCGTCGCCCACGCAGGCGTCTTCAACCTCGAGTCGATGTACGGGGCGACCGAAGAACTGTTCTTCGTGAATTTCGATCTGGGCGGACCGTACTGGGCGACCCCGCGGCCGGAGAGCTACGACCTTCACTCTCCCCACAAGTTCGTACAGAACTGGGATACGCCAATTCTCATCATCCACGGGCAGCAGGACTTCCGGGTCCCGGTCACCGAGGGGATGCAGGCCTTCACCGCGGCGAAATTGATGGGACTGGATGCCCGGCTGCTCTACTATCCCGACGAGGGACACTGGATTCTATCGCCTCAGAACGGGGTGCTCTGGCACCGGATCTTCTTCGACTGGTTGGGACGGACACTGAAGCCCTCGGCCTGACCGGAGGCTGACGATCGCGAGGCGCGCCGGAGCGGCGCGCCTCAGCGTGGCGAGTTGATGTACGCCGTGGCGATGCGGACCAGTCTCCGCGGCGTGAAACGAGGCAGTAGAGATCCGACGCGATTGGCAGCTCCGGGCACCACGATCGACCTGCCGTTCATGGCGCCCCGGTAGCCCGCTTCGGCGACCGGTCCGACCCCCATCATCAGCGGATTGGCTCCCACGCGGGTATCCGTCATCCCCGCCCGGTCCTGGAACTCCGTCTCGGTCGGTCCGGGGCAGAGTGTCGTGACCGTAATGCCCGTACCTCGCAGCTCGTGCCCCAGCGCCTCGGAGAAATGCAGGACGTACGCCTTGCTCGCGAAATAGACGGCCATGTCGGGCCCCGGCTGAAACGCCGCCGTGGAAGCCACGTTCAGGATCCGCCCCCTTCCCCGGTCCCGCATCCCTGAAAGAACGCGATGCGTCAGTTCGGTGAGCGCCACCACGTTCACCTGCAGCATGGAGAGTTGACTCTCGAGCGACTGCTCGACGAATGCTCCCCATGTCCCGAATCCCGCGTTATTGACCAGAAAGTCGACCGTGAAGTCCACGCGGCGGAGCTCCTCCTGCACCCGGGCCGGACCGTCGGGATCCGCCAGGTCGGCGGGCACCACCACGGTCCGAGTGCCGTACTTCTCACGAACCTTTCCGGCCACCGCGTCGAGCGCCGCCTCGTTTCGCGCCGTCAAGGCGAGGTCCCAGCCGTCGGCTGCCATATGCCGAGCCAATTCGAGGCCGATCCCCGCCGACGCTCCCGTGACGAGAGCGCCCCCCCGAGACACGCGCTCGGTGCGCATTTCCCTGGAATGGGCGCTGCGATTCATGCCACCTCCGTTCCGGATCAACTTCAGAGCGATCGTCCGGTGCTTCAGTACCGGAATCGTCCCCGGAGGATCCGGCGCGGCTATTCGTAGCGGAGTGCTTCCATCGGGTCGGTTCGTGCGGCCCGCGATGCGGGTACGAGGCTCGCCAGAACAGTCACGACGAGGAGAAGAGCGCCCACGGCCAGGTACGTGATCGGATCGCTCTCCGGAATGCCCGCCACGTTGCTGGCCAGCAGTCGGGTCAGCGCGACGGCAGCGAGCGAACCGAT
This sequence comes from uncultured bacterium, assembly GCA_965364445.1. GTDB lineage: Bacteria > Gemmatimonadota > Gemmatimonadetes > Palauibacterales > Palauibacteraceae > Carthagonibacter. The sequence continues at coordinate 5,163 of CBDTXM010000096.1, read as the reverse complement.
CAGCAGCCCCAGCAAGGCCAGAGCGAGTCCCCGCCTCACCACCCGCGAGAGGATCTGCGGACGGCCCGCGCCGAACGCCATCATCACGCCGATCTCTCGAGTGCGCTGTCGGGCGATCGCCGACACCACGCCGTACAGGCCGACGCCGGCGAGCAGCAGGGCGATTCCCGCAAATACCGCGATCAGTATCGAGGTGAACCGCTCGGCTGCCGTTGCATCGGCGACGTAACTCTCCATGGTCCGGACACCCGACACCGGGAGGTCCGAGTCGAATCCGGCCACGATCTCCCGGATCGGTCCCGCGAGCTTCTTCGGTTCTCCCGTGCTGCGCACGATGGTCGTGATCGTAAAGAACGCGCCCTGGGAGCTGTAGGGGAAGTAGATCGTCTCGCGTCCCTCCACCGACGGTCCTTCGGAGACGATGTCTTCCGCGACGCCGACGACTTTCCAGGATTGCCGCGTGCCGAAGAGCGTCTCCGCCTCGATCTCGCGGCCGATCGGATCTTCACCCGGCCAGGATCGTGCTGCCAGCGCCCGGTCGATGACGACCACATTGCGCATCTTCTTCTCGTCCTCCGGCTCGAACCACCTTCCTGCGAGCAGGCGAGCGCCGAAGGCCTCGAAGAAACCGGGTGTCACGTAGCGGTAGTCGGCTTCGCCGGCCCGGGAGGCGCCCGGCGTCGACAGGTCCACCTCGTACGGCGATGTCCAGAACTGTCCCCCCAGGGGAAGAACCTGGGTGGATCCGACCGCCTCGACGCCCGGCAGCGATTGAATCTTCTTCTCGATATTCGCGAGCGCTCGGGCGCGATCCTCGACCTCGGCGTATCGGAGCGGAGGCAGCGAGACCCGGTAGGTGAGCGTGCCGGCGGGTTCGAAACCGAGATCCACGGCCTGCAGCGACTGGACGCTCCGGAACAGCAGTCCGGCTCCGACCAGCAGTACCATGGCCAGCGCGACCTCTCCGATCACGATGCCGTGTCGGAGGCGCCGCTGGCCCGGATTGGAGGCGCAGGCGCCACGGTCCTTCAGGCAGGAGTTGAGGTCCGGGCGCGACGCACTCAGCGCCGGAACGACCCCGAAGGCGAGGGCCGAGAGCACCGTGGCGCCGAGTGTGAACAGCAGCACCGCGCCATCGATCGGCACTTCGTTCAAGCCGGGCAGACCGCTCGGGCGCACCGCCAGCAACAGGTCGATGGCCCAGCGCGCCAGCAGCAGGCCCGCGAGGCCTCCAATCGCTGCCAGCAGAAACGCCTCCGTGAGGAATTGCCGGACGATTCTGCGACGTCCACCGCCCACGGCGGCACGGATGGCGATCTCCTTCTCGCGCGCCCCGGCCTGCACGAGCAGCAGGTTGGCGGTATTCGCACAGGCGATCAGCAGGACGAGAAGCACGGCGGCGAAAAAGGCGATCAGCGCGGGACGTACGTGCGCTACGATGTCCTCGTGCAATGGCTTGACCAGTATCGATATGTCGCCGTCGCGATGGTAGTCGAAGGTGGCCCGCTGCCACTCACCCAGTGCGTCCGCCTCGCGTCGGACATCGGCCAGTGTCGCGCCCGGAGCCATGCGGGCCAGGACACGCCGGTTGGCGCTCGGACTGCTCCGCGGGAATTCCCAGTACGGAACAGGATCGGTGGCCCAGAGGTCGATGTCCGTGGCGACACCGGCATTCACCGGAAGAAGGAGCTCGAATCCGGACGGCATGACGCCGATGACCCGACTCTCGAAGCCGTTGAGAATCACGGTATCGCCCACGATGCCGGGTTCGGCCCCGAAACGCCTCTTCCAGAGGCCGTGGCTGAGGATGACGGTCGGCACTCCGGATTCCGCTTTCCCGTCGAAGCCGTCACCGGGCTGGAAGGTCCTACCCTGCTCGGCCTCGATTCCGAGCACATCGAAGAAGTTGTCGGACACCGTGGCGACGCGCACGACTTCGGGCGCGCCTCCTCCCGTCAGATTCTGCTCGAAGGTCCGGTCAGTGACCGCGACCGACTCGAGTGACGGAAGGCGGGTCCGGTAGTCGATCACGTCCGGCGGCGGAATCGGGGCATCCGACCAACCGAGACTTCCGATGTGGTGGCGAAGCATGACCAGTCGGTCGGGCTCGGCGTACGGGAGCGGACGAAGGAGTACGCTGTTGATCACGCTGAACACGGCCGTGTTCGCACCGATTCCGATCGCGAGCGTGACGACGGTGACGGTCAGGAATCCGGGATGCTTGAGGAGGAACCGTATCCCGAACCTCACATCCTGCAGAAACCTCGTCATCGCTTTTCCCTCGGTCTTCTCGATCGCGGCGTTTGCAGTATCGCCGACGAGTGCTGGTCGATCTCCGGTGCGCTACCGCAATGCCCTGGCGAAGCCTGGCTCTCGGGCTCCGACCCCTACCATGCTGGCAGGGTCCATGCCAGGGACTGCCTTCCAGATAACCTGTTATCTCAGTTGCGCTTGCGTCAACCACGCCGTTTCACCGCAACGCGCTGAACTGTGCGAATCCGGGAACCACTGTCACGGATACGGACGCATCGACGGTGGCGGTCGCGGCGGCTCGGGCCGTGCGATCGGATCCGTCCTGCTCAGCTCCTTTCCCGGGGCGGTGCCGAGAACTCGCCGGGGACGGGTTGTACCAGCCGCTCGAACTCGGAATATGCGATCTCGATCGCGGATCGGTGATCCCCCGCATGAAACGCGATCCGTTCGGACTCGCGCAACTCCTCGTCTACGAAGGTCGTCTGCCCGTAGAGATTTCCGAAAGGAGGCATCGCACCCAGGTCGCAGTCGGGAAACAACTCCGCCAGTTCTCCTTCGGTTGCCAGAGTGGCAGCCGACGCGCCAGCCGCAGCCCGCAACTTGTCGAGATCCAGCCTGCGCGTAGCGGGCACCGCACAGATCACCGGCCGTCCGTCGAGAAGCACTTCCACGGTCTTCGCCCATCGTCGCCCGGGAATGTGGCTCGCCGCCGCCTCCTCCTGGGCCGTGAACGCCAGCGGGTGGTCGATGACCTCGAAATCGACGCCCTGGGCTTCCAGGTACTCTTCGATCTTCGCTGCGATCGTCATCTCTGTCCTCCTTGCTGATTCCGGTTCCCGCACCGTCACTCAGAGCCGGCGAGCGAGAGAGTACGAAGCACCTGACCGGCCGCGACCGGTGCCGTATCCTCGGCATCTCTTCCGCTCAGCGCCTCGAGAAGGGGTCGGAGTTCACTTCGCATGCGCTCGCAGTAGTGATCGCGCAGGACGTGGTGCGCGGCCTGTCGGAACCACAGGGAGTCCGACCGGCGAATCAGTCCCTCCAGCAACGGCACCATTCCTTCGCAACGAAGCGCGATGAGCGCCTCAGCGGCCAGCCATCGCACTCCGAATTCCTCGTCCTCCAGAGCCGCTACGAGCGCGGTGGCCGCACCCGGACTCGAGATGTAGAGCAATGCCTCGGCCGCCTCGGTTCGCAGAGTGGAATTCGCATCGCCGAGAGCCTCCACGAGAGCTTCGACGGCGTCCTCTCCGCGGCGGATCAGGCAACGCCGGGCCTGTTTGCGCGCCAGGCCGTCGGGGCCTGCCAGCGCTCGAACCAGGTCCGGGATCTCTTCTTCGCATCGCGCTGTCTTCGACGCGAATGTGGGCGTTTCTGCGGGCATGCGACCTCCGCGCGGTCGGAATCGCCGGGGGGTGGCGATTTTCCCACTTGTTGCGAGCGTATCGCGCGCGTACGGTAGGTCGTTCAGTATACGGCCAGTCGGGGGCAGGCGCACCCCGTCCGGCATGAAATCCTGCGCCGTCCGGGGAGCTCGAATCCTATGCAGGCTGTGGATGCGGAATCGTTGATCAACCAGTTCGTAGATGTGTTCGCGCAGTGGGGTCTGAAGGTCCTGGGCGCGATCGCCGTGCTTCTGATCGGTCGAATGGTGGCCGGCTGGGGCCGGAAGCTGACGCGGAACGCTCTCGAGCGAGCCGGCGTCGATGCGACGATCGTCCCGTTCCTGTCCGGTTTCGTCTATTTCCTGATTCTGGCGTTCGTGCTGCTCGCGGTGCTCGGCCTGTTCGGGATTCCGACCACCTCGATCATCGCTGTGCTCGGCGCCGCGTCGCTCGCCGTCGGGCTGGCTCTCCAGGGGACTCTGGCGAACTTCGCTTCGGGCGTGATGCTGCTGCTCTTCCGACCTTTCCAGGTCGCTGACTTCATCGAGGTCGGCGGGGTGAGCGGGGTCGTCGAGTCGATCGGCGTGTTTTCGACGGTGCTCAACACACCTGACAACGTCCGGATCACCATACCCAACGGACAGGTGTACGGTGAGCCGATCAAGAATTTCACAGCCAATCCGAACCGTCGGATCGATCTGGTGGTTGGTGTCGCGTACGACGACGACCTGCAGGTGGTGCAGGAAACGCTGGTCCGCGTCCTCGAGGAAGACGATCGCGTGCTGGACGATCCGGCCGTGCAGGTCGCGGTGAGCGAACTGGGCGATTCATCCGTCAATTTCGTCGTCCGTCCCTGGTGCAGAGCGGAGGACTACTGGGTGCTCAGATTCGATCTCACCCGCCGGATCAAGGAGCGCCTCGAGGAGGCCGGGTGCTCGATCCCGTTTCCGCAGCAGGATGTTCACCTGATCAAGTGGCCCGATGAGGAGAGCGGCCGGATTTCGATCAACTGAACATTCGCCGGGAGTTTCGCGATCCGTTGGGCCCGATTATTGTTGCCGGGTTGTCCGCAGCGCTCACACGCATAGGAGTCAGGAAATGGCGAAGCACAACTTCCTCGTAGAGAAGTACCAGATCACGCTCGGAGACCATTCCTCCACGTGGGGTGGCGTGACGGTGACGGCACGGGCGATCGTCGCCTGTTTCGGCGAGCATCTCCGCCTGCTCTTCTACTTCCTCCCCGATGGCTCGGACATGCCGGACGCCATGTGGAACGAAGACGCCCGAGTCGCCGTCGTATTTCTGCCGATGTCGGACATGTACCCGTGGGTCGACATGCTGCGGAACGAGAAGCCGATCTACGGCAACATCGACACGGATGCTCCGGGCGAGAGCTACATCAGCACGCTCCACGAGCCTGTCGGCGAAGAGGAGAAGCGCGGCTGGCGCCGCTGAGGGGCTGAGCGCCGGGCGATACCGGCACGCGACCGCGGCGGCCGGAACGAGCGACGGCCCGACCCCCCAC
>CBDTXM010000095.1:0-10341 GCA_965364445.1 uncultured bacterium | reverse complement strand
AGAGGGTCGATCAGAGATGATCGGCCCTCTTCTGCATCCCGGCGCCGGGGCTCTCGTCCGACACGAGTCCGAGGCGGCGGGCACGCCGAAGCCATTCCTGCCGGGCATGCTCCCGCATGTCTTCTACGGTGTCCATCTCGTCTACGATCTCGAGCCCGATCAAGGTCTCGAACACGTCCTCCATGGTGACGAGCCCCGCCGTTCCGCCGAACTCATCGACCACGCGCGCGATGTGCGCGCCGTCAGCCATCAAACGGTCGAACAGCTCCGGCAAGGGGAGGCTCTCCGGTACGGTGAGGAGCGGACGCATGAGGTCGGAGAGCTGGACACCTTCCGCTCGTCCCGCCGCCCGCGCTGCGTGGAGAAGTATGTCGCTCTTCAGCACGAATCCGGTGACGTTGTCGAGGGAGCCGCTGTAGACCGGTAGCCGCGAGAAGCGGAGCATTTCTTCCCGCTGGAGGGCATTCTCGACGGTCTCGTCCTCGGGCAGCGCAACGAGCACAGTGCGCGGCGTCATGATGTCTTCCGCCCTCAACCGGCCGAGCCGGAACAGGTTCCGGACGATCCTCGACTCCCCGGCCCGAAGAACACCCTCACGGGCGCCGAGCTCGGCGAGGGCCGCGATCTCGGCCCGCTCCACGATGGGAGCCTCCTTGCCCCGCGCGATCAGCCAGGTGATTCCCCTCGAGAGCAGCACGAGCGGCCACATCAGCAGCATCACGGGAACCAGCAGCCGCACGACCCAGGGTACGAGCGCCCGCCAGTAGAGCGCGCCGAGAGTCTTCGGGACGATCTCGGACAGGACCAGAATGAGGAAGGTCAGCACGGCCGAGAAGACGCCGAACCACGCGCTCCCGAACACGACTGCAGCCTGCGCGCCGGCCCCGGCGGCGCCGACCGTATGAGCGATCGTGTTCAGGCTGAGGATCGCGGCGAGGGGTCGGTCCACCTCCGCCTTCAACTTCGCGAGCTGCCGCCCGACGGCGCTTCCGTCGGCTTCGAGCCTCGCCACGTAGGACGGCGGGACGCTGAGCAGCACCGCCTCCATGATCGAACACAGGAACGAGACGCCGAGGGCGAGCGCGACATAGAGCAGGAGCAGAGTCATGCGCTCGAAGATCGATGGGACGATCCTCTGGGGAAAGCCCTCACGAAACCGGCCAGCCTGTCCCAACAGTGGTCCAGCGTGTCCCGTGTCCCGACCGTGCCGGAGGGTCCCGGAGCGTCGGACACGTGGGATTCGCCCTGTCCCGGACTTCCGCGCCGTTCCCGCCCCCAGTGGATTGAATGCGGCTCGCGGCTGCCCGCGCCGCAGGTGCACGGACGGGATGGCGGGCAGTTGTGACCCGTGGCCTGCATTCTGCTTCCGATCTCGAGACATGGACAATCCGAGCGGAAACGGGCCGGGAGTACCCCGGCTGCCGCCTGCGGCCCTGGTACCATCTGCTGAACCGATCACGCATCGACTGCTCGGGCCCCGCCTGCATCTGCACACCCTCATTCGGCTGGGAGCCGCGACCCTGCTGGTGGCCAGTGCGCTCATCGGACGGAATCTCGTGGGAATCGAGAACCTCGATGTGCGTGGGATCTCGCTTCTGGCCCTGTTCATCGTCGCCTACGACCTGGTCGCGTGGCTGCTGATCCGTCCGGAGCGCGGTCCACAGGCGACGACAGAGCGCTACGGCTACCTGCTCACGATCATGCACGCTACGGTGGTGCTGGATTTTCTGGCCCTGACGATGGCTGCGTGGCTGCTGGGGGGAATCCGATCGCCATTCATCGCGCTGTACCTCGTTCACGTGATGCTGACCTCGATTCTGCTCTCGGCCCGCGAGGCGGTGATCAGCCTGCTGATCGCTTTCGGCCTGTTGGCTGCTCTAGCCGTATTCGAATTCACGGGAATTCTCCTGCCGCGCATGCCGGATGGCCTGGTCGGTCCCGGGCCACTGGATATCCGGTATGCGCTCGTCGCCCTCGCGGTGTACGGGACGCTGCTCGCGATCGTAGCCTACCTGCTGATCGGGCTCAGCCGCGTGATGCGAACCGGGGAGGCGCAACTCCGCGCCGCCTACACGGCTCTGGAGCGTCTCTCCGGCCTTCGCCGTGACTTCCTCGATATCGCGGTCCACAACATCAAGGCGCCGCTTGGCGCGGTCACGATGTTCCTGCGGAACCTCCGGAACGGGCTCGCCGGTCCCATAAACGAGCAGCAGGGTGAGTGGGTGGATCGAAGTCTCGACCGTCTGGCTGCCCTCACGGATTTCATGAGCGACCTGCGCCTGCTCGCAACGCTCGAGACCGGTGGAATCGAGGACCGGATGGAGGAGACGGATCTCGTTCCGATGCTGATGGAATTGGCCGAGGAGTGGAATTCAGAGGCCGAGGAGCGAGGCATCGATTTCGTATACGACGGGCCGGCCGAGCTTCCCCGGGTCCGGGCGCACGAGCGACTTCTCCGCGAGGCCGTTGCCAACTTCCTCTCCAACGCCCTCAAGTTCACCCCTTCCGGCGGGCGCGTGACCCTCCGGGCGGAGACGCTGCCGGGAACGATTCGCGTCTCGGTGGAAGACACGGGAGTCGGGATTTCGCTGGCCGACCAGGGTGAACTATTCCGCGAATTCTCCCGAATGCGGCCGGCCGACACCTCGGGCGATGGGCGCCGGGGAAGCGGAATCGGGCTGTCGATCGTGAAGCGGATCGTCGATGCGCACGGCGCTTCCCTGGGCTGCCGCAGCGCCCCCGGCGAGGGGAGCGATTTCTTCATCGAGCTTGACTCGGCGGAGGCCTGAGCCGCATCAAGCTGCCCGAGAGTCAGGCCAGACGCGCCCTCAACACGGCCAGCAGAGTGTCCGGCTCGATCGGCTTCTGAAACACTCCGGCCAACCCCATCTCCCGGGTGTTCGTGGTCAGGGAAAAGTCGTCTCCCACCGAGCTGAGCAAGTAGATCGGAGCCTCGCAGCCTGCGGCACGCAGCCGGGTGATCAGATTGGTTCCTGCGTCGATTTCCTCCATCATCAGGTCCACGAGGACCAGGTCGGGCGCTTCACGTTGGAAGGCATGAATCCCCTCTTCCGCCGAAGCCGCTCCGATCATCCGATATCCACCCGCCTCGAGAATGGCCTGAACCATATCCCGATAGTCGGCGTCATCTTCCACGTAGAGCACGGTGCGCGATGTATCGTTCATGACGCCTCAATTCCTCCGTACCGGCCCGGGGCCGGCCTTCTGTGAGGGCTGCCCCGGTGGGGCGAGGGCTGCCGCCAGCCAGTTTCGGGCCGCCTCCATATTCTGCTCGGCCCTCGGGGAAAGCCGCTCGCCGAAGCCGTCGAATTCGTACCCGCGCACACCAAGAAGGATGGCCCTGGGATTCGCTCCGTACAGCTCCTTCGCGAGCGCGAGCACGGTTCCCGGCTCCAGTGCGTGGGTGGAGAACGCCGGCCGTCCCATCGGGCCCAGCGGCCGGGCGATGAAGGGAGAGGGTCCGGCAGCGGCGGCATCGACGAATACGACGAGGTCGCAGTCGGCGATCTGGTCGGCATGCTCGATCTGTAACTGGTACGCCGATTCGACGGTAACGCCCTCGAGGTGCTGGGACGCGAGCCGGTGGGCGAGACACGGCCCCAGTCCGTCATCGAGACGGCCCGGATTCCCCCAGCACAGGACCAGGACTCGCTCCTCGCGGTGCGTGCGGATGGACTCCTGCCGAACCCTCATCAGCTCCCTCTCCTTCCCTCTGCCACGGTCCGCCCTGCGGCGTCCTGTACCTCGATGACGAGGGGCATCTGACCGAGCGCGTGTGTCGCGCAGGAAAGACAGGGATCGTAGGCCCGGATCGCCACCTCGACGTGGTTCAGCAGACCTTCGGTGATCTCCGTTCCGGTCAGGAACTTCTTCGCCACCGACTCGACGGCTCGATTCATCGGTTCGTTGTTGCTCGTCGTCGATACGATCAGGTTGGCTCGCATCACGGTGTCGTCGTCGGCGACGACGTAGTGGTGGAACAGGGTGCCGCGCGGCGCCTCGATCACGCCCACCGATTCGCCGCGCCGCTCCCCCTTCCGGACCAGGTCGTCACCCTCGATATCCGGGTCGTCGAGCAGCCGTTCGATCTCCTCGATCGCCGACAGCGTCTCGACCATCCGCGCCCAGTGGTAGGCGAGGCTCATGGTTCCGGGCCGGCCTCCCATCGCCTCGTCGAATTCCACCCGCGCCGCCTCCGCCTCGTGCGTGGCGATCCGGTCGCAGACCGCCAGCCGGGCCAGGGGGCCGACCCGATACCAGCCCTCCTTGGGTCCGAGCTCGCGCAGGAAGGGGAACTTCATGTACGACCATGGTTTGACTTCTTCGACCAGTACATCCGCGTAATGAGCGGCTTCGACATCATCCAGGATTCTTTCGCCACTCGCGTCCACGGCGCGCAGGACTCCGTCGTACAGGTCGAAGGTGCCGTCCCGGCGCACGAGGCCGAGGTGATTCGATGGGAACGCTGCGAACTCCATGGCGAAGGCCAGGTTGTCGAGCGTGTAATCGCGTGCGATCTCCACCGCATCCTTCGCCCACTGCTTCTGTCGCGGAATGTCAGCCGCGAGCTCCCGCCGCTCGGCGGATGTGAGGCTGCGGTTCACGCCACCGGGAATCGCCCCTGTGCCGTGCACCTTCTTGCCGGCCGTCGCACGGATCACTTCCTGCCCGTATTTCCGCATCAGGATTCCCTGCCGCGCCAGTTCCGGGTAGGCCCCGGCTACGCCGATCACGTTGCGACTGGCAGGGTCCGAGTCGAAGCCGAACAGCAGGTCCGGAGACGACAGGTGGAAGAAGTGAAGGGCGTGCGACTGGAAGATCTGCCCGTAGTGCATCAACCTGCGGATCTTTTCGGCGGTCGGCGTCAGCTCGTCGACGCCGACGATGCCGTCCATCGCCTTGGCGGCGGCGAGGTGGTGGCTGACGGGACAGATCCCGCAAAGCCGCTGGACCGCAACCGGCATCTCCCAATAGGGCCGCCCCTGGATGAACCTCTCGAACCCGCGAAACTCCACGACGTGGAGTCGGGCGCTTTCCACTTCACCGGCAGAATCGAGCCGGATCGTCACCTTTCCATGCCCCTCCACCCGAGTCAGGGGCTCGATCACCACGCGTCTCGTCGTGCTCATCGATGCCTCCTCAGTCGTAGCGGATGAGGCCGGGCGGAAGCGCGGCCGGTTCTCCGGACAGCAGGGCCGTCAGGGCTGCCTGAAACGCTTCAGGCGACGGGGGGCAGCCGGGAAGATGCCAGTCGATGTGGACCACCTCGTGCAGCGCGTACACCCGGTCCAGCATGCGTGGGATCTCGGCGTCGCCGGGTGGAAGACCGCTCGGATTGTGAACCGTGGGGCCATCCACGTAGGCCTCCTGCAGACATTCGTCGAGCGGAACGAGGTTCCGCATGGCCGGAATCCCGCCCATCGTCGCGCAGTCTCCGACCGAGACCAGCACGTCGCAGTGCCTCCGGAACTCCCTGATCGTTGCGACGTTCTCTTCGTTGGCGCAGCCCCCTTCGACGAGGCCCACCGTGCACCTGCCCTGGAATTCCTTGAAATCGTCGATGGGCGAACGGTCGAATTCCACCAGCTCGGCCAGTTCGAGAATACCCTCGTCCAGGTCCAGCAAGGACATGTGGCACCCGAAGCAGCCGGCCAGCGAAGCGGTCGCGATTCGCGGCCTGGGCATGGGTCTATTCCTCCTGGCGGACGGCATCGGCCGCTCCGCCCTCGAGATCTCCGTTCGAGGATTCCACCTCCGATCCGATCGGTGCCATGTCATACTTGCGTGCTCCGATCGGAACGGTGAATCCGACTCCCTTGCGGACGATCGCGCCGACCGGGCAGATGTCCACGGCACGATCTCGAGTGTCCAGATCCGTATCTCGCAGACGAGCGTCGGAATTGACCGCCACACGCCGCTCCGGACCGCGCCCCGTGAAACCGAACACGTTCTTTCCGTCCAGGTCCCGGGAGGCGCGAACACATCGACCGCACAGAATGCAGCGATTCCGATCGATCAGTACGTCCGGGTGCGACGCATCGACTTCGCGGAGCTGCCAGCGATGCTCGAAGCGCGGAGCGGCGATTCCGAGGCGGTAGGCAAGGGCCTGCAATTCACAATGGCCGCTCTTCTCGCAGGCCATGCAGAAGTGATTGCCCTCGGCGAAGAGCAGCTCCACCAGTGCCTTGCGCCATTCCCGCAGCGGGACGGAGTCGTTTTCCACCACGGACTCCGGCTCGGCCGGCTGGGTGCAGGCCGCGCAGCTGCGACCGTTCATCTTCACCGTGCAGACGCGGCAGCCGCCGAACGGCTCCAGCTCCTCGTGCCAGCAGAGCCTCGGAATCCAGATGCCCGCGGCCTGTGCAGCATCGAGGATGGTCATTCCCGGCGCAGCTTCCACCGGCACACCGTCTATGTAGAACGTGAAGCTCTCGCTCATCGGAACGGGCTCCTGTCAGAGGTGGGCGGGCGCGCGGCCCCGAACGGCACGCGCGGGCTGGAGAGCGGCATCGAGATCGAAACTCTGCCGCATACCGGCTTCGGCCTCGTGCGTCCGGGCCTCGTACTCGGATGCGAGGCCTTCGAGGCTCGAGAGAATCGGGTTGGGAGCGGTCTGCCCCAGCCCGCATCGGCTGGTGCGCCGGATCATCCCGCCGAGTTCTCGCAGCCGATCGAGGTCCGCGTGCTCGCCCCTCCCGGCGCGAACCCGTTCGAGTAGATCGTGCATGGCCGGCATGCCCGCCCTGCAGGGCGTGCAGTGACCACAACCTTCCTCGATGAAGAACTCGGTGTAGGCCGACACGATCGAAAGCAGGTCGCGGTCCGGGCCGAATACCACCAGCGCGCCGCCGGTCGCGAGGTCGTCGAAACAGATTCGCCTTTCGAATTCCGATGTGCCGACCATCCGTCCACTCGGTCCACCGACCTGGACGGCCGCTGCGGATTCTCCACCGGCCAGCTCCAGTACCTCGCGCAGGGGCAGGCCGAACGGGACTTCGTAGATGCCGGGCAGTCGGCAGTCGCCGGAGATGCTGAGGAGCTTTGTCCCCGAGCTCTGCGGCGTTCCGAACTCGCAGAAGGTGGCCGGTCCCTCCTCCAGAATCCGGGTCACGCAGCAGAGGGTCTCGACGTTGTTCACGACCGTAGGACTCGCGCGAAATCCGCTGGTCGTGGGGAAGGGCGGCCGATCGCGTGGGTCCCCGCGTTCGCCTTCGAGCGAGCTGATCAGGGCGGACTCCTCGCCGCACACGTACGCTCCCGCCCCCATCTGGATGCGGATGTCGAAGTCGAATCCGGACTTACCGGCGATCCCGGTTCCCAGGAGAGCATCTTCTCTGCGCCGTTCCAGGCGGGACTCGAGGAAGGGCAGCAGATACGCGTACTCTCCCCGGAGGTAGAGGACGCCCTCCGACGCACCGATCGCGTAGGCGGCGATCGTCATTCCCGCGATGACGCGGTCGGCACGCTCGGTGAGAAGCACCCGGTCCTTGAAGGTCCCGGGCTCACCTTCGTCGGCGTTGCAGATCACGTACTTCGGCGACGCCTCCACCTCGCGGGCGAATTCCCATTTCATACCGGTGGGAAAACCCGCCCCTCCTCGGCCACGCAGGCGCGCCGTCTTCACGGCCCGGATCACTTCGGCCGGGCTCATGGCCACGGCCTTCCGGATCGCCTCGCCCCGGTTGTAGGGGCTGAACAGGATCGCGCCCGGGTACTGCAGGTTGTTCCGGACCATCGACTGAATCAGCGGATTCGCGTTGTTGCCATCCCCCAGCTGGCGGACCAGCTGCCGGGGATCGCCGTGCCGCGAGAGCGATGCGACGATCTCCCTGGCACGGTCCGACGAGAGCCCGGTGACGGGGACCTCGTTGACGAGGGCCGCCGGCGCCTGGTCGGACATCCCGATGCAGGCCGTTCGCTCGAGGGTGAAGCGACCATCCGCCGTCGTGCCCCCGAGTGGCACGCCCAGGGCATGAACGAATGCGTCCCGTACGGTTTCGTAGCCGGCGAGCCGATCGGGCACGTCATCGCACAACCGGATCGTGATCTCGCCCTGTCTCTCGACCGAGAGGAAGGCGTAGAAGGACACACACGCCTCGACCGTGACCCGGGGGACCCCGACCTCGGCGGCGATGGTGTCGATGGATTGCTGGCTGATTCCGCGAAACTCGGATTGCACGGCGCGAGCGATGTCGAGCAGGCGGACGGGATCGGACCCGTGCTGCCGGCATATGTCGCGGACCCGTGACTCGTGCGGCGATGTCATGGTCGGACCCGTTCTTCAGGTACGGCATCTATGACGATTCGCGAGCCGCGAGCGACCCGCGGGAGCGGTCGATTCCTACTGCAATCGCCTTGCCACGGTGCGGATTCGCAGCGCGTGGCGGCGTCGCGCCGGAGGTGGTATCCTCTCCCTGTTCCGGCCCGGGGCCGATCCCCGGGCGGCCGCGCCTTCCGGCGGGTCTCGCAGACACTACTCCATGACGTTCGGCGGAGGAGTCGGGCATGAGTGACGGGTACGATCGGAGTGACAGCGGCGTGATGCGATTCCGAGGTCGCGCCGGCGCGCAACTGGTGGCGATTCTGGCGGGTGTCGTCGGCCTCGGCGCCTGCGGCCCCACCCAGGACGAGTCTGCCGCGTCCCAGGCGGCAGCCGAAGGGATCGATCGAGCGGCGTTCGACAGTCTGCTCGCCGACCTGGCGGGTCCCCAGGCCGAGGGCCTCTCCAACGGCCAGCGGTGGCGACTCGTCGCCTCTACGGCCACCGGTCTGCCGCCGAACAGCTACAGACTCGCGGACCTGCCGGAGCCCGAGGCGCGCGGCGCATCACTCCAGCAGGTCTATTGCGTGCAGTGTCATGGAGTCTCGAGTCCGAAGATGCACACCTCGGAGGAGTGGCCGATCCTCCTTCGCCGCATGAACATGCGGATGCGGACTCTGCGTGACCGTCTCGGAGGCGAGACGATCGAGGGTACGGTGGACGAGATGCTGATGGCCGGGCTGCAGTCAGCGAACATTCCCGGCCCCGAAGATCAGGACTCCCTGCTGGCGTACTTCACACGGCACGGACTCCCGCCGGCGGAGCCCGGGGAGATTGGCGATGGTCCCGATGATCTCCTGTACATGGAGTACTGCTCGCTGTGTCACGAGGCGCCATCTCGCACCGCGCACGGACCGGATGGAGCGCAGGCGCTCGTCTACCGGATGAGCGCGATGATGCAGATTCTCGGGATGGTCCCCCCCAGCGAGGCCGAAAAGCAGCGGCTGGTGGAGTATCTGAAGGCGGCAGCGGAGTAGATCTCGCCGATTCGCGAAGCGCGCGGGCCGCCCGCGCGCTCCGCGCTCACTTCACGAGTTCGAGTCCCACCCACCATGCGAGTCGAGCTACGGCGGCCGCTTTCTCCGAGTCGAGTCGATCGACCTCGTCGTCCAGGCCGTGATAGTCGTCGTGCAGACCGCTGTGCAGGAACAGGGCATCCACTCCACGGGCAATGAACGCCCAGCAGTCGGAGCGCTGGACCAGCGTGTTGTCGGCCACGTCGATCGGAGTCACTCCGATGTCTTCATGCACAAGAGCAACCGACTGAGCCAGTTCGCCCAGGTCGGAATCCACCCGGTGAATCGCACGTACGGTGGCCGGATCGTTCCGTCCGATCATGTCCAGATTGATGTTGGCCACCGTCGATGTGAGCGGCAGCGTCGGGTCGGTCGTGTAGTGAAGCGCACCGAGCAGGCCGCGTTCTTCGCCGCTCGTGGCCAGGAAGACGATGCTGCGCGCGGGTGGCGCCGGCAGCGACGCGAATGCCTCCGCGATCTCGATCAGGGCCGCCGTGCCGGAGGCGTTGTCATCGGCGCCGTTGTAGATGTCGTCGCCGGTCGGCGACGCCACCGGGGACGTGCCGATATGATCGAAGTGTGCGGTGAACACCACGTGTTCGTCGCGCAGCGCCGGATCGGATCCCTCGATCCAACCGATCACGTTGGGCGAGGATCCGGACCCGCCCGGGTTCCCCGGAACGAGCGATCGAGACCCAGCTGGAGCGGCGACCTGACCGAGAGCTTCGATCTGGAACCACTGCAGATACCCGGATCCGGTTCCCGGCCGGAGTCCGGATGCCGCGAACTCGTCGGCGATGTACCGGGCAGATTTCTCGATCTGGGGACTGGGGGACCAGCGACCGAACATGGAGTCGTGTGCGAGCACCCCGACATGGCCGCGGACCTCGGACTCGGTGATCGAAAGGGCCGCTTCCTGGTAATCGGCCGGATTGCTGCCCGGTCCGGTCAGGCCGGAGGGGTCGTCATCCCCGCATGCCGCGA
>CBDTXM010000094.1:0-10535 GCA_965364445.1 uncultured bacterium | reverse complement strand
ACTGCGGGCGTGCAATCGCCTTGTTCGACAAGTCGATTGAGGACCTCTCAGTATACTGGCAGGCAGAGTCCTTATACGACCCTCTGTTTGCGCGCCTGCCGGTCGAGCGTGTCGGCTGCCTGCGCTCGCTCGGGCGACTGGAGGAGGCGGAAGAGGCGCTCGTGGACCTGATCAACCGCTTCCCCGGGTCCGCGATGCTGCGACTCGAGGCGGCCAGAGTCTACGCGGCCCAGGGACGCACGGACGATGCGATCGCGGAACTGGAGACGGCACGCGAAACGTGGTCCGAAGCGGACTCGGAGTACGTCCCGGCGCGCGAATCGAGGGAGTTGCTGGTGGAGCTGCGGGCCGGTGGCTAAGACGCCCCGGAATGCGGTGAGTCGGGATCGGAATCGAGAGCCGACCCGAACTGACGACTGAGCACGGAGTCGAGCTGTCCGCGCAGTTCGCGCATCTGGTCCTCGGCCAGTCGCTGACCGAGATAGCTTAGTCCATGGATCCCCGCGATGACCGCGAGGCCGGCCGGAATCGCCCAGTACCCCCACGGAGTCTCGTCCGACACCTGCTGCACGTAGCCCAGCGTGGCCCCGAACAGGATGAGGAACACGACCAGGAAATAGACGAACATGAACCCGGTCCACACATCGGCCCGGGGCGCGAAGCGACCGCGCAGCGACGATCCGCCGGGCGCATCCTCGACCTGAACGGTGAGTCGCGGCGACCACACCTTCCTGTCGGATGCATCGACATGAAATTCGGCATGCCGGCCCGCGCTCATGGTGGTCTCGCGGTACTCGGGCGTGTCGAGCCCCTGTCGGATTCGCTGGATGGCCTCGTCGGCGGGTACGGGGAGATCGAGATCGAACTTCGGCCGCAGACGAGCGGCATCGATTCCTACCTCAGGGATCTCGTTCATGGCCTGCCCGCCGCTCATTCGGTAGTGGCGCGGCATTCCGGGATGTACTTCCGGGCCCACGCCGCGAGCACCTCTCCCACGTATGTCGCATCGGACGGATCGGTCAACAGGTGGTCGGCATCGTCGAGCGAAATGAAGCTCTTCGGATGCCTCGCCGTCTGGTAAATCCGGGCGGCATTCTCGATCCCGACGATCATGTCGACAGGACTGTGAAAGATCAGCAGGGCCCGGTCGAGGGTGCCGATCAGTTCGTTCTGACGGGTCTCCTCGAGGTCATCCAGGAACTTCTCTCCGATCGTGAACCGGCGTCCCGCCAGCATCACCTCCGCCTTGCCATCACGGCGAATGTCATCGATCGCGCCCGTCAGGAGATGCGTTACGTGGGCGGGGTCGGCCGGCGCTCCAATGGTGGCCACGGCGACCGCCGAGGGCACATCCGCGGCTGCCTGAATGACGGCGGCGCCTCCCAGGGAGTGCCCGACGAGGATCTTCACGGGCTCGTGCTCCGCGGCCAGGTACTCGGCGGCTGCGATGAGATCGTCCACGTTCGATGCGAAGCTCGTCTCGGCGAAGTCACCTTCGCTCTCTCCAAGTCCGGTGAAGTCGAAGCGCATCACGGCGACCTTCGCATCGTTGAGGGCCCGGGAGAGGTTCACGACCGCCTTCAGGTCTTTCGAGCAGGTGAAGCAGTGGGCAAAGAGCGCCCACGCGGCGGGCTGGGACCCGGGTATGTCCAGCCGCGCCGTCAGAAGGTCACCCGCCGAACCCGGGAACCGGATCTTCTCGGATCTTCCCATCGCCTCCACGCTCGTCTCAGGGGATGAGCCAGTATACATAGCCCGCGTATGCAAGGAGGAGGGCAGCCCCCTCGAGCCTGCTCACGCGGAACCCCGAGCGCATCAGCGGCAGCAGGGTGACTGCGAGACCGATCATGACCGCGAAGCTGACCATGCTCACGTCTCCCCGCATGACCGGTCGGATCAGTCCGGTCACTCCGAGAATCGCGAGCAGGTTGAACAGATTCGACCCGACCAGGTTGCCGATCGCGATGTCGCCCTGGCCGCGCCAGGCCGCGACTACCGATGTAGCGGCTTCGGGCAGACTCGTGCCTACTGCCACCACCGTCAGCCCGACGACGGCGGGCGTGACGCCCAGCCGGATCGCGAGATCTTCCGCTCCGTTCACGAATGCGAAGCTTCCCATTACCAGCATGCCGAGGCCGAACAGGATGAGTCCAATAACGATTGCGAGCGGTCGCCTGCCCGTCGCTTCGCCGACCGGCGGCATCTCCACGTCGAACTCGAGCCGTGACTTGCGAAGCGACAGCAGGATGTAGCCGATGAGCAGGAGTACCAGGAATCCCCCCTCCAGGCGGGAGAGGCGGCCATCGTTGAACAGGATCGTGACCAGCAGAGACACCGCCACCACGATCGGAACGTCCAGCTGCAGCAGTTTGGGCTCGATCCGGATCGGCCGGATCAGGGCGGAAAGGCCGAGAATCAGCCCGACGTTCGCGATGTTCGAGCCGACGACGTTACCGGTCGCCACGTCTCCCATGCCACGAAATGTGGAAATGAGGCTGACCCCGAGCTCGGGGGAGCTGGTCCCGAACGCGACGATGGTGAGTCCGACGACGAGAGGCGTCAGACCCATCCGGATCGCCAGCGCGGAAGAACTTCGCACGAAGGTCTCGGCGCCGAACCAGAGCAGTACGCCCCCGGCGACGAGGTTATAGACGGTGATCAGGGTGCCGGGCACTCGGCTTCCTCCCGACTGTACCAGCGGAACCAGATCGTCGTGATCGCCGTCCAGAGGATCACGCCGCCCCCCACCTTCATCAGCAGGCCCGCGATCTGCTGGTCTTCCCCGGCCGTGAGCCGGCCCACGGGCGGCGCCAGCTCGTAGATCCCGTAATAGGGTGACTCTCCGAAGGTCAGGAAGGCGTAGGGCATCGTGTTCAGCACCGTGGCGAGGAACAGGTATCCCATCTTCAACGGAGGTCCGAACCACGGTCGGTCCGGCACCGGCGAAATCACCGGCCACCAGAACAGCAGCCCGCCGAGCAGCCAGAGAATGTCGATCAGGAACGACCCCCACTGGCTCTCCATCAGTCCATCGACGGTGGCCGGCAGGTGTGTCCAGATCAGCACGATCTGGAAAATTCCCAGGGCAATCAGCGGGTGTGTCAGGAACCGTAGCACGGGCCGCAAGTGGGAATCGGCGAGTCGCGACCACGCCGAGTCCGGCACGCCCAGAAGCACAAACGCCGGTGCCAGCAGGGCGATCAGCAGATATTGCAGCATGTGCACGGACGAGAGGTATCCGCCGCCCAGTGCTCCGATCGGCCAGTCGAGGGCCAGCCACAGGGTCACGAATCCGGCAATGGCCCAGCCGCGTCGAGCCCCCGGCTCGCCGCGTCGCACGAAGAACCAGAACGCTGCCGCAGTCACCAGAACGAACAGCCAGACACCCGGATAGGGCCGCCAGGACCAGTCCCACGGGACCGCCTGGGCGGAGCACCACCACTGGAGATTCACGAGTCGGAGCTCGCCTCGGCGAGTTTCGGAATGTCGTGCTTCCAGTCGGCCTGCCGGGTGCCGAACGGATAGATCACCCGAATCGACCCGTCGGGCGAAAAGCCGATCACCTGCGATGCGTGTCCGACGATGTAGAAACCGTTCTCATCCGGTGGCTGGTACACGGAGGCAGGCAGGCCCATCGCGAGCTGTATGCTGTCCACCGTGGCCTTGTCGCCCCACAGACCGATGAAGTCCGGGTCGAAGTTCGCCAGCCAGGAGCTCATGCTTTCCGGCGTGTCGCGCTCGGGGTCGGTCGTGACGAACACGACCTTCATGCCGCGCTGGAGCTCGGCCGGCAGGTCACGCCTCACTGCGGCCAGGCTGGCCATGTGCACCGGGCAGACGTCGGGACAGGAGGTGTAGCCGAAGAACAGGAACGTCACGAAGCCGTCGGTCTCGGATCGGAAGTCGAACGGTTCACCGCTCGTGTCCGTCAGCGTGAAGTCGGGTTTCGGCGGCGCGTTCTCGAGGGCGATGCCTCGCCACCCGGTTTCCCGTTCCCGCATGTCGGCCTCGTGACGCTCGGCGGGTTCGACGCTGCACCCGGCCAGCAAACCCCCGGTCGTCAGGATCGCGCCGACGACCGTCAACTTCGACTTCAGGGTCATTCTTCCACTCCGCCTCTCGCGTTGCCGCCCTGCACCGCACCCGGCCTGGTGCCATGATTCCGCCCGCTCGGCGAGCCAATGTACCGGGTGGCGGGAACGGAACAAGCGGCTCACGCTCGCGCCGGACACCGCGAGTCGATCATATTCCCTGCGGATCACGCAGATCCGAACCGTCAATCAGATGCGAGGTACGTATGGAACAGAGGACACCGCTGCACGACATCACCTGGACCGCTCTCCGAGTCGTTACGGGCCTGCTGATCTTCTCGCGGGGATCGGCCAAGCTGTTCGGCTGGTTCGGAGGGTTCGGCGAAGCCGGCACGGCGGAGCTGATGTCGCGCTTCGGGATCGCCGGGGTGCTCGAGACCGTCTGTGGCGCCCTGATCATCGTCGGCCTGTTTACCCGGCCGGCGGCCTTCCTGCTCTCCGGGTTGCTGGCGGTCGCGTACTTCTGGATTCACGCCTGGGGCGGAAGCATCTGGTGGTGGAACAACAACGGCATGTCGGCCATGCTCTTCTCGTTCCTCTTCCTGTTCTTCGCGGTCTGGGGTGGTGGACCGTACAGCCTGGACGCACGTCGGAGCGGCACCGACTTCAAGGCCTGACGGCTTCTGCCGGAGTCTCTTCTTCCGGAGACCGCTCGGGAAGGCTCTCCCGGGCGGTCTCGGCCCAGGTGATCAGACGCTGTCGGTCGGCGTTCGAGAGCACGGCCTCCCGATGAACGAGCAGGTAGTCGCCGAGGGGCATGCCCTCGCGTTCGATCTCCTTCCCGATCTCCTCGTACGCCTCGTCGAGGTCCGCGAGATCGTATCCGTCCCACTCGGTGAAGTTCAGGTGGTCCCGTCCCCTGCTGACATGCTGCGAAAGGCGCCAGGACAGCGGCGCGACCCATGCGTACCAGGGCCACTCCGTCTCGTTGGAATGGCAGTCCCAGCACGAACGCTGAAGAGTGAGCATGATGTCTTCGGGCGCGTCCACCACGCCGGTCGCGATCGGATTCGACCGGTCGACAGGGACGAACTGAATGAGAACGAGGAGCACCGCAAACCCGATCCAGAGGTATCGGAACACGCTCCCGTTCATGCGCGCTGATCCCCTGCGACGCCGGCGGCCGCCCCCGATCCACTGTCCGCAAGTTGTCGCTGGAGCCGTGCGAGGATCGCACCCATGCCTCGCAAACGCATGACCGATACCACGT
The DNA here is from genome assembly GCA_965364445.1 of uncultured bacterium. Taxonomy (GTDB): domain Bacteria; phylum Gemmatimonadota; class Gemmatimonadetes; order Palauibacterales; family Palauibacteraceae; genus Carthagonibacter. Next base: position 5,234 of record CBDTXM010000094.1, on the reverse strand, counting down.
CCGAGAGACCCATGGTTCGATAGAAGTCCGGGGGCACGGCGAGGACGCTCTCGGCGGACTCGCCGGTCAGGCCCGCGTGAAGGATCCCCGCGAATCCGCGGACCGTGGGCGCCTCGGGCGGGCAATCGAACCAGAGCTGGACGCCGCCCCCTTCATCGATCTCCGCCGCGAGGAAGAAAGGCGTCTGGCACTCGTGGACCTGCTCGAGCAGCTCCCGGTGCTCGGCAAATCGTGATGGCAATGGCGGTACCCGGCTCGCGTATTCGAGCAGGGCCTGCACGCGGAGCTCACGCGGAGCGGCGGCGAACTGATCCACGATCTCCTGCAGGCGTTGCGGCACGGACACGGGCGACACCTCTCCGGTCGGGATTCTGGACCGGACGGCCGAGATCCGCCGCCCGGGACTGAACGATATGATGCCGGACGGTGTATCGTCGGGCAATCAGGCGAGTGGGCGCGCGTGTCCGCGAATGGGTGCAGGACCAGACGATCAACGGGAACCACGGGGTGATGCGATGGGCCGGAATTACGACGACTGCCGGGAGCACGAGGGATATGCAAACCCGGAAATGCTGGTATCGACGGACTGGGTGTCGGAGCATCTCGACGATCCCTCGGTGGTCCTGGTCGAATCCGATGAAGACGTCCTTCTTTACGATACCGGGCACCTTCCGGGTGCCGTGAAGGTCGACTGGCACATGGATCTGAACGACCCGATGGTCCGCGACTACCTGGACGCCGAGCGGTTCGCCGAACTGATGTCGCGAAAGGGGATCTCCCGTGACCACACGGTGGTGTTCTACGGAGACAACTCCAACTGGTGGGCTGCCTATGCGCTCTGGGTCTTCACCCTGTTCGGGCACCCCGACGTCCGCCTGATGAACGGGGGCCGACGCAAGTGGATGCTCGAGGAGCGGCCGCTCGTGACCGACGTGCCCGATCGACCGCGGACGGAGTACCCGGTTCCGGAACGCGACGATTCCGAGATTCGCGCCTTCCGCGACGACGTGCTCCGTCACATGAAGGCAGGTGGCGCTCTGGTGGACGTTCGCTCGCCCCAGGAATTCTCGGGCGAGATGCTCCACATGCCCGACTATCCTCAGGAAGGGGCGCTTCGCGGCGGGCACGTACCGGGCGCCCGCAACGTGCCCTGGAAGCGTGCCGCGCAGGATGATGGGTCGTTTCGCCCGGCGTCCGAGCTCGCTGCGATCTATCGGGACGAGATCGGTCTCGAAGAGGACGACGAGATCATCGCCTATTGCCGGATCGGGGAGCGATCCAGCCACACGTGGTTCGTGCTGACGCATCTCCTGGGCTACCGGAACGTCCGGAACTACGATGGCTCCTGGACGGAGTGGGGCAATCTGGTCGGCGCTCCGATCGAGAGATGAGATGAGGACGATCGGTCTGCTGGGCGGGATGAGCTGGGAATCCACCGTCCCCTATTACCGGGAAATCAACCGGCGCGTGTCGGAGCGCCTGGGGGGCTTCCACTCTGCCCGGATCGTGATGTGGAGCGTGGACTTTCACGATCTCGAGGCGGCTGCCTCGGCCGGAGACTGGGACGGTGCGGGCAGAATCCTGGCCGACCGGGCCCGGAGGATCGAGGCCGCCGGAGCGGACTTCCTGGTGCTCTGCACCAACACCATGCACCGCGTCGCCCCGGAGATCGAGGCCGCCATCGACATTCCTCTCTTGCACATCGCGGACGCGGTCGCCGCGGCCGTTCTCGAGAACGGCATCCGTACGGTCGGACTTCTGGGCACGCGGTTCACGATGGACGGCTCGTTCTACCGTGAGCGACTGTCCTTTCGTCACGGACTCGAAGTGCTGGTTCCGACAGAGGACCAGAGGACGACCGTCGACGAAATCATTTTCTCCGAGCTGGTGCAGGGCGAGATCTCCGAGGCATCGCGTCGCCGGATACGTGACATCATCGCCGATCTCGCCGGGCGGGGAGCGGAGGGCGTGATTCTCGGCTGCACCGAGATCGGCCTGCTCATCGGGCCGGAGGACGTCCCGATCCCGGTCTTCGACAGCGCCGTGATTCATGCGCGGCAGGCCGCCGAACTCGCGCTGGCGTCAGCGCGCTCCAGCTAGCGAGGCGGTGCCGGGTCCCCGATCAAGCGGGTGAACGTCGCTTCGTGAACAGGCCGTACAGGCCGCAGCCTGCGATCGCGGCCCAGAGCGGCGAGACCCTCCCCAGACCCTCCATTCCGTCGACGAATACGGCCAGCGACACCGCGAGGATGCCGAGCGCCTGGGCTGATCGGACCCGCCGGGCGGTCAGGGGATGAGCGCCCACGTCGGTAAGCGTGCTCGGGCTGCCGGGTCGTGCCATGACCGCGAGAAAGGGCAGCATGAGCACCAGCGCTCCGAGGGAGGCGAGGCTCGCGCCGGAGACGCTCGGTGGGAATCCCGACCGGGTCGCTGCGAGCCCGGTCAGCGCGAGCGCGGCGCCGGCGGCCGCCATGTGCAGTCGGTGAGCCGGGGTGAGCGTAGCGTCGAGCACGAAGGCCAGGAAGACGGCGAATGTCGTCACCCAGTCGCCACTCCACGCGACCCAGCCCGCGAGCAGGAGAATCGCGATCGAGTCGAACGGGCGCGCCGCGGGGCCTACCGTCCGATTCACGATCCGCAGCGCAAGCAGGAGCAGCACCACGGCCGCGAAACGTGGCGACCCCAACAATTCCCAGGCGGGTAGCGCGATCAGCGCGCTGGCAAAGGCCGCGAGGTCGTGGTCGGGATCCACCTCGCGCGCGAGAGCCCACGCGAAGAACACCGTGCCACCGGCAAGCAGTCCGGCGACCGCGGCCGGCAGGAAGCCCAGCCCCCCGAAAAGCAGTCGGAACGCGGCAACCACGATCACCACGGTCAGGGACAAGAGGAGAATCGCCCTGTTCGTAGGCCAGGCAGGGTCCACCGGCCTGCCGATCGATGTCCAGCGTTGACGGTCCATACTGCGCTCCTCGTTCAAAGGCCGGTGGCGTCGGAGGTCAGAAGCTCACGGTGGCGCCGAGACGGAATTCCGTCCGCCCCACCCAACGATCGCGAGGCAACTGATCGGCGCTCAGACCGAGGTCCACCAGGGTCTCGAGGGGAAGATCCCCCGTATCCAGCCCGAGCTTGTTCGTATACCAGGTCCACTCGATCCGCAGCGAGAGGTCGAGACCCTTCGGCGGCACGGCGTAGTTCTTCAGGACGATCCACTCGAGACCCGCTCCCGCGTGCCAGGTATTGGGAAGCAGGTTGTCGAAAAGGCTCGGCTGACGCACCCACTCTGAATCGGGCGTTTCGAACGGGTCTCCGTTGGCGGCGAGATTCTCGATCCGGTACCAGCTGAGCCCGTATCCTGCCTTCGGGAAGATGCGAAGGCTACCCGTCGTAACGTCGTAGCGGAACGAGCCCGCGTACTCCCAGAAATTCAAGTCGCCCGCGATCGTCTGGGGCGAGACGTCGCTGTAGCTGACGTCGAATCCGATGGCAGAGCGACTGTGGCGCAGCATGTTCTCCGACACGAACCGGTCACCGATGAAAAACGATACCAGGAAGAACGGGGCCTCCGCGGCTTCGGCGAACTCCTCGATTCCCGTGATCGTGGTCTCCTCCGATCCGTTGATCAGACCGTAAAAGACCAGCCGCGCGACCAGCTCGTCGAATTGTGCGGTGTTGATCAGCAGCTCCGTGTAGGCCTCCGCGTCAACGCTCATCCGGGAATAGCCGCTTCCGGCGCCCAGGTAGCGAAGCGGGAGACGCTCGACGGGATAGAAGGTCGGATCCTGCGGTTGAAGGATCGCCCGAAACGGAAGGGCCACCACCCTCCAGAGGAAGTCGATGGGGGGAAACATCGCGATCGTCGGCGCGGTCAGGTTCAGCCAGCCCCAGGAATTGATGAAATTGTCCTGCCAGGCGAGCGGAAAGAGCCGCGGCACTTTGTCCGGCTCGTAGCTCGAGAAGCCCTCGCTCTCGCCCGAGCGGTTCCAGCCGGCGTTGAAGGCCGGTCCGAGCACTGCGAGGTTACCGGTCTCGGCGTGCGATACGATCCCGGCAAAGGGAGATTCGACCGCCGGATAGCCGAATCGTACCGGAAGAACGAGCCAGCTCCAGCTCGCACGTGCCGGCGCACTGGAGTCGAGGAGGGGCGCGATCCGGTCCACGTCCGGAAGCAGGACGATTCGTTCGGGGTCGGCGAGATCCACGATACCGCCCCGCTTCCAACGCTCCGTCCAGTCCCGCCGCTCTTCGGCCGGGGCTGCCCAGTAGTCCCGAGGATCGAATCCGACGTTGATGCTCTCGACGGCGCCCGCCGGACCGATTTCCTTGTAGAGACCGGGCATCACGAACGTGCCGTGCGAGTCCCGGTTCGTCCCGCCCGGCGGAGACAGAAGCTGGTCGAGGCCCTTGTTGTCGGCTCCGATCCAGCCGACCGGACGCGTGTTGATCGTGGTCTCGGTCTCATCCGCCCAGGCCCGCTCGCGGATGATGCTCCACAGCCACGCTTCTTCGCCGCCGTGCTCGCGAGCCATGCCGCGAACCTCTGCCTCCCACTCCGCCCGCGGTGCATAGGCGTTCGGCTGCGCGAAGTCTATCGTCCAGACCTTACTGTGGAAGTAGTAATCGAGTCGCCGAATCACGAGCTGCTCCGGCCCCGACTCCAAGCCCGACCCCAGCCCGTCGAGCAAAGCGAGCAATTCGGCTTCGGTCTGCGCGCGGTCCACCGAACGGAGTGGCGAGACTACCACGTTCAGATGCTCCCAGTCCCCGAGGTGATTGTTTCCGCCGTCATTCCACGGGTAGTAAAACCAGTACTGGAGCACGAGCTCGTAGGCGGCCGACCCGCCCTCCCCTCGCACCTCGCCGATGAAGGGGTGCACGTAGGTTCTGATCTGGTCGCGGAACCGGGCGGGAAGCTCCCCGTTCTCGTCCCGGTAGATGCGGTTCCAGTCGTCCGCGCTGCGCCCCGGGTAGTCGACCCAGAGGAATTCGTGGAAGCTCTCTCCCGGCGTTCGGGCGGATGCCCGCTCTTCGGCGCCCTCCGGGTTCTCTATCGAATAGCGCGTGAGGAGTCGGCGCAACCGACAGTCGGACTTGTCGTTGCTGTCACGAAGCTCCACGTCGGTGCAGGAATCTGTGCGTGCCGCAAGCGCGTCGATCGAGTCCGTTCCCGTAAGCCGGCCTCCGGGACGATCATTCTGCCAGTGGTCCAGGTTGATCTGAAACGCGCCCTCCACCGA
>CBDTXM010000093.1:0-10655 GCA_965364445.1 uncultured bacterium | reverse complement strand
CTCGTCCGAGCACCAGAATCGCGAGAAGCGTCGCGCCGAGCGGCTCGAACAGGAGAACGACACTCACAACATAGGCCCGGACGTGCCGGAGAGCCCAGTTGAAGCCCGTATGGCCCAGCAGAGTCGGGCCGACCGCCAGGCCGATGAGAGCCCACCAGGTCGCGGCAGGCCAGCCCGTGATCTGCATGCCTCCCGCACCGGCGCGTGTCAGACAGACTAGAGCGGCGATGGCGTAGACCGGCACGACATACGGAAGAAGATCGAGTGTGGCGCGCAGCTTCCGCCCGATCACGAAATAGAGGGCGGCGAGACCGGCCGCGAGCAGGGCGAGCACATCACCGAGCAGCGGATCGGCTCCCGCGCGAAAGTCGCCCCAGCCGATCGTCAAGGCGCCCGCGACGGCAAGGACGAGACCCAGCCATTCGCGGCGGGATGGGACTTCGCCGAGCAGAAGGGCCGAGAGCAGACCGACGAACAGCGGGTGGGAGCTCACCAGCACCGTAGAGCTGGCCACGCTCGTGAAATCCAGGGACCGGAACCAGGCGAGAAAATGCGTCGCCAGGCAGAGCCCGGAGAGCAGGACCAGCAGCCATTCTCCACGATCGAGCGAGAGCCACGCACGCCAGCTCCCCCCCAGCAGGATCAGCGGCGCCAGCGCGAGAACCGAGAATGCGAGTCGCCAGAACGCGGTCACAGGAGCGGGCGATTCCGCCAGGCGTACGAGAACGGCCCCCGACGACGTGCCGAGGGCCGCGATCGCGAGTACGGGAGCTGCCCGCAGAAAATCGGATCGTGTCGCCGGAGTGTTCATCGTCCGGCGCCCCGTCCCCGTCCGGTCAGCAGCAGGGCTGAGGATCGGAGACCGGATGCCTCGCCGCCGTCCACTCGGTCATGTGGCCTTCCAGGTCAGCGACCCTGCGGAACCCCGCTTCACGCAGCGCGGCCTCGGCGATCTTCGCGCGACGTCCCGTCCGGCAGTACACGACGAGTTCGGCGTCACGATACTCTGCGATCTCGGCCAATCGGGCGGGGACCTCATCGTACGGAATGTTGATGGCACCCGGGATGTGGCCGGCTGCAAACTCCTCCGGACTTCGGACGTCGAGCAGAACCGGCGCCGTGCCATCCTCGAGGCGGGCGGCGAGCTGGCTCGGGTCGAGAACCAGCGCTCCGGCTTGCGAATCCGCGACTTCGACCTGCTTCGGCCCATCGGCCGTCACCGCCCCGCCGGAGGCCGATGAGGTCTCCGGGGTATCGTCGCAGGCAAGCGCAAACAACAGAGGCGACAGCAGCAGAATCGACCTCGATATGATCCTCATGACAACACGTCTCCCGGTTCAATGGAATCGACGCGACAATCTCCCTCACCGTCCACGCAGCGTCAACTGGCTGCCGGCAAGTGACTTCCACGACCTGGCCGCCGGATTCGGTCCTGGAATCAGCGCCTCCGGGGTCCGGGCTCGCGCGTTGCATCCCGGAGAGAACCCACCCTCGAGCAGCCCTCTCAACGGGCCGCGATCGATGAAACACCGCGTCCCGTCAGCCTAAACGCGCCCTCGATGCCTTGCGGACCGTAGACCGATGACTCATAATGGCGCCAATCGAAGTTTCAAGCCGTTCCATCACCATCTCAAAGGAGACGAACGTGACGAAGCAGGATTTTGCGGAGAAGCTCGCTGGAAACACCGACATCTCCAAGGCCAAGGCCATGGAAGTCATCGACGCCATCTTCTCCACCAAGCCGGGCGAGGGGATCATCGCGATCGAGCTGGATGCGGGACGCGACTTCACGGTCACCGGATTCGGGACCTTCAAGACGCGGCAGACCAAAGAGCGCAAGGGCCGCAATCCGCAGACCGGCCAGGAGATCACCATCGCCGCGCGCAAGAGCGTCTCCTTCCGTGCCGGGAAGGGTCTGAAGGAGCGCGTCCGGGTCTGACGATCCCGCGCGATTCAGGCTCCGATCGCGAGATCGGGTGATGGATGAAGAGCGGGCCCCTGGCGGGGCCCGCTTTTCGTTGTCGCTGGAATGGATCGGCGCTTCGGCATGGGCGCCCGATCGAGGTCGGATCGAAGGGCTAGTCAGAAGGCGCGGCCGCAACCCCCGGAAGCACATCCTCGCCCGCTCCCCGAATGTCCGTCCCCGCCGCCGAGAACAGGTCCTCCGTCGTCGAGGCATCTCTCAGGAGCTCAACGGCGCGGGCAACCTGTGAGTTGCCCGCCTGCGCTCGCCTGAGCCGTTCCGCTTCCCCGAAGGCCGAGTTCGCCAGCTGTGCGGCCAGGAACTGGTCTACGAGCGGCTGAACCTCCGCGTACAAGTCCGGATCGATCTCCACGTCCTCGGATCGAAGCAGCTGGTAGAATTCGTCACGCATCTCGGAACTGACCTCGAAATCGGGACGCAGGCCGGGGTGATCCGAATTCCAGGCAGCGGCGAATCGCACGGCCAGCTGATTGAGAGAGAACGACCCCCGCCCGAGCGCTTCGGCGAATTCCCGCTCGCGATCCGTCAGAGAATCGACAACCGTCACATCCGGCGTGATTCCACCGCCACCATACACGACCCGGCCCGAAGCCGTGTAGTACTCGTTCGCGGACGAGTCGGAGACTGCTCCCTCCACACCGTCTTCCGCCTCTTCATCGACCGCAGCATCGCTTGCCGCGAGCTCCTCCAGCTCGTGCGGCCTGCTGATCGAGCGTCCGCTCGGCGTGTACCAACCCGCCGTCGTGAGCTTCAGATGGTGGCCTTCGGGCAGCTTGTAAAGCGTCTGCACGGATCCCTTGCCGAAGGTCGGCTCACCGAGAATCAGAGCCCGGTCGTGGTCCTGAAGGGCGCCCGCCACGATCTCCGAGGCACTCGCGCTGTACCCGTTGACCAGGACCACCATCGGAAGATCCGGGAAGTGATCGGCCGTGGCCGCACGAAACGCGTAATTCTGGTCCTCGATTCGGGACCGGGTCTCGACGATCTCGACTCCGTCATCCAGGAACAGATCGCTGACGGCGACTCCCTCGTCCAGCAGCCCTCCCGGATTGCCCCGCAGGTCGAATACCAGCCTCTCGGCCCCGAGATCGACCAGTTCGCGGATCGCCTCGTCGATCTCATCACGAGCGTTCTGACTGAAGGTCTCGAGGCGTACGAACCCGATACCCGGCTCGAGCATGTAGGCCACCACCGGTTCGACATGGATCTCGTCCCTGACGACCCGCAGGGTGATGGGCTCGGGAACGCCGGGGCGCATGACCGAAATCTCCACCGGCTCCCCCTTGGGCCCGCGGAGTCTTCGCACCGCCTCCTCGTCCGTCCAGCCGCGCGCCGATTTCCCTTCGACCTCCACGATCCAGTCACCGGTCATCAGCCCCTGCCGCTCGGCCGGGGTGCCGGGCAGGATTCCCATGACGGTGATCCAGTCGCCGACCTGCTGAATGCGGATGCCGAGGCCACCGTAGTTGCCGGTAGTGGTCAGCTCGAGGTCGTCCGCCGATTCGGAATCGATGAATACCGAGTAGGGGTCCCCGAGCTCGTTCATCATGCCGTCAATCGCCATCCGGTTCAGCTCGGACGGATCGATCGGCTCGACGTATCGCTCCGCGACCAGCCGCTGGACCTCGTCCAGCAACCGTGCCTTGCTGGTGAAGGCCTCCTGCGCGCTCGCGCCCTGCTGGACCATCCAGCCACCCGCGAGCACCGCGACGAGGGCGATCACCAGTGCCGGGAATCCTGCCGTCCTCCGAGTCATCGTCCCTCTCCCTCCGTCCCGGTGAATTCCCCGGCATCCGCCCCGAGTGCCAGCAGCGCTTCAGGTGTCGGTGACTGCGACAACAGGCTGCGCGCTTCCCGGACCTCCGCGCTGCGCAGCACGGCCACTCTCAAGCTCGCGATCTCGCCTCCAGAGACTCGCGCGATCTCGCGGGCCAGGAGTCCGTCGATCGGATCCCGGGCGAGATCGAGATCGGTCGCATCGATCGCGCCTCCCGTCTCGGACTCGACGTAGCGGTCGAACCCGGCTCGAACGGCGGGTGTCAGCGGGTCGGCCCCCTCGGGCAGGTCGCCCACGAGGGCGAGTCCGATCGCGTAACGCAGCGCCAGGTCCGGCAGCCGCACGTCCTCCTCGCGCAATCGCTCACTCAGCTCCCGCTCACGCAGGGTGCTCGTGTCGGCGTGAACGATCACATCGGGCACGATTCCGCCGCCGCCGTAGACCGGGCGGCCCGCGTCGGTCCGGTACATCGGCACGTCGGCCGTGTCGCCGGTCATTCCGGACACTTCCCCTTGCGGCTCGAGTCCGCCCCAGCCCACCGCTTCCGCGACCGCAGCGTCGAATTCCTCGGAGCCCAGGCCAAAACTGTGCGATCCTTCGTCGTCCCTCTTTCGATGGATCGAACGGCCGCTCGGAGTGAACCAGGTGCCGGTCGTCAGGCGCAGGTAATTGCCCCCGTCCAGCTGAAATACGCTCTGCATCACTCCCTTGCCGAAGGTGCGGGTCCCCAGCACGAGGGCCCGATCGTGGTCCTGCAGGGCCCCGGCCACGATCTCCGAAGCACTCGCGGACCATCCGTTGACCAGCACGACGATGGGAAGGCCCGGATACCTGTCGGCGCCGGGGGCAGCGAAACTCTGGCTGTCACGCGGATCGCGCGCCCGTGTGTCCACGACGGATTCGCCTCGATCGAGGAACAGGTCCGCGATTTCCACGGCTTCCCGCAGAATTCCACCCTGGTTCCAGCGGAAATCGAGGATCAGCGAGGTGGCACCGGCTGCGATCAGGTCGGTGACCGCGGCTTCCAGCTCCCGACGCGACGCCTGGCTGAACGTGGCGAGTCTCGCGTAGCCGATTCCGTCATCGAGCAGCAGAGACTCGACGGCGAGAATGTGGACGTCATCTCGGAGAATCGAGCGTTCGAGGGGCGCGGCTTCACCGGCCCGGCGGATCGTGACTTCGACCGGCTCTCCCGACGGGCCGCGCAGAGCGTCGATCGCCTCCTCCTGCGTCCAGCCCTCCGTCGGCTGTCCGTCCACGGCCGTGATCAGGTCGAGACGCCGCATGTCGAGGCGGGACGACGGACTGTTGGGCAGTACCTCGAGAACCACGATCCCCTCGTCGTGGGCGATGATACGCATGCCCACACCGCCGTAGTTGTTGGTGAGCAGGGCGCTGCGCTGATCCTCGGGACGGATGAACGCCGCGTAGGGATCGCCGAGCTCCTCAAGGAGCCCGTCAATCGCCATGTCATAGAGCTCATCCCCACCGATCGGCTCGACGAAGTTGCGGGCCACGTTGAGGCGAACCGCTTCGAAGATGCCGCGACCGATGTCCGGTCCGACGCCCGCTTCTTGAAGAACCCAGCCCCCGCTGACCACGACGGTGACAGCTACCGCCAGCGTCGTGAGGATCCGCTTCCCACTCCCTCTCATCCCGCCTCCTGCATCGTCCACGCTTCGGGCCCGTCGTTCACGGGCCCCATCTCTGAAACTCACCGGTCCGGGCATGGTTCCTCATTCGCCCTCGGCACCCGGGGGAAACCGGTCCGGCCATCGCTCCGACAGGCTGCTCCAGATGCGCCGGTGAACCACGTCCGGAGAATCGTCGGACTCGATGACGATCACATCGGGTTCGCTCGTCGCGAGCCTGTCGTACGCCTCCGCGACGGCATCGTGAAAGGCTTCGGACTCGCGCTCCATGCGGTCGGCGGCCTCGGTCTTACGCCGTCGTCCCGACTCAGGGGCGATGCGAAGTAGAACGGTCCCGTCCGGACGCAGACCGCCCGTAGCGAAATCGTTGACTTCGCGAGCTGTCTCGATTCCGATCCCTCGCGCCACGCCCTGGTAAGCCAGGGTCGAGAGTTCATACCTGTCGCCCAGCACCAGCTCGCCACGCTCCAGGGCCGGGCCGACCACCCGGCGCACGAATTCCGCCCGCGCGGCGAGAAGAAGCAGGAGTTCGGTTTCGGGGAACAGCTCCGATCCGGGATCGAGGACGATCTCGCGAATCCTTTCACCCGCCCGTGTACCGCCAGGCTCTCGCACCACGATGTGCGCGATCCCCTGGCGATCCAGACGCCGGGAAAGTCGCCGGAGGTGAGTCGTCTTGCCGGCCCCTTCGACACCCTCGAAGACGAGGAAGAGGCCGGCCCGACCGTCAGTCGTAGTACTCGACACCGAGATGCGTGATTTGATCTTCCCCGGCGAGCCAGCGGATGGTGTTCTTCAGCTTCATGTGCTGAATGAAGATGTCGTGCTCCGGATAGAGCCCTTCTGCGACCTGGGGTGCTTTCAGGTAGAAGGAGAGCCACTCCTGGATGCCCGACATGCCCGCGCGTCGGGCGAGATCCATGAACAACGCCAGATCGAGCACGATGGGAGCGGCCAGAATGGAGTCACGGCAGAGGAAATCGATCTTGATCTGCATGGGATATCCCATCCAGCCGAAGATGTCGATGTTGTCCCAGCCCTCCTTGTTGTCCCCACGCGGCGGGTAGTAGTTGATCCGCACCTTGTGATACATGTGCGAGTAGAGGTCCGGGTACATCTCGGGCTGCAGGATGTACTCGAGCGCTCCGAGCTTCGACTCTTCCTTCGTCTTGAAGCTCTCGGGGTCGTCCAGCACTTCCCCATCCCGGTTGCCGAGGATGTTCGTCGAGAACCACCCGTTGAGTCCCAGCATCCTGGTCTTCAGCCCCGGCGCGATGATCGTCTTCATCAGGGTCTGGCCGGTCTTGAAGTCCTTGCCCGCGATCGGAACGCCGTTCCGCTTCGCCAGCTCGACCATCGCGGGGATGTCTACCGTGAGGTTCGGCGCGCCGTTGGCGAACGGAACGCCCTCCGAGAGGGCGGCCCACGCGTAGATCATCGAGGGCGCGATCGCCGGGTCATCATCCCGCATCGCCTGCTCGAACGACTCCACGGTGTCGTGCACGGCGCTCGGCTTCATGAACACTTCGGTCGAAGCCGCCCAGACCATGCTCAGCCGGTCGCAGCCGTTCTTCTCCTTGAACTCCCGGATGTCGGCCCTGAGCTGCTCGCCGAGGTCATACTTGTTCTTGCCCTGCTTGACGTTCGATCCGTCGAGCTTCTTGACGTAGGCCTTGTCGAATACGGCCGGCATGGGCTTGATCGACTTCAGGAAGTCGGCCACCGGCTCGAGGTCTTCCGGCCGCAGGACGCCGCAGTTCCGCGCCGAGTCGTAGGCGTCATCCGAAATCGGGTCCCAGGCCCCGAACACCACATCGTTCAGGTCGGCGAGGGGGACGACATCCTTGATCAGCGGAGAGCGGTGTTCGGTCCTCTTTCCGAGTCGGATCGTCGCCATCTGCGTCAACGACCCGATCGGCTTCGTCAGCCCCCTCCGGATCGACTCGACGCCTGCAATGGTCGTCGTCGAGACGGCCCCGAGCCCGACGAGGAGAATTCCAAGTGTGCCATCGGCCGGCTGGATATCCCGGCCCTGTCCTTCGTTACTCATGTCTGGTTCGTTCCCGGTTCGAGAATGGCTCAAGCGATCGTGGATACCGCGCCCGTCAATCGTCCTTCTTCGGCACGGCCTTTCCGACGGCGACCCCCTCCGGTCGCGTATTCCTCCAGACCCACCAGATTCTCTGAATCACGGTGAGATTCGTGAGCACCGCGAGCACGTAGATCACCACCTTGAGGACGATGCCGTTTCCGTCCTCGCCGAAGGCGAGCGCCGCGAGCCCGATCAGGATCACGCGTTCGGCACGCTGCATCAAGCCTACGGTGCAGTTGATGCCGAGCGCCTCGGCCCGGGCCCGCGTGTAGCTGATCATCAGCGAGCCGGCCATGGCGAGCATGATCGCGTAGATCGTACCGACATCTCCAAGCTCGAGGCGATAGTCGTTGTAGAGCGACAGCAATCCGAGGTAGACCGCGATCTCGGAGAGACGATCGAGCGTGGAGTCGTAGAAGGCCCCGAACGGAGAGGCCAGACCGGTGCGGCGTGCTACGGTGCCATCGAAGAGATCGAAGATACCGCCGAGAAGGATCAGAATCCCGGCGGTCCGGACGTGGTGCGAATGAAAGAAGAACCCCGACGAGCAGGTGATCAGAAAACCGATCGTGCTGAGCGTGTTCGGGTGCACGCGCCAGCGGGTCAGGGTCGCCATGATGGGCTCGACGGCCCGGCGCAGCCCCTTTTCTACCGTCTTTCGAATATCTTCCATCAGGCGGTCAGGGTACGATGATCCCGCTCTGCTCGCCCGCCCGGATCCCTTCGCCGATCGCCTGGTTCACCCGGTCCATCAGCTTGTCGAAATTGGCCTGGGAGGCGATCAGCGACTGGTAGCGGGAGCTCGCCTGCATCTGCTCGGTAAGCGCCGCGAGTTCGGTTTCGAGCTCCGGCGGCGGCTCCTCTTCCCGGTTGAAATGATCGACGATCTTCTCCTGCAGTTCCCGCATCTTCGTCAGCATCTCGTTCGATTCGCGATCGTCCGCGATCTCACGGTGGGCGGCCTTCAGATACATGAACTCGGGGGTCTGAGCGAGAAGTCGCCCGACTTCGCCGGCCTTCTCGAATATCCGTTCGCGCTCGTTCGGTTGCATCGACTCACCGCTGCGAGAGTTCGGGGACGCGCGAGGCCGCCGTGCTGCGACCGTCGGCATGTGCCCCTCTGGAGGACCGGGAAGTATAATGCCGGTCCCCGCGGGACGCGACCGAAGTTCGGTTCAGCGTTCGGCCGTCACGAAGCGGTCCCGTCCGGCGAGGTCCTGTTGGACGGCAATGCCACGCCACGGCCCTGCCCTGACCAGGAGGTCCACGACTGCCTCGCCCTGGTCGATGCCCGTCTCGAGGAAAAGTCCGCCTCCAGGAAACAGCCGCTCCCTGGCACCTCTCACAATACGGCGAATGACCGTCAGTCCATCGGGACCGCCATCGAGCGCCGCTCGAGGATCGTGGTCGCGGACGTCCGTCGGAAGCCCGTCGATCTCGTCGGCCCGGACGTATGGAGGATTGGACACGATCACGTCGAAGCCGGGACGTTCGGCAATGCTTCGATACGGGTCGACGTCGCACGGCAGGAGGTCGAATCGGTTCTCCATTCCCACGAGCCGGCGATTCTCCCGGGCAAGCGACAGTGCCTCGAGGGAGACGTCGATACCGACGGCCCGGGCCGCCGTGCCTTCCGCCAGCAGAGAGAGCGCGATGACCCCCGATCCAGTGCCGATGTCGAGGACGCGGAGGAGAGGAGGTCCGCTCGGCTCACGCTCCTGCAGGGGTCCTCCGCCGCGCGATCGGTCCCTCGCCCAGCGAGTGACCCGTTCGACCAGTTCTTCGGTCTCGAAACGCGGAACCAGCGCCCGTCCGTCCGAGGCGACGACGATCTCGCGAAACTGCACGTTGCCCTCGATGTGCTGGAGCGGTTCGCCGCCGATGCGTCGATCGAGCAGGGCATCGAGTCGCACGCACGCTCCGGCGTCCAGTCGCCTGTCGGGGTCGAGAATCAGAGAAGCGCGCGGGATATTCAGCACCAGAGAGAGAAGCCTGTCGGATTCGCGGGCCGAGTTCTCCACGCCTGCCGCCCGCAGTCTCCCGGCGGCGTGTCGCGAAGCCTGTGCAGCGGTCATCCCGGAATCGGGAACCCCCGTCAACGCTCCCTGACCTCGCTCACACGCCTTCGTGCTCGAGGCGCTCGCGCAATCCGGCCGCTCGCAGTTCGCCCAGCACGTCCTCGAGGTCTCCCTCCAGCACACTCTCGAGACGATGCAGGGTCAGCCCGATACGGTGATCAGTCAGACGATTCTGGGGAAAGTTGTAGGTCCGTATCTTTGCAGATCGGTCACCCGTACCCACCTGCAGGCGCCGCTCGCGCGCCCGGTCCGCCTCCTGCTCCGCCACGCGCATGTCCAGCAGCCGACTCCGCAGCACTTTGAGGGCCCGTGCCTTGTTCTTGTGCTGCGACTTCTCGTCCTGACAGCTTACCACCAGCCCCGTAGGCCGATGGGTGATGCGAACCGCGGAGTCTGTCGTATTCACCGACTGTCCCCCCGGGCCTGACGAGCGAAACACATCGATCTTCAGGTCGGCAGGATCGATCGCGACGTCTACTTCCTCGGCTTCCGGCAGCACCGCCACGCTGGCGGCCGAAGTGTGGATTCTACCGGAGCTCTCGGTCACGGGTACCCGCTGCACCCGGTGGACGCCCGACTCGTAGCGCAGGTATCCGTAGGCATCCCGGCCCCGGACCACGAACACGACTTCCTTGAGACCGCCCAGCACTCCTTCGCTGGTGGAGATCTCCTCGATCTTCCAACCCCTTCGGTCTGCGAACCGCGTGTACATGCGGTACAGGTCCGCCGCGAACAGGCCCGCCTCGTCACCCCCGGTTCCGGCACGGATCTCCACGACCGCGGGCCGGTCGTCGAGCGGATCCTTCGGTACGAGCAGGCGTTCCAGCTCTGACTCGAGTCGAGAACGCTCCTCTTCCAGCTCCAGGATCTCGGCCTCGGCAAGCTCGGCCAGGCCTTCATCCGGACCGGAAGCAAGTTCACGTGCCTGTCGGAGCTGGTCGGAGAGCCTGAGGTATCGACGACCGAGGTCTACGGCGTCGGCCAGTTCGGAATGCTCTCGTGCCGTGTCCCGAAGTCGGTTCTGATCGTCGAGAACGGCCGGGTCGGCCAGGAGCGCACCCAACTCCTCGTG
>CBDTXM010000092.1:0-10724 GCA_965364445.1 uncultured bacterium | reverse complement strand
AGTCTCGAATGCTACAACACGGCCAGTCCGGAAAGATCAGGTCCCCCTCAGTCCACCACCCCCAGCGACCCCATCACCCCCCAACTGGCGTCGAACCCGTTAACCGAGGGTGTGCAGAGCGACAGTCGCTTCATCAGTTCGGCCTCGATCTCCTCCGCCCCCGTTCTCTGCGCCAGCAGGATCGGGAGGTAGAGATCGACCGCCCTCACCCGAGAATCGAAGGGATCCGTCCCCAGCAGTGCCACGGACCGGGCCAGGCGGGCGCGTGCCCCGGTGAGATCCGGTGGGTCCTCCGCTGCGGCAAACAAACCTTCCCACACGGGAGGCACCGGGAGATCGTACTGCCCCCAACCCCCGAACCAGGCACTCCACTCCTCCGGCAGATGGACGAGCGCGGGCCCCACGTAGGGCAAGGAAGCGAGCCGAAGTGCCGCGCGGTCCCGGTCGGACATCGGCGCGGACCTCCAGGCTCGCCTCAGCAGGGAGAGCTGCTCCGAGACTTCCGGACCCGCCGCGCCAACGCTTCCGAGTGCCTGGAGCACGTTCAGTCTGCCCCATTGCCCCTGGGTGCTCAGCGATGCCGCTTCTCCATAGACCGGATCTCGAATGGCGGCTGAATTCTCGCCCCAGACACGCTCGACGATTCTAGCAGGCAGAGCGGCGTCACCCGATGCGAGGAACGGATTCGCGGCAGAGGTCGGAGGCGGGGTGCCATACCGCGACTCCCATTCGTGCAATTCGTCGAGAGCGCGCTCCACGGTGACCCGGGCAGCTTCGACTTCCCCGTTCGCGAGGCGGAGATTCGCGAGAAAGACGCGCTGCGAGGGCGTGGTGTCGGACCGCATTTCGAGAGCACGGTGAATGTGCGAGGAGGCCGAGGCGAGAAGAGAGTCGGAGCTGACCGGATCGCCGTCGCAGCCCGAGAGCGCACGTTCCCAGAGCAGTAGATCGGCGAGCTCCTCGTGGTGACGTGGCTGGTCCCGTCGCACGTCGGCCATCCAGTCGAGCCGCTCGACGGTCCGAGCGTGCAGGTCGGCGGCCCCGGCCTCCGCCTGCGCATCGATCGGGCAGCCATTTTCGTCCATGCTCCGCCAGGCGATCGTGTCGGCCGCGATGACCGGACAGAACCATAACTGGTCACCCGCCTCACGTTTCGCGTACGGCGTGACCGGCTCGGCGTCCTGTCCCTCGAAACCGATTCCATACCAGCGGAGGCGAGCCGCCCTCGTCACGTCGAGATTGATCTCGTGCATGTGACCGAAGGCGAGCTCCCATATCGGATTCAGCGCCGTCGCCGTATCGAACAGACTTCTCGCCGTATTCAGATTCCTGCGGGGCAGGAGCGTACCGTCCTCCAGGGCGATGGCGATGGGGTCCTCGACCTCGACGGCGCCTCTCATCACGAGGGCCTCGAGGTCGTTCGCCTCGTGCCGGATCAGGGAGTCGTACAGGACACGTGCGCTGTCGTAGTGGCCGCTCCAGAAGGCCCGGAATGCGAGAACCGCCTGCTGCTCACCGGGCCGCAGCCGGCCATCGGCGTATCGATCGGCCAGTCGCGAATGGTGGTCGATCTTCCCGCCCAGCTCGAACAGGCGCTCGTCGTCTCGCGCCATCTCCCAGTACATGGTCTCGGCGAGCAGGTGGTGGGCCAATGCGAAGCTGGAGTCCCGCTCGAGCGCGGTCTCCAGCAGCCGGTGAGCCTCCGCGAGGCGCCAGGCCCAGAGGGCTACACGCGCCGAATCGAGTGCCGCCACCGCCCTGTGATCGGGGGAACGCGCTCGCAGCAGATCCCAGTCCTCGGCTCCTCCCTGGAGGTCGAGGATCCGCATGGCGATCCGGGTCATCATCGGTGCGAGGCTGTCCACCGGGCCCTTTTCCATGAAGGTATCGAACAGCCGGTCTCTGGATTCGTGGAACACGGAGACATCGATCTGGACGGGTTGCCCCCTGTTGAATGTGACCGGCTCCGATGCGCCGAGTGGGTCCTGACTGGTCACCTGGACCTGCACGCGGAAGTCGGCACCGAAGCGCTCGGCCAATCCCGTCCCGAGCGCATAGGAGGAGGGTGCGACACCTGCCGTGAACAGATCGGCCTTCGGCCCCTCCATCGCCGCTTCAGGAACGACGCTCACCGAGCGCCAGCCATCCAGGAGATCCCGAAGGACCCGGGCGGCCTGCATGGAGAGGGAGATCTCCGTGTCGGTGGCGTCCGGCGCCGCATAGTCGAGAACGACGTATCGAACCGCGGGGCGGCCCTGCCCCATTTCGCGTTCCTGAATGCGATCGCGGGTCAGGAACAGGATCGAAACCGCCGTCGCCGCCATGATGGCTGCCGCTGCGATCGCCGCCGTGCTCGTATGCCTCCTCGGGATCCCTGCGCGCCGGAACAGCAGTGCGACCAGACCGTGCAGCTCGCCAGCCGCCGTCTCCAGCGCATCGGCCATCTCCTTTCCGGTCTGGAAGCGCTCGTCCGGGTCCTTTCGCAATGCTGCCTTGACGATCGCAGCGGCACCGGTCGAGATGTTCTCGTTCACCGAACGGACGGAAGGCGGGGTATCGAGAATCTGGTGAATGAGCACGGCCCGGATTCCCTCGCCCTTGAACGGAGGCGAACCCGTCAGAGCCTCGTAGAGGACGCAACCGAGCGAGTACAGGTCGGAGCGCCCGTCCAGTTCGCTGTCGCCGCTGGCCTGCTCGGGGCTCAGGTAGGCTGGCGTTCCGAGGGCGAGACCGGCTTCGGTGAGTGTCTCCTCGACTTCCGTCGCGAGGTGCGCCACACCGAAATCGGCCAGAATCGCGTGGCCGTCGGAGAGCAGGATGTTGCCCGGCTTGACGTCGCGGTGAATGACGCCGTGGGTATGTGCGAAGGCCAGGGCGTCGGCAACCTCGGCGCCGATGCGCAGGGCATCGGCCTCGGGAAGCGCACCCTCGGTTGAGATCCGGTCTTTGAGTGAACCGCCCTCCATGTAGGGCATGACGTAGTAGAGAAGTCCAGCGGCGTCCCCGGAATCGAGCAGCGGAAGGATGTAGGGGTGTGTCAGACCGGCGACCACCTCGATCTCGCGCTGAAATCGTTCGGCGCCGATCTGCTCGGACAATTCGGGCCGGAGGACCTTGATCGCGACGTCGCAATCGTGCTTCAGGTCGTGGGCTCGGAAGATGACCGACATGCCTCCCCGGCCCACTTCGCCCGCGATGACGTACCGGCCTTCGAGAGCCGAATGCAGGGCGGTCTCGATACCTGCCAACGTGCCTCCCCTGTTCCGAGGGAGTGCTTCACGTCGGGGCCGCAAACCAAACGAGCTATGGGGGTTGAATAAATATGCGGGATTTCAGCCCACAGGTCAAACTGTCATACCCCTCAGGCGGAGTACCGCTTCAGGTACTCCGCCACTCTCACCTTCCGTGCCGTGTTCTTCGAGGTCATGTAGCGGATCTTCCCGAAAATCGGCCGCTCGGGCCCCCACGGACGGTCGTAGCGGCCCAGGCACCAGTAGATTCCCGAGTACGAGTTCGGGTCGCGGCCGTCCAGCGCGTAGCGGTTGTTCAGCTCGATCATCACGTCGGCCGCCTCGTGCGGCGTCCAGGTCCACTCCAGGATTTTTTTTCCCCACAGCATGCGCAGGTAGTTGTGGATCACGCCCTCGCGCACCAGCTGCCGCTGGGCGGCGTTCCACAGCTCGTCGTGCGTCTCGGCAGACGCGAACTGCTCGAGTGAATAGGTGTGCTCCCGGGGGTCGTCGACGTGGTCGGCCAGCGTCTTCCGGGCCCAGTCGGGCAGCGAGCCGTACTCCTGGTAGTCGGGCCGGATCGCCGCCATGTTGTAACCGAGCTCTCGCCAGGTGACCAGTTCGTCGAGAAACGCTTCGGCGGGTCCGCTCATCCCCCACCACCCGCTTCGTTTGCCGTCCGTGGGCCGCCCTTCGAAGTCCGGCGTCCATCCTTCGTGCTCGGCCAGACGCTCCAGCACCGTGTGGGCGGAGATGTGCCCGAAGTGGAGCCAGGGCGACAGCCCGCTCGCCACCTCTTCCTCCGGTTGATTCCGCTCGTCGGCATACCGCGAAAGGCGTTTCCGCAGAAACGTCTCGAGTTGTGCCTCGGCGGCCGTCTGGCCTCCGATTCGTCCGGTCGCCCCGATCGAGTGATCGATCGGCAGGCCCGACAGGTCGAAGCCCGCTCCGCCGCCCGTCAGATCGGCCGCCGGCCAGCGATCGAGCACCTCGGCCGGGATCCCGGGCGCGGGGACTCCGTCGAGACATGCAAGCGGGTCCTCCATGGGACCCGCGTCGAGGAATCCGGGCAGTGTCTTCTGCAGGTAGCGACGGAAGGTGTAGGCGGACGGATAGGCCTTGTCGGTCGCGCGGACGGGGGCGAGGCCGTTCCCGTCCACCGCCTCGAGCAGCACGGAGACGCGCCGGGCGGCTACCTCCAGCATGCGCGGGATGAAGAAATTCGGGTAGTCGTCGGTCACGACCAGCGCCGCACGGTCCGACAACGCCCCGAGCAGTCCGCGGCCCCCTCCGATCGATGACTCCACGTACGGCAGGTAGGTGACCCCGGATCGGCCTTCGAGTGCAGCGGCGTTGTCGGCCATGCCTTCGATGATGAACCGGTGGAAACGATCGCTGGCCCAACGGTAATCGGAGCGCAGAGCTTCCAGCACGACGACCCCGACGCCGAGCGTCCGTGCACGTTCCGCGGCTCGCTGGAGGGCGAAGTTACTCCGCGTGCGGCGGAAGCTGGTCATCCAGTAGAGCACGTAATCGCCGTTTGGATTGACCTCGCCCTCGTTGAGGGGCCGGACTCTGCCGTCCGGTACCTCCTGAATCATACTTCGACCGGCGGACCCGGTCGTGGACCGTGATGTTGCATGCTCCGCACTGGACGCGTCCATCTTTCGCTCCTTCTCGTGCTCGAACTCGATTTGGGTAGGTCTGTCCACTTGCTGTCAAAATTTATCATTTAGACAAAACCTTGACAAACTGTGCGCCCCCTCGTAGACTCTTGTCAGTCGGTAAACAGGATGCCCCTCGCGGGGAACACGTATAGATCGCCGGACCCGTCGTACCGAGTCAAACATGAAGTCGTACTGTCAAGTAACTGACAACCCAAGGAGCAACACCATGAGGAACGCAATCAAGAAGCTGATCGCAACGTTTGCCGCCGTGGCGCTCGTCGCTGTCCCGGCGCAGGCCCAGTCGACCGGTTACAGCACGACGTCGATGGATCACTCCAACATGACGTCCGACAACATCGTGCAGGTCGCGTCGAAGGCCGGCTCGTTCGGCACTCTGCTCGCCGCTGCCAAGGCCGCTGGCCTCGTCGGAGCGCTCGAGGGCGAGGGCCCGCTGACCGTTTTCGCGCCGACGGATGACGCCTTCGCGAAGCTGCCCGCGGGCACCGTGGAGACGCTTCTGAAGCCGGAGAACAAGGAGCAGTTGAAGTCGATCCTTCTGTACCACGTCGTCGAGGGCAAGGTTACTTCCGACCAGGTCGTGAAGCTGACGTCCGCGAAGACGCTGCAGGGACAGAAGGCCAAGATCGCTGTCAAGGATGGCAAGGTCTATGTTGATGGTGCGCAGGTCATCAAGGCCGACGTGCCCGCCAGCAACGGCGTGATCCACGTGATCGATTCCGTGATCCTGCCGTCGAACTAAGCGGTACCTGTTGGATTCGAGTCCGGGGCGAGGGGCGACGGTAAACCCCTCGCCCCGATTTCGTGGCACGTTGTTCATAGTTGGAGGAGAGGACGAGCGTGATGGACGAGCAGAGGGCGTACGTGGTTCTGGGGGGTACCGGAGGCATCGGATCGGAGGTCGTCAGACGCCTGACGATGGGCGGTTCTCGGGTGCTCGCCGTGGCCCGGGGGGAAGGGCGTCTCGAGGCCCTGGCCGCCGAGTCGGGCGCCGAGACCCTGGCGGCGGACGCCTCTGACTTCGAGGCGGTCGAGCAGGCCGCCGGACAGGCCATGTCTTTGTGGGGACGACTCGACGGGATCGTGAACTGTGTCGGCTCCGTCCTGCTTCGTCCGGCACACATGACCTCCGAGGCGGCCTGGCGGGAGACGGTCGCCCAGAATCTCGATACCGCCTTCGCCGCGGTCCGCACGGGAGGCAAGCACCTCTCCGAAGGCGGGTCGGTGGTTCTCGTGAGCACGGCCGCAGTCCGCAGTGGTTTGCCGAATCACGAGGCCATCGCCGCTGCCAAGGGCGGCATCGAGGGTCTGGTCCGATCGGCCGCGGCCACGTACGGCCCGCAGGGAGTGCGATTCAACGCCGTGGCTCCCGGCCTCGTGCGCACCCCCCTGACCGAGCGGATCACGAACAACGAGAAGGCGGCCGAGTCATCTCGCAGCCTCCACGTCATGGGTCGATTCGGCGAGCCGGCCGACGTCGCGTCAGGCATTGTCTGGCTCCTCGATCCCGCGCAGGGCTGGGTGACGGGCCAGATCATCGGAATCGACGGCGGGCTGGGCAGCGCCCGGACGATGCCCCGTGGCTGAACAGAGTGGAGACAATGTCATGATGGAAACCAAGCATGCCGACAGCGAAGGTCTCGTCCTGCTCACCGGCGCCACCGGCTACGTCGGCGGGCGACTGCTGCAGGAGCTCGAACGCAAGGGCGTGCCCCTTCGCTGTCTGGCCCGGCGGCCGGAGGCGCTCGAGTCCCGCGTGGCTGACTCGACCGAGGTCGTGCGGGGCGACGTACTGGACGCTGACAGTCTTCGCGAACCGATGCAGGGTGTAGCGACGGCCTACTACATGGTCCATTCGATGGGCGACGAAGGAGACTTCGAGGCGCTCGAGCGGCAGGCCGCGGAGAACTTCGGGGAGGCCGCGCGAGCGGCAGGGGTGGAGCGGATCATCTACCTCGGAGGCCTCGGCTCCGGCGACGATCTCTCGGCACACTTGCGCAGCCGGCAGGAAGTCGGACGGATTCTCCGCAACTCGGGCGTACCGACGATCGAACTGAGGGCATCGATCATCATCGGCTCGGGGAGTCTTTCCTTCGAGATGATCCGCTCGCTGGTCGAGAAGCTCCCGGTGATGATCACCCCGAGCTGGGTCCGTGTCGAGGCGCAGCCGATCGCGATCGAAGATGTCGTGGCCTACCTCGACGCCTCGCGCACGGCGCCGCTGGCTGGAAGCCGGGTCTTCGAAATCGGCGGCGCGGATGTCGTGAGTTACGGCGACATCATGCGCGAGTACGCGCGGGCCCGGGGCCTGAAGCGGTGGATGATCCCCGTGCCCATGCTCACTCCGTGGTTGTCCAGTCTCTGGCTGGGTCTGGTCACGCCCCTGTACGCGAAGGTCGGCCGCAAGCTGATCGAGGGCGTGAAGAATCCAACGGTCGTCACCGACCCCTCGGCCCGGGAGCTGAACGTCGAGCCCCGTGGCATCGCGGACGCGATCGCACGGGCACTCGCGAACGAACAGAATGCGTTCGCCACCTCCCGCTGGTCGGACGCCGGCACGTCCGGCGGCGCCGGCTCGGGCAACGGAGGAAACGAGGAGAGCGGGGACAGCGACCGCGGCAGGAAGTACGGACGTCGGATCGTCGACACCAAGACCCGCGACGTTCCCTGCTCTGCGGCCGACGCCTTCGCGCCGGTCCGGAGAATCGGGGGCGATGTCGGCTGGTACTATGGAAATGCCCTGTGGCGCATCCGGGGATTCCTCGATCGGCTGGTCGGCGGGCCCGGACTTCGGCGGGGGCGCCGTGACCCTGAGGACCTGCGGCCGGGCGAAGCTCTCGACTTCTGGCGGGTCGAGGCATTCGAACCCGACCGACTGCTGAGATTGCGCGCAGAGATGAGACTCCCGGGGCGTGCCTGGCTTCAGTACGAGGTCCGGCCCGACGGGGACTCAGGTCAGCGTTCGGTCATCACGCAAACGGCGATCTTCGACCCCCTGGGTCTGGCGGGACGTCTGTACTGGTATGCCTTGCTGCCGATTCACGCCTTCATGTTCCGGGGGATGCTGCGACGGATCGCCGAGGCGGCCGTGCAACTTCCTCCAGGAGACGAGCGAGCAAGGCGTCGAAGCGTGGATCTCCACGAAGAAAGTCCATCCGGGAATCACGCTCGAGCCACCGGCTCACCGCGGCCTCACCGCCCCCGGCCGGAAATGGCGTCATCAGGCTGAGGAAGGACTCGGGGCAGGCGGTCCGCTCCGCCCCCCCGTGCGCCCGAGCAGGACACACCCTCCAGCCCGGCCAGGTTCGCGGCCGCGGTACCGCCACGGTCCTGCGGCTCACCGCTCCACCGGCCCGAGATACCGGTCCAGCCAGTCCAGGGTCTCGCGGATCAGTAGCTGACGGGGAACGTCGTGCCCCCCTTCGGCGACAACGTGCCGCTTGTGTTCGGCCGGAGTCCCGAGCAGCTCGTACATCGGCTTCTGGGATGTCTCGATCGGAAAGAACATGTCATGCCGGCCGTTCAGCATCAGCACCGGAATCGTGAGTCGGGTGACGAAGTTGAACGGGTCCGCCTCGGGCAGCGCCCGCTGGAACTTCAGGCCGGCAACGTAGAACACGGCGGCATCGAATCTGGGCTCCACCGCCGTCATCAGCACCCCGAGGCGACCTCCCCAGCTGAGGCCGAAATACGCAAGCGTCCCGGCATCGATGTCGTCCCTTGTCTGCAGGTAGTCGATGGACCTCCCGAGGTCCTGGTACCAGCGGATCACCCGATCCCGGTACGCGACGGTCTCGTTCGGGGTGTCGGTGTCGAGATCGTCGCGCCGCTCCCAGATCCCGTCGTAGACGGGGATGATCACGGCGCGGCCGTCTTTGACCAGGAACTCACCGGCCCACCCGGTGAGCGAGTCCTGGTAGATCGCGCCCGACCCCGGAAAATAGACCACGGCCTGATAGGGCGGCCGGGCATTCTTCGGCACGAACAGGTGCGCCAGCATGCGTTCGCCACCGTATGCGGCATCGAACGAGATCCGTTCGCGAACCCAGTCCTCGGGCGTCGTGTCCCGGGCCTCGACCGTCGCGGCGAGCGGCGCCGGATCGTACGCGAACATGCTCAGAAACACCTGGTACGTTTCGTCCGAGACCGGCTGCTCGGCGAAGAAGTCGCGTATCGGCTGCTTGATCGGGATTCCCGCCGCGGCAAGGTCTTCGTCGCCATACAGCGCGAGCCGCACCCCATTGGTTTCCGAACGGTCCCAGGCGGGCTGCTCGAAGGCATCGTTGAACATGTAGGTCGCGTCGTTCCACCCACCGCCGAGGACGAACCGTCCCGAGACTCCCTCGTTCCAGCACCACTCCCGGGCATTGCCCGCCATGTCGAGCGTACCGTAGGGACCGATGCCGCCATACTTCCCCGTCGGCGAAGGGCCTTCCCCGGAGAAGTTGCTCTGGGGCACGATGTGTGAGGACAGCAGCGTCCCCGCCGCCCGGTTCCAGTGGAACACGGTGGGAAGCCGTTTGCCGGCCCAGTTCGCGAACGCAACCGCCTCGTACCAGCTGATGCCGGTGACCGGGTAGTCGGCCTGGTCGTCCGGGTAGTCTCCGGCTTCCCAGGTGGCGGGCCCCTGCCGTCCGGTGCGATCCGTAAACCGGGCGATCGCCTCGCCGAAGCCCAGCCTCCGCCCGTCCCGGACGAACGGCTCGACCCACAGCTCGCGGGCCTCGTAGCCGCCCGCGTCCATGAAACGTTTGAACTCCCGGTTCGTCACCTCGGTCCGGTCGATCCAGAAGCCGCTCAGCGCCGGCGGCTCCACGTGCTCCAGGCCGGGAATCACCAGCCGGTCGTCACCCCCGGGGACCCAGACCATGTCCGCCGTATCGGCCGGCGTCGGAACCAGCCTGTACGTGGAATCCGTTGGCATCCACTCGAACGTGGCGAATTCCAGCGGCGTGTATCCGTCGAGCTCGAGCCGGATCCGGATGACTCCCCTTGGCACCCGGGCCGTCTCGATCGGCGTCGTACCCAGTTGCTTCCACTCGCCGGTCGCCACGTACGGGCCCGCGTACGCCGCGGCCCCGGGCGGATCGGTCGTCAGTGGTATCAGGCGGCTGAACGACGAAACGAGAGTCGCCGCCGAGGAATCGTCCTCGAAGTCGATCCCGGCGTCGCTCGCCACTACCCAGGCCGAGTCGAACAGCCGCTGTTCGGTCAGTTCCGCGATCTCGGCGGCGAGCAGGGCTCGCTCCGCCGCTCTATCGGTCGCCTTTCCGTACCTGAGGATCCAGCCGACCGCGATCACGCCCCACAGCGCCAAAGCGAGGATTGCTCCCAGGCCGAGGTTGCGCCAGGTGAAGATTCTTCGGAGCGCCCCCCCCGACTGGACGTCATGGGGGAACGCCGTCCGGCCCGGCGCAGCTTCCCCACTCGCGGATCCTTGCACGATCGCGGTGATCAGAGCGATCGGGAGTCCGATCGCGAGGAGGACGAGCGCATATCCGAACACCCGCTGCGGGAGACCCATGTTGTCCACGAGCACGTCGATCACCTGCAGGACCAGCCAGCCGCCCGCCAGATAGAGACCGAGCGTCGACCAGACGTTGCGTCCTCCGAACTTCACCGGGATCCCTCCGCTGAGTAGTCGTCGGCCGCTGCCTGTTCGAGCCACTTCAGGGCCGCCTCGCGATCCCCGAGGCGCGTATAGATCACCGCGCTCTGCCTGGCGTTGAACACGCTGTCCGCGATCAGGGCCTCGGGAATCCAACGACCTGCCAACGTCACGCTCCCACTTTCGCCAACGGAATCAGTC
>CBDTXM010000091.1:0-10746 GCA_965364445.1 uncultured bacterium | reverse complement strand
CGTGTAGCCGGCCTTCGCCCACTCCAATGCCTGTGGCGGCCGGCCGGGCGCCTCGGGGCTGCGACGCGCTCGGTGCTCCGGCAAGGGGGGTCGACCCGTCCGATCAGGTCGTCGGCTGTCCGCTCCGGCCCGACTCCAGTTCCCCGACCTCGATCCGCTGGCCCCGGAAGTTCGCGGAGATGAAGGCGGAAAAAGCAGTACCCCGAACACGGCACCTGCGACGCCGTATGCCGAGCCGACAAACGCCAGCGCTTCGAGCCGTGGTACGCCGTAGGGAAGGCCGAGGATCGTCGCCTACACGATTCCGCCCGCGAACCAGGCCACGCCCCAGGTCAGGGCGTTCACGAGTGTGGACGTGGAGCGAGGTGAGAATGACCCCGGCTGGACTCGAACCAGCGGCCTTCGGATTAGGAATCCGACGCTCTATCCACCTGAGCTACGGGGCCAGGGGCCGACATTCTACGTTTCGTACCCCTCGATCGTCTACCTGATGCCGGATCTTCGGCTTCCAGACCGGACCCGCTCCTGCCGGCGTTCGCGCCAGGCGCAGTGGAAGACGCCCCGATCTGCCGTTTCGGCAAATGTCTGTCTCTGCGGCAGCCGTAACTCGTTTCATGGTGCAATCTTGGCAGAGTACGGAGCCTGAATTCCGGCATGCGGATTGCCTCACCTCGCCCGTGGAAATCGCGGGACCTCGCCCGAGCGCGGACGCCCGCACGTACCCCCTACCGGTCGCGCACGGGGCCGGCCGGAAGAACGGAACATGACGTGACAGGAGGAACTGAGATGGCACTTCCCACGCGACGGCGCCCGACGGCGGTGCTGAGGAACTTCCCGGAGACCCGCTGGGACATGGACCGGCTGTTCGACGAGTTCTTCGTTCGGCCGATGGTCTCGATGAATCCGACCGGTCCGGCGGCCGACTTCTTCGAGACGGAGGAGGAATTCGTGCTCGAGATGAACCTGCCCGGATTCACCGAGGAAGACATCGACGTCAACCTCGAGCAGGGCGTGCTCTCGATCACCGGCGAGCACTCGGTCGAGGAGGAGGAAGAAAAGGGAACGTACCACCTGCGCGAGCGCAGCTGGAATCGTTTCACCCGAAGCTTCTCGATTCCGCACACGATCGATGTCGAGAAGGTGGACGCGAGCTTCGCGAATGGCGTGCTGATGGTGAAGCTGCCGAAGGCCGCCGAGGCGAAGGCGCGGAGAATCGAGATCAAGGGAGCCTGATCGCTGTCCCCCCGGTTGCGGCCGGGCTCGATCTTCGTCCGAAAGGGGGCCGGCATTTGCCGGTCCCCTTTCCCGTTTGTGGTGGACTCGCGAGTGTACGGTATCCCGGCCCGGTAGATTCGCGCCGCCGATGGGTCGAGTGCCCTGTATCGGTTCGGGGCCGGGACCCGGGCAGGGAAGTCTCCCCGCACCCGCGCAGGAGGCCGGCGCATGAACAGCACGACTGCTGCACGGCAGATCGACCTGGCTGCCGTATCCCCGGTGCGCCTGGCGCTCTGGATCTCCGGCCTTCTGCTCATGGGCTTCCTGATCTGGGAGACGGTGCACGGCCGGTGGATGCCGCTGTCGGAGGCGATGCAGAGCGAGGAGCTGTACCGCCAGCCGGGCGGGATTCTGCGCGACTTCCGAATCGCGATCATCCACATACTCCTCGCCGGATACCTTCCGGCGGCCCTGCTCGCCGTGGTACGGAGCGCCCGGCGCACCGTATTCGAATTGCAGGAAGCCCTGGATTGTTCCCCCGAGGAGTGTTCGGCGCTGGCGGCATCGATCCGACTCGACCCGTCGCACCTGGTGATCGCGGGGGTGGTGGGGTTGATGATCGGATTCTCCGTTCCGTACCTCACACCTCCCGTGCCCGAGCAGCTGTGGAGCCCGGCCTCCTGGAGCCCCGAGGTCGTCTGGCACCGCGTGCTGGGGCCGGTCACCGCGGTCCTGGCCACGCTGCTGATGTATGCCGTGGTCGCCGTTTCCGCGCGCATGTCACGAATCTCGGAGGGGCTGTCGTCGATGGACCTGCTCGAGCTCCGAAGCCTTCAGCCATTCACCCGCCAGGGACTGACGAATGCACTCCTCGTACTCGGGTGGGTGACGATCGCCGGACTGATGGTGGTCACGGAGAGCGGATTCGGTACGCTCGGTGTGCTGCTCGGGCTGGCGACTCTATTCGTCGCGGGTGCCGCACTGCTGCTTCCTCTCCGGGGCGTGCACCGTCGGATCCGAACGGAAAAGGAACACGAGCTGGATTGGCTCGACGCGCGTATCGCGGAACAGCGGAATTCCCTGAAGGCCGGCAGATCGGAGGACGTTTCGGGATCTCTGGCCGATCTTCTGGCTTATCGCGATCTCGTTCGGGCCGTGCCCGACTGGCCGATCGGGACCTCTTCGTGGGCCCGATTCGCTCTCTACCTCCTCATACCGCTGCTTTCGTGGGCTGCGGCCGCCCTGGTGGAACGATTCGTCAACACGCTGATCTGGTGATAGCCTGAGACATGGGTCACCAACTGCCCGGTGCGACACTCGCCTGCCTGGTCCTGACCGTAGCGGTTCCGGCCTGCAGCGATGCGCCCGCCCCGTACGATCCCGGAGCGTCTCCGGCGCCCGAGCCGATTCGCCAGATCACCTTCGACCAGCGGGACGACCGAGCCCCCGCATGGTCCTCGGATGGAGAGCGAGTCTACTACGTTCGCGGCGATCTCGAGGCCGTGTTTTCGGACCTTCCCACGCTCTTCGCGATCCCGGCGGCGGGTGGCACGCGGGAGCTGCTGTTTCCCGACCTCCAGTCCGAAGACGGCCCCGGTGGCCGACCGCTGACGGCTCCGGCGATGGACCCCCGTTCCGACCGGGTCGCGTTTCAGCAGCGTCTGCGGCTCGCCCCGCCGGCCGGTTGTGGAGAGGCCGGCTGGCTCTGCCTCTCGCCGGCCGACACGACGCCTCCGCCTTCCCCCCTGCTGGACGAGATGGCCCTGCGTGTCCGCGCACCGGGTGACGCAGGAGAACTCGGCGACGGACCTGGCCTCGAATTCGAAATGGCGGGGCGTACGGAGGACCCGGGCGCCGTCAACCCGCCGGAATTCCAGCCGGTCGTGGGGCGGGTGATCGTGGACTACTACCCGGCGCACCGGCTTTACGCCGAAGACGGAACGCTGTTCTTCCGGCCGACCTGGAATCCCGCGGCCGACGAGATCGTGTTCGGCGATGCGCTCGAGCTGCTCCGCTGGAGAATGGGCGAGACCGCGGCCACCCCGATTCCGGGGACCACGGACGCGATCTCGCCCGCGTGGAGCCCGGACGGACAGTGGATCGCTTTCGTGCGCCTCGAGCGGACCCGCAATGCGAACAGTCTCTGCACGAACGTGCGCGTCGTCCCGCCAGCGCCGCCGGTGCCGACCTGTGTGCAGGAGACGACCGACTACGGCCTCGGCGCGGCGACAGTGGAGATCATCCGGCCCGACGGAACAGGAGGGCAGGTGATCGGCGAAGGGTTGGACCCGGCCTGGGCCCCGGATGGACGGTACCTGTATGTCCGTCGTGGGGGTGCCATCTACCGCCTGTCGATCGAGAGCGGAGCCGCGGAGCCGGTGCCCGACACGGAGGGGGGACGCGAGCCGGCCCTCTCACCGGACGGATCCGAGCTGGCCTTCGCGCGCAGCGTGACGGGCGGTTCCCGTCACGACATCTGGATCGTCCCGGCACTCCCCTGACCAGCGGCTGGCTTCGATCCGCGGCCTGCCCCGCCTACTGCGGCTGGACGGCCCGATAGCTGATCACCGGAACCGGACGGCGCGGGAAGGCGAAGCCGGCGCCGAGCACGAAAGTGAAGCTGTCCACGCCGGCGGCGTCCCGTCCGGACCCGAAGTTGAACGAGAAGTCCATTCGTCCGGTCCTCGCCACCGTGCTGAGTGCGGAGCCGAGTCGCAGGCCGATTCCGGCGCTTCCCCCCGTCCTCGCCTCCTGGTCGTCGTACCATGCGCCTCCGTAGTCGAAGAAGGCGCCGAAGCCGACGCCGAACAGCCCGAGGAACTCGTCCACGGCATAGAGGCGGTGCTCGAGAGACGCCCACCACATCTGGTCTCCCACGAACGCATGGGCGGGCCAGCCCCTGGGGGCGCTGGCGAATCCGAGGTCGAACTCGTCACCCGGCTTCTGATTCCAGAGCCGACCCAGCTGTACCTGGATCGCCGTGGAGTGTCGCTCGGCCGGCTTGAAGCCGGCAGCCAGGTTAAAGACGACCCGCCCGGAATCCTGCGCAACGCCGCCCCACTGGTAGTTGGCATCTACGGAGCTCCAGGCCCAGCCCCTTCCGGAAAACGCCTTCGTCCCGGCGGCTGCCCCGAAACCGAGCCCGACGCCCGTTCCCTGCCAGCCGAACGCGTCCGGCGCGAGCGTCGCTGTCAGCCGGACAGTGTTGCTGAGATCGAGGTCCTCGGTGCCGAAACCGTTGAAGCGACGAAGCTGGAGGAAATTCGCAGAGCTGAATTCGGCCCAGCCGCCGACCGTGCCGTAGATCGAATCCTCCGCTGCCACGCCGACCGAATCGGGCAGTCGAAAGGCCTCGGACCGCACGCCTCCCGTCAATGCGAACCGGAGGTAGTCGTTGGGCGAGTGACGAGTCGCCAGACCGGCCGTGACGTTGTTGACCAGGGCGTCTCTGCGGTAGATCGTCGTGTCCAGCGTCGTGGCGTCCGGCCCGACTTCGTTGCGGTAGCGGAACACGTCCTGATCGGCGCTCGAGCCATCCCACTCGAAACTCCTGGTGGTCTCGTTGTTTCGGAATGGAGCACCCAGGACCCAGTTGCCGTTTTTTCCATCCGACAGACCGGCGTAGTTGAGCAGCAAATCGACCTCCGAGCTGAACATCCGGTCGAAGTCGAGCGTCAGGTTGAGTCCATCGCGGTCGATCTCCTTGACGTAGGCTGCGTAGACCTGGTTGCCGGTTCCGAACAGGTTGATGTCGTTGATTCCAAGCGTGCCCGTCCACTCGCCGGTCGAGGCTACCGACAGAGCGAACTTCGGCTTCAGGCTCCAGCCGTCCCGGGTCTCGACGCGGACGGCGAGGCGACCATCCTCCAGCCGCACGCTGTCGATCGACAGCTCGCGAAACAGGTCCTTCGCCCGCAGCCGACGCTCGGACTCGGCCACCTGCGCGGAGTCGAAGGGCTGTCCCGCCTCGAACTGCAGATAGTCGCGAATCAGCCATTCCTTCGTCGTGAAGTGGATGCTGTTCATCACCCGGAACACGCCGCTCGACGCGGCCTGCTCCTCGGTGAACACGTTGTTCCGAATGACGATGATCGTGTCCACCACCGGGGGCGTGGCTTCCGAGACCGGCTCCTGGGCAGCGAGCCGGGAGGTCGACCCGGGGACGAGGATCGGCAGTGTCGCGGCCGCCAGAATCAGGGTCCGGCGTGCCGACCGACCCGGGCCTGCGGTTCGACCGCTGAGGATATGCATCAGAATGACCATCCCAGTGAGGAGGTGACGGAGAAGTCGTTCTTGTTCGCATCCGTCGGCGGACGGCTGTCGTAGAATTCCGTGATTCCGATGCTCAGATACAGGCTGCTCACCAGCTCGCGGCTGATGCTGGAAGTAAAGGAAATCTGCCAGCGCCCGCTATCGTCGAGAATCGGTGACACCACGAGGCGACTCGATACGTCCGTCGAGAGCCCGGACCAGACGAACCATTGAAGGTCCGACGTCAGGGAGAGGGGCAGCGTGTTGCGCTGGTCCTCGTCTTCGTACTGCTCCGTCCGATAGAAGAGGCCCAGCCAGGTAGCGAGCATGACGCGATTGGTGCGGACGAGGTACCGACCCGGTCCCGTGCCGACGGACCATGCATAGTCGAGACTGAGCTGTGAATTGCTCTGTGCTTCGGCGCCGCCCACCCAGAGCCAGTCCGTCGACAACTCGCGAGAGTACACCGCCAGGGCGTTACCCCGTCGGATGTCGTCGACCGCATCCTGCCTCGTGAACGTGCCACTCAGGTTCAGCCCGAAGCGGTTGTGGGCCACATTGTATACGATGCTCGAAGAAAGATTGAGATCCAGCTTCGACTCCTGCTGGGTGAAGTCGATCCCCGCGCTCACGTTTCCGTCCAGCCGTTCCCAGAAGGTCTTCTTGATCCGAACCATCTCGACGACCGAATCTCGCGCCACGTCGAAGGTCTCGCCCTGAATCTGGACTCTGATCCTGCCCTCTTCCCCGAGCTCGGGGAGCGATCCCAGGTGTGTGGAGCCATCGGCCATCACGATCTCGAAGGTCTTTCGGGTGGTGGCCGTAATGACCCTCGGCCACTTGACGTAGACTGTCGAGGCCGCGTCGGTCTTGAACGTAACGATGCCTCGCTGAAGCTGCCGGAACTCACCCGTGATCCTGTCGCCGTTGCGAAGGACCAGGACATCGCTCTTCACCGGGTCGGTGACCGGCGTGAACTCCTGCGCCGGCGCCAGAGGCGGACGTAGAACGGCATCCGCGAGACCAAGCAGGATCATGCTTATCGCTGCGCGGCGATACATGAGCCGGGGAGATCTCGGTCGCTCAAAACGTGAACACGAGAGCGAGCCCCAGCCCGTTCAAGGCGACGTCGTACCGATAGTAGTCATCGCCGAGAACGGAGCCGGTCTCGTAGTCCTGGCTGAGAATCCGGTACGCGAGTCCGAGCGATACGAGATCACTGAACCGATAACCGAAGCCGGCGTTGCCGAACCATGCGAAGTCCGATCCACCGGTTCCGATGTCGCCCCGGACCGAAACCCACCAGCGTTCGCCCAGGAATTTCGTCCACCGGGCTCCCAGGAAGACGTCGGCCCAGGTGTGCCGGGTCTCGCTCGCGGTCGTCCCTTCTCCGACGATCTGTGTCTGACCGAGGTCCTGCGAGTAGAGCCGGCCCACGAGGAGCAGGTCGAATTCCGACGAGATCCGGTAGCCGCCCCCGAGCTCGAAGATCCACTGGTCGTAGTCCATCTCGACCGACACCGTCTCACCGGCGACCTGCGCGTCCCGGTCCGCACCGAGCCCCACGTAGTTCACGTCGCCGAGGAATACGAAGTCCTGGTTCTGCGCCTCGAAGTGACCCGCGGCGGCGAAGTCCAGGAATCCGGCCAGGTCGCTGAACTTCGCGGAGACGGGAATTCCGCCTCCCAGAGGCGTCGCGGCGATCGTTCCGTCCAGGCCCGAAAGCCAGGCGTAGACGGAGGCACGGTACTCCCAGTTCTGGGCGGCGAGGGGCGGCGTGCACGCGATGAGCAGAGCCACGGCCCCGAGAATGCCCGTTCCGGTCGATTGTCGTATCCGCATTTCGATCACTCCCGGAGTGCCTGTTCAGAGAAGAAGGTGAGCGAGTGCTCGGAGGACCTCCTGCACCGGCATCACGAGGAACACGAGCGGCAGGAACGGCAGCAGCGCCACCAGCACGAGCACGGCGATGTGTCTCAGTTCGAGGGGTGCCGGGCGCATCAGGCGAGCGTTGTCGAGCAGCGCGCCGTAATCGGCCAGGCCCGACACTTCGTCGGCCGGGAGCGGTCCTTCGCTGGCGCGCAGCCGGTCGTCTACCACGCCTGCGCCGTCGAACCCGGTGCCGCTGAGGAAGACGATGGAATCGTACCGGGCACGGGCGAGCTTGGGCGTGAATGCCAGCAGGGGCAACAGCAACACAAGTACCGAGATCACAGCAAACGCGGCCACGTAGCCGCTCGATGCCACGAGATCCGCGCCCTGGAAATACACCTGGTCCGCGATCAGACACGAAAGCTGCACGCCAAACGCGAGAACCAGCCAGCCGAACGCGAGCTGTGCTTCTCCCAGGAAGGCCAGTCCGCCCGCCCGGTCCGGGTGTGACGGTCTAGGATCGAGCTCGAGCGACGGGACGCGCCAGAGGAAGTGCACCCAGACGGCCAGCCGCCAGATCCAGCGCAGCTCGAGGAATCGCAGTATTGGAAGGCTGACCAGCAGATACCACCATCCGGGCAGTGACAGCCCGTCTCCCGACACCTGCCAGCTTCCGGTCAGCCAGTCGCGCGCCTCCACGAACGAAGCGACCGTCGCGGCGAGTGTGATGGCGACGATCGTCCCCGTGACGATCGGTCCGCCCCAGGCGTTCGCGGCACGGGTCAGGAGTCTCTCGAGCTCGGGACCGTCCGCCGGCGCTACGACATCCGAACGTGTCAATTCGGCGGTCGCCTGGTTGAGCCGCTCCGGGATGATCCATTCGGCCAGCAGGAGAGCCGGGACCGCGACCCAGAACTGCCCGTACGGAAGGAAGTCGCGGAGAAACGGGACGCCGGTCTGACCATCCCACGCGACCCCTGCCACGAGAGACAGCACGAGCAACGGCGGCCAGGTCAACGCTATCAATCCGAGGATGGCCGCACGCAAATCGAGCCGCCCCTCCCGGACGATACGCAGTCCCTCCAGACCCCGGCTCCAGCGTCCTTCGCGGATCGTGAACGTGGACGGCGGGAGCGGGGCCGGCGAACCGGAGCTCACATCTACCTCAGCCGTCTCCCGACCGGATTCCGGGGGCGGAAGGCCCGAGCTCACGTGGGGGAGCCCTGGCGATTCTCTCCGACGGCAGCCGGCGATCTGCCACCTGCACCGTCGGAATCATGGACTCTGCGCTATCGCTGAAATCCGAGTCCTGCACCGATTCCGGCGAATGCGGCAGCTGCGATTGCTGATCCGCCGCCGGTTGCTGCTGCGGTTGCTGCTGCTGCTGTTGTGCGGCCGCCTGGTTCATGTCGGCCGTGTGGACCACCGCGGCCGTCCGGCGACGGGTGCGCCGACGTGTGCGGCGGTGCACGCCACCCACCTGCGCCTCGGCCACCGCAGGCGTCAGGACGACGGTGGCCGTCGTGATCGCGAGCTCGGGACCGATGAGCGCCAGCAGCGCACCCAGGAATCCCGCCGATTTCAGTCTGTGTCTCATGAGAATCTCCCTGGCTTCAGCGGTCTATTCACCGGTCATGTCGGGCTTCGGGAACGGCACTTCCCGGGCACCCGCCGGCGGATCGAACCTGAACGCGTCGTCGGCCACGTCGGGATCGGTGTTCCAGTCGCTGATGTAGGTGACGATCGTAAGGAGCGCCGGCGTCGCATAGTCGGTGACGGCGTACTTTACCGGCAGCGGAGGACCGCTCTCTGGAATCCAGATCTGGAACCCGATGTCGGGGCGCCCGAACAGCAGGTGCGTGCACGCTACTCCACCGATCTGTTCCGTACCGACGACCGTCGCGAGGTTGACTCCCTGCATCAGGTACGGGAAGGCGTCCCGCCAGATGAGGTCGCTGACCGGGTAGAGCTCGACGTACTCGTGAATCGCCAGGAACATCTCCTCGATCGTCCCCGGCGCCGGCATCGACATGTAGACGTTCTCGACGTCGTTGTAGAACGTGACCTTCGAGCCGTCGTAGTACAGGGCCTCGTCCAGCGGCTCGGCGTGCCGGAATCCCCGGAGCTTGTTCGGCCGCATCACGACCACGTCCCCGGATGACTCGAAGTCGACCCGGTCGCCGGATTCGTGGATGTCCTCCCGGAGGTTGTAGACGCGGGCGGTGAAGCTCTCCAGGCCGCCGAGGTAGTTCATGGTCTCGCGCAGAAGCTCCACCGCCTCGGCGTCCACGTCCGGTGTCTGCGCTTCGAGTCCAGTTCCGAGAGTCGCGGAGATCCCGAGCACCCCGAGCGCTGCGAGAGCCGTCTTCAGCCTGATTCTCACTTGGCTCCTCCTGATCGTGCGGATGGCCCCTCCGGCGTCGATGCCGGAAGAGGTGTCAGAAACATGTTCAACAGACCGCCGGCGCCCAGGTGTGCGCGAACCACGGAGAGGGCGTTGTATCCCAGCAGGGCCCCCGACAGGACGATCGTGTTGGCCCAGATGTGTGGCGCGTCGGCGCCCTGAAAGACCGCGCGCACCGCCGGCCCGAATCCCCCGTACTCGTGGCGCCCCTCGAAGCCCCTTTCGAGGACGAGAACCACGAACACGCCGGCACTGTACAGGACGGTTCGGAGAGCCACGTCGACCCAGGCGGGCTGCCTCTCGACCCACTTTCCGAGCGGGACATGTTCGAGGATCAGCACCACTTTTCCGAGGACGAGTGCCCCGACCAGAATGGCCGACCACTGCCGGAATTCGATGTGGTACTCCGCGAGAACGAGAGTCTTCAACAGCAGGAGTCCGCCGATCCAGACCGCGAAGTACGCCATCGCGACGGCCAGAGACCTGAGTTCCGCCTTCAGCTTCTGCATAGCGCTCATCACCCGTCCTGCCGTTCTCTCAGTGAACTTCGATCTTCACGCTCGGGATGTGCCCCGTGAACCGTGACTCGGCCTCGGCCCCGATCCTCTCGACCACCGGTGTCGCCAGGTCGATGCCCACGTCCGCCGTTTCATCGGCCGAGAACACCCTGGGCTGGGTGCGCTCGATGCGCCCCTCTCCAACCTTCACGTCGTTCACGTACAGGGTGCCGGTTCCTCCCTTGCCCTGCCCGCCGCCGTCGTAGGCGAATTCGAAGCGGACCGTGGCCTGTCCGGGAGCGAGCGGTCGGTCTGCGCCCACCGTGTATCGCTCCATTCCGACGAAGTTGTAGTCGTAGGCCGGGACTCCATCCTTCACATACAGAGACCAGCCCCCGAACCGACCGCCCTGGGCGATGACGGTCCCGTTGCCGCCGCCCGCCGGGATCTCGAGCTCTTCGGTGAGTGTCTTCGACTTTGTCGTGATGTCGAGGAAGACGTTCTCGG
>CBDTXM010000090.1:0-11005 GCA_965364445.1 uncultured bacterium | reverse complement strand
CGAGCTTCGCCTCCTCCGGACCGAGCCGGTTCATCGTGTCGAGATACTCCCGGTAGGCCGGGCGGAGCTCACGGGCGAGAACGATGCCGGGGTCATTCGAATCCAGCGTCCCGGCCTCCATGGCGGCCTGTGTCGCCTCCGCCGACGCGAACACGGAATTCGCCAGCAGGTAGTCGGCCGCCTGTTCCGGCGTGCGACCTCCGAGGGCTGCGGTCACGATCGGGTCGCTCGCGCCCAGAAACCTCTGAAAGTCCTCGAAGCGGGCTACGAGGAGCATCCGCTCGAGAGCCGGATTCGAATCCGTGATCCGGGACATCTCCTCGGCCATCAGCGCCAGCGAATCGGCCGGCTGGCCCTCCTGCTTCGCATCCAGCCAGCCGAGCCCCAGACGGGCCCGGCGCTGGAACGCGGACGAGAACCCCCGGTTGTTCATCTGCATGAATGCCGCGTGCCGAGCCGCCATGGGACGCCGCTCCGCCTGAATCTCGGCCAGACGCTCGAACACGTCACCGTACGCGGCGGCCAGCTCCGGGTCAGCTGCGATGGCCTCCTGCAGCTGCCGCTCCGCGTCCGCCTTTCGAGCCATGATCACCGGGTCGTTGAGCGCCGCCAGCCGACCCCCGGATGCCTTCATCGAGTTCGACAGGCCGAACATCGCGTTGCGCATCTGGCCCGCCAGGTCCGGCGGTGCGTTCGCTCGCAGATCTCCGAGGATCGCGTGCCGACTCTCGAGCCAGCTCACGAGGGCCGGGACCGAGACGTCGCGCTGGTATTCCAGCTGCGCGATGCTCTTCAACCGGTTGGTCGATCCGGGATTGCCGATCACGAAGACGACGTCTCCTTCTTCCACGCCGTCCAGGCTCCAGCCGAACCAGTGCGTGGGGCGATAAGGGGTGCCGTCCTGTCCATAGATTCGGAGAAACGCGAAGTCGAGCGCGTAACGCGGGTAGGTGAAATTGTCCGGATCACCGCCGAAGAATCCCATCTGGAGCTCGGCGGCCACCACCATCCTCACGTCTGTGAAGCGGTTGAACACGTAGGCCGAGTAACGTCCGCCGTTGTAGAGCGGAATCATCTGGACCCAGATCGAGTCGCCGGTGATCCGGGTCCCGTACTTCGTGAGCAGAGACTGCTCGAGCTGCTCCAGCACCTCGCCTCGCAGCCGCTCCCGCTCATCCTCGCTGGCGGCAGCGTCCGTCGCTGCAAACACCTGTTCGGTCACGTCCTCGACCGCCAGCAGCTGGTCGGCGTAGTAGCCCGGGATCGGTCGCTCATCCTCCATCGTGGCAGCCACGAATCCGCTGTCCAGCAGCGCTTCCCCTTCCTGCGTGATTCGGCTGACCACGCCTCGCACGCAGTGGTGGTTGGTCGCCACGAGACCGTCGGGAGAGACGAAAGACGCCGAGCAACCGGGGATGCGCAGCACGGACAGTCGCGCCCGCTGGAACCACTCCTCGTCGGCCTGAAATCCGTAGGTGTCCGAGAAGTAGTCGGAGGGCGGGTACTCGAACGTCCACATCTTGCCGTAGTCGAATCGACCTGCCTGGACCGTGTCGAGATCCACGCCGCCCATCTGGGCGAAACCCGTCTGTGGCAGCACCGCCGCCAACACTGCGATTGCGGTCAGAGCGGCCATCGATCTCGAGCGTGTTGGATTTCTCATTCTGCGGGGGACCAGCATCGATAGCCTCCATGCGGTGCAAGCGGTTTCATTCCGGATCGAAGTCGGGCAGGCGGTCCACCGACCCGACCTCGCCAAGATGCGTTACGAACCGGGCATCGCAATGGCGAGGCGATTCGCGTCTTCGATCTGTCCTCTGAGGAACACCCGCGATCGGGCAGACGCTTCGTGCGGTTCCCGAATCAGGGCAACGCGGGTAGACTGTGGCCCATGTCGAATTCTGACGTGACGAACGACCGGGTACTCGTGGAGCTGCTCCCCGATCACCCCGATTACGGCCGAGCGGCTTCGGCGTCCGACGCGGGCCTCGTGCCGGCGAGGGACGGAGACGCTGGCATCGACCTGATCGCGTGCGAGGACGTCGCGCTGGTTCCGGGTAGCCGTATAGCCGTGTCCGCGGGTCTGCGGATCGCCTTGCCGCAAGGCGTGGAGGGACAGGTGAGGCCGCGCTCGGGACAGGCACTGCGCCACGGTCTCGGGTGCCTGAATTCACCCGGCACGATCGATCCGGGATATCGGGGACCGGTGAAAGTGATCCTGCACAACGCTGCCGCGGCGCTGACCTCTGCGGAGGTGGACGGCCCCTCCGACGGCCTGGCCGAGCGTCTCGCCCGTGGACTGGTGGAGCGGACGATTCACATCCGGCGCGGCGACCGGATCGCACAGCTCGTATTCGCCCGGTTCCAGCGACCGGTGATTGAACTCGTCGATCACCTTCCGGAAAACACCGAACGCGGCGCGGGGGGCTTCGGCTCGACCGGCGTCTCTCTCGAGAGGTAGTGCATGGAGCCCCAGCCACTGTTCAACGACCTGTTCGGCGTCATGGCCGTGATCTGCATGGTGCCGGTGTTCTTCCTGTGGCTCGAGCGTAAGACGCAGTGGAAGATCTTCGACTTCCTGCCGGCCATCATCTGGATCTTCCTCACGCCGATCTTCCTGTCGAACCTGAACATCATTCCGCGCGAGAGCTCGATCTACGACACGTTCAAGTCGTTCGCCGTGCCCCTGTTCATCGTTCTGATGCTGCTCGACATCAACATCCGGCAGTCGATGAAAGTCGCGTGGCGGGGCGCCATCGTACTGACGATCGGAGCCGTCGGAATCGTGATCGGCTGCGTGGCCGCGTACGTCGCGTTCTCGGCCGGCGTGCCGGACAACGCCTGGTCGGGGTTCGGCGCCCTGGCGGGAAGCTGGATCGGCGGTACCGGCAATCTGGCCGCCGTGGCCGAGAGTCTCGACACGCCCAGCGAGCTGGTGGGAATCGTCGTGATCGTGGACAACATCGTCTACCTGGTCTACTTCCCGCTGATCCTGACCTGCAAGCGGTGGGCGAAACCGTTCAATCGGTTCACCGGCGTGTCGGATGAAGAGATCGCGCACTTCATCGAAGCCTCCTCGGAGGTCGAGAAGAAGACGCACGAAGTGCACTTCAGCGACGTGCTGACGCTGGTCGGATGGGGCTTCGTCGCAATCGTAGCCGCACGCTGGATTGCCGGGATGGTGCCGGAGTTCCCGCCCGTCCTGACCACGAGCACATGGACGATCCTCCTCGTGACGACGATCGGGGTCGTGATGTCGGCGACTCCCCTCAAAGACGTCCCGGGCACCGAACCTCTGTCGATGAGCTTCGTCTACCTCTACATGACGATGATCGGCGCCTCGGCCGACCTGAGGCAGCTCGGTGACGCGCACTGGTTCCTGGTCGCCGGGTTCCTGGCGATCGCGATCCACCTGGTGTTCGTGGTCTTCGGGGCGAAGCTGCTGCGCCTGGACGTGAGCATGGCGGCGGTCTCGAGCGTCGCCTGCGTGGGCGGAGCCGCGTCGGCTCCGGTGGCAGCCGGCTACCACCGGGAGGAGCTCGTTCCGGTGTCGATCATGCTGGCGCTGATCGGGTACGCGCTCGGCAACTACCTGGGCGTGGCTACCGCGTACCTGTGTAATCTGATCGCCTGAGCCGGACGCGGGGGGCTCGACCGGGTCTGGCGCCCCGCGTTCAGCCGAGGATCCTGGCCAGACTCCGGGCGTGCACGCGGGGGATCTCGTGCCGTACCTGCCCGGAACGGACGAATCCGCGGCCGATCGGGATACCACCGAGCCGGAGAGCCGCGTACCCATCCGCCATGCCCTCCGCCTCGACCGGCTCCCGGGACAGGAGCGTTCGCCAGGCCTCCAACGGCAGATCCACGCCGCGTCCGACGAGGGAGCTTCCGAGCCACCGCACCAGGTCGTTCGACGGCCTCGGAAGTCCGCCGCTGTCGAAGCTGAATGCTCGAAGCCCCACGGCGACCGAGTCCCAGGCTCCCCGGCCAGCCCAGGCATCGAACGGCCATTCGCCGCATCCGTGCGCCCACATTCGGTCGTTCCGCAGCATCCAGCCGACTCCTTCGAGAGCGGCGGGCGCCACCCGCCACACCTCGTCGAGAACTCGCTTGATCTCGACCAGCTTGCGTTCGGCCTCTTCGACGTCGCGGGCATCGGCGCCTCCGGCTGCGTCGGCCGAAGGGATGGGTGTCCAGCCGGGATCGGAAGGCGTCTCGAGTACGTTTCCGTGGCCGTCGGTGGTTCCCGTTCGGCGGAGGACGGCGAGGAACAGTCCGCCGGAATCGAGGTGATGGGGATATATGCGGACAGCGCCTTCGAGACGTGCATCGAATCGCCGCCCGTCGAACTCCGTCAGGCCCGGAGAACCCGGCACCGGAATCTC
Source organism: uncultured bacterium (assembly GCA_965364445.1). Lineage (GTDB taxonomy): Bacteria > Gemmatimonadota > Gemmatimonadetes > Palauibacterales > Palauibacteraceae > Carthagonibacter. Next base: position 6,620 of record CBDTXM010000090.1, on the reverse strand, counting down.
CGCAGGAATCAGCTCCGCGGTGGCCTCGCCAAGAACGGCATCAACGATGGCCTCGTTCTCTTCCGGGGCGAACGTACAGGTGGAGTAGAGAATGGTGCCTCCCGGACGGGTCAAGTCGATCGCCCGTCGCAGCAGTCCAAGCTGCAGGCCCGTGATGTAGGCCTCGTATCGGGCGGTCCGCGCCCTGACCCGTCCTCGTCCCTCGCGGACCGTGCCCTCGGCCGAACAGGGCGCGTCGACCAGGACCCGGTCGAACAGGGCCCCGTCCGGCAGTTCGCGTCCGTCCGCGGCCACCATGAGTACGTTGATATGCGCGGTTCGGTAGACGTTTCCGGCCAGGGCCCGCATCCGACCCGGGCTCGGATCCACGGCGACGAGCGGTCCCCGGTCCTCCATCAGGTCGGCCAGGTGCGTCGTCTTCCCACCGGGCGCCGCACACATGTCGAGGACACGCTCTCCGGGCTCGGGGGCGAGGAGCGGAGCCGCGAGTCCGGTGGAGGCGCGTTGCACATAGAACAGGCCCAGCCAGTGCTCGAGGGTCAGCGCTATCGGCTTCGGCTGACTCTCGACCCGGAAGAGGTCGGGCTGGTTCTCGAGAGGGCTTAGAGCGAAGCCCCTGTGAGCGAGTCGCTCGACCAGAACATCAGGCTCGATTCGCCCCGTCCTCACCCGGATCGTCGTCGGCTCGGGCCGAGAGGAGAAGTCCAGGAAGCGCCCGAACTCGGGAATGATCTTCCGGTATCTATCGAATGACATCCCGGACTAGTGCCCGCCCGGGCCGGCGCACGCAACCCGGCTTGCATCACGGCCGGCCGAACCGGATCGTGGCGGAATGAATGACGACGAGATCCTGACGCCCCGGACGCCCGCCGAAGCCTACCCGCTCCTCAAGGACGCCGTTGTCCCCATCCTGGCGAAGAATGCGGAGGCGCGAGCGGCATTCGAGGCGATGCGGGAACGCGGCCTGTCGGAAGTGGAGGCACGCGAGGAGATCGCGCGGGTGCTGATCGCGGTGATGTTTCACGTGGGCGCAGGCTCCGACAGACTCGTGTCCGCGGGCGGCGGAAACGGGCTCCGAAGCGAAGCGTTCCGCCGCCTTGCAGAAGGGGAAACGGCCCGGGAGATCTTCGAGGCCTGAGCTCCACCTTCCCGGCCGAGCGCAGTTCAGGTACTCTGGACCAGGCTGTCCGACCCTTTCTTCAACGAAATGCAGATCCTTGAGAGTCTTCCCAGCGACCGGCCGGGGTCCTGTCCCGGTCTTTCTTCTCGTGGTGGGCATGGGTGCGTTGGTCGCGCCGTTCGGTCTCCCGGCGCAGACGGTGGAGTCCGACCTCGTCGAAACGATCGTGATGGAGCCGGATTCAATGCTCCTGTTCGTGGGGCAGCGGGCTCCCATTCGGATCTCCGCCCTCGATGCAGCCGGAAACGTCGTTCGGGAACCGGACATGATGGTCTGGACCCAGGGAGCCGAGATCGCCGTCGATCAGCGCTCGGGGCTGGTCACCGGGATCCGTCCTGGCGAGACGGTCGTCGAGACGCGGATCCGTCGGTGGGCACCAGGCAGGATGGGATACGACGATCTCAAGGCGTACACGCATGTCGTCGTACGGACGGCGCCTGTCGACCGGATGGAGATCGAGACGAACGGGAAGGACGGGGAGATCTATCTGGGAACCCGGGAACGGGTGACGGCACGCGCGTGGGCGCAGGGACGCTCCGTTCAGGACGCGGCGGTGAAGTGGTCGTCTTCTGATTCCGACGTCCTGGAGGTGGGCCCCTCGGGAATCGTGTATGGTCGGAAGATCGGTACCGCCCGACTTACGGGGAGGGCCGACGACGTTGCCGAGTCGTTCGAGATGCGGGTGGTCGCCAACCCGATCCGAGCGCTCGAGATCGAGCCGGCATCCGCCCTGGTGCGAGCGGGCGAAGTGCTGCGACTGCGTGCGAGTGCGCTGGACGACGGTGGGCGCAGGGTAACCGGAGGCACGGTGCACTGGAGCTGGGAAGGGCTGGAGGAGCAGCCGTTCGATGCGCTGGCGCTCGACGCGGAGGACGAGCGTACGGGCGTTCTCGTGCCCAACGAGCCTGGCCTGTATCGGGTCACCGCCCAGATCGGAGATCGCTGGCAGGACGCGATCGTCCGCGCCCAGGCTCGGCCGCCGAGACGCGGCATCAGCCTGGTGGCCCACGGGGTCGTGCCCACGGGACAGGCAACCACCGATCTCTGGGTGTTCGAGGGCCGCGATGGGCGCGACTACGTCTACACGGGTACATATCACGGCAACCTGATGTACGCCTGGGACGTGAGCGATCCGTCAAGCCCGGCCATCGTCGACTCCGTTCAATTCGACGGGCGCCGGGTGAACGACGTGAAGGTCAACCAGGACCGCACGCTGGCCGTAGTGACCAGCGAGCACGCCTCCGATCGGAAGAACGGGATCACGGTACTCGACATCACGCAGCCGGCGCATCCCCGGAAGCTCAGCCACTTCACCGAGGGGCTCACGGGCGGTGTCCACAACACCTGGATCGTGGACGATCTCGTGTACGCCGTTCACTACGGCACGCGAGCAGTCCACATCATCGACATCGCCGACCCAATCGTCCCGAACGAAGTCGGTCGCTGGCAACTGCCGAACGATGACCGGTTCCTGCACGATGTGACCGTGCTGGACGGCTATGCCTACCTCTCTTACTGGAATGATGGGGTGGTGATCATCGACGTCGGCGCGGGTACGCATGGAGGCACGCCCACGGAACCCGCGCTCGTCTCGCAGCTGGCCTACAGCTACCGACTGGGGTCGGAAAGCTATGCCAATACGCACCACGCGATCCGATATGGCGACTACGTGTTCACGGGAGACGAGATCTTCGGCTGCGCCGAGTGTGTGAACGGCCCCCGGGGCTACATCCACGTGATCGATGTCAGCGACATCGACAATCCCCGGAAGGTGGGCTGGTATCGCGTCCCGGAGGCGGGTTCGCACAACCTCTGGGCCGAAGATGACAAGCTGTACATCGGCTACTACCAGGCCGGATTGCGCGTGCTGGACATCTCCGGCGAACTGCGTGGAGATCTCTACCGCCAGGGCCGGGAGATCGCCTGGTTCATGACGGAGGATGACACCGGGAGCCGTCCGTACTCGACCGACACGTGGGGAGCGCAACCCTTCAAGGGGAAGATCTACGCCTCCGACGGGGCTTCCGGCCTCTGGATCGTCGAGATGGAGGAGTCGCGCCCGCTGGTGCCGTGACGTCACACCTCGCCGGCGGGCGAATCCGTCCCGGGTGGCGCCGGCTCAGTCGAACAGCGCGTCGGGGTCGGGCCCGTCCGGGAACACGACCTCGTTGGTCACCGCCGCGATCCGCCAGGTACCGTCACGCCGGATCAGAGAGAAGTTGTCCACTCCGCGGTTTCCCCGGCCCTCGGGAATCCTCGCCTCGTACAGGACCCATACCTGCGCCATCTCGCCGTACTCGGTAGCCTCGAGCGCGAGGATCGTCTCCTTGAATCCCTTCTCGGTGACCTGAGGCGTGGCGTAGAACTGCTGAAAGTCCCGTATGAATCCGTCAAGCGACAGCACGCTCATGGCATCGCGTGAGCTTCGCAGCACGATCACGGACTCGGGCAGGAACAACTCCCGTACCGGCGCCCAGTCGGGAACGGAGCCCGCATCGGCGCTGACCAGGTCGTAGAGGAGCCGGACCGCCTGCTCCGCACCACCATCCGACCGGCTCGCCGGACTCTGCGCGGGGAGATCCCCGCCCTGCAGGAGCATCAGAAGGGCTGCGACAGACAGGCTGCGGAAGATTGCGCGGCACATCTCGTCCTCCGGGGACTGGAGGGGAAGCCCGTCACGGCCGCGGGCCGGCCGGCGGCTCCGCCCGACCGGCGAATAATGCGGCCTCGCCGCACGACCGGCCACACAGGCACCCTGGGGAGTGGTCCGGTGAATCCGATCGGTTGTATTCTGGTTCCGCCCGAGGCGCCTCAGGGACGGAGCCGAAGGAACCGTCCCGGCCGCAGCACTCCTTCAATCAGGAATCGGATGATGTCAACGGACTTCGGATTTCTCGCCCAGGTCCACCGGGCCTTCGATCAGGCGGCTGCCTACACCGACCTGGAGGTCGGGCTCCTGGCGCAGATCAAGGCATGCAACAGCGTCTACCGGTTGACCTTCCCCCTGAAGCGCGATGATGGGTCCATTCAGGTGATTGAAGCCTGGAGGGCCGAGCACAGCCAGCACAAGCTGCCGACGAAAGGCGGAATCCGATTCAGCACCGGCGTCACCGAGGACGAGGTGATGGCGCTCGCCGCGCTCATGACGTTCAAGTGCTCGGTTGTCGATGTACCGTTCGGAGGCGCCAAGGGCGGGATTCGCATCGACAGACGTGACTACTCCGCCACCGAACTCGAGCGCATCACCCGGCGCTATACCTACGAATTGATCAAGAAGCGGTTCATCGGTCCCGGCATCGACGTTCCAGCGCCGGATTATGGGACGGGACCCGCGGAGATGGCCTGGATCGTCGACACGTACAAGTCGATGTCGAACGGCGAACAGAATCCGGAAGCCTGCGTCACCGGCAAGCCGATCGAACAGGAAGGCATCCGCGGCCGGCTCGACGCGACGGGGCGCGGCGTGTTCTATGGGGTTCGCGATGTGTGCAACTCTGCGGAAGAGATGAATGCACTCGGACTCGAAACTGGGCTCGCCGGCAAGCGCGTAGTCATCCAGGGCCTCGGAAACGTCGGGTATCATGCCGCACGCCACCTTGCCGACGGTGGAGCGGTACTCGTAGGCATCGCCGAATTCGAAGGCGCGATCGCCAATCCCGACGGACTCGACCTCGAGGCTGTCGTGCGACACCGGGAGGAAACGGGCTCGATCCTGGGCTTCCCGGGAGCCACCGATCTGGCACGCAACATCGACGCCCTGGAACTGGACTGTGAGATCCTCATTCCCGCGGCCCTCGAAAACCAGATCACGGCGGAGAACGCGCCGCGGATCCAGGCGAAGCTCATTGGTGAGGCCGCGAACGGACCCACCACGGCCGAGGCGGACGCCATCCTCCTCGAGCGCGGAGTGCGTGTCCTGCCCGACCTGTACTTGAATGCCGGGGGAGTGACCGTTTCCTACTTCGAGTGGCTGAAGAACCTGTCTCACGTCCGATTCGGCCGAATGGAGAAGCGATTCGACGAGGCGGCGCATCGAAGTCTGCTGCGTGAGATCGGGCGAGCCACCGGTGTAGATGTGGAAGTCAGCGACCTGCCGGACCTGGGCGCCGACGAGGAGGACCTCGTTCACTCGGGGCTGGAAGAGACGATGATCGTCGCACTCCACCAGATCCAGGACGTGGAGGCCGGGATGGGCATCAGGGACCTCCGAACGGCCTCTTTCGTCACCGCGATCAAAAAGATCGCCGTCTCCTACCAGGAGCTCGGAATCTTTCCCTGAGGATCTCAGCAACGCGTTCTCTGCTCTTTCGCGCGGGATCTGCAGGACCGATACTTGCCGACCAGAAGCGGAATCGGCCATACCGCGACCGGGGGGAACGCGCATGAGGGGCTGTGAGGACGGAACCAGACAGATTCGCAGGAGCCGCGCAGGAAGTCGCCGTTCCCATCGTACAGCATGCTGGTCGCTTTACATCGCCGCTTTACTCTGTGCGAGCCCCGGAATCGGTCAGCCCGTCCCCGACGCCCCCCCTTCCAGGCTCGACCTCTGCCTGGTCCCGGACTCCATCGGCGATGCGCTGCGGAGGATCGCTCGACGCGTGGACGGAGACATCGGGGTCACGGCCGTACACCTGGAGACCGGCGCCCGGATCTCCTACAACGGCAGCCGGCGCTACCCGATGGCCAGTGTCTCGAAGATTCCGATGGCGGTGGAGTTTCTTCGTCGGGTGGATGCAGGCGAGATCGATCTGTCCGAAGAACTTGTTGTCCCCACAACTGATTTTCGGCCCGGGTACAGTCCCCTCGCGAGCTGGTCGGGAGGTCGTGCCGAGCAGGCCACGATCGACAGTCTGTTCCGTCTGATGATCGAGGTGTCCGACAACACGGCCACCGACGTGATCCTCCGAATGGCGGGGGGACCGGCGGAGGTCACCCGTCGCCTGCGGGAACTGGGCATCGACGATGTCGACGTGGACCGATCGGAAGCGCGGACTTTTGCGGACCTGTCGGGCATTCCCGACACGGTCCCGGAGTCGGAGTTGTATCGGTACAAGTACTTCCGCATGAGAGACGCGCTTCCTGCGGAGCACCGCCAGCAGGCTCGGCTTCGCTTCGGTGAAGACCCGCGCGATACCGCTACGCCGGACGGAATGGTTCAACTGCTCGCCCTGATCCACGCCGGTGCGGGCCTGAGTCCCACGTCGCGCGACTATCTGGTGGACGCGATGCTCGCGAGCCGATCGGGCCCCCGGCGAATCAAGGGTCTGCTTCCGGTCGGGACTCCGGTCGCCCACAAGACGGGAACGATCGCGGGCGCCATCAACGACGTCGGCATCCTCACCCTTCCCGACGGGGCCGGACACGTTGCGATCGCTGCGTTCGTCTACACGTTCCATCGTACGGAATGGAGGCGGGAGAGGACGATCGCCGAGGTGTCACG
>CBDTXM010000089.1:0-11150 GCA_965364445.1 uncultured bacterium | reverse complement strand
AGGGCGCAACTGTTCGTGACACCCGAACTTCCGGGCATCGCTTCGGCGTTTCTCCTCCAGAGAGAACGTCGACCCGCCGACGTATTCCTGCGATACGGGGAAGCGGAGTGGACGTGGGCCGAAACCGCGTCCCAGTCTCATGCGCTGGCTTGCGCGCTCCAGGAACTGGGGGTGGAACGAGGGGACAGGGTCGGCCTCAACATGCCGAACTGGCCCGAATTCGTGCTCTCGCTGCTTGCGGCATCCGAGCTGGGTGCGACCATAGTCCCTCTCAACCCGGCGTATTCGCCGCGCGAGCTGCAGTTCGTTCTTCGCAACACGGAGTGTTCGGTCGTGATCACGGCCGAGCGGTTCGGAGGTGTCGAATACCTCGAACTGTTCGAGGGACTCTTCTCCGAACTGCCGGGGTTGCAGTATCTCGTCACGGTCGGCGACGAGGACCTCTGGTACGATGATCGGATCTTCCAGTTCGAAGATCTCGTTTCTGCGGGTCGGGGGCGGGTCTGCACCCCGAATCCGGTCGGTGAAGAGGATCCCGCAGCGATTCTCTATACGGCCGGCGTATCCCAGAAACAGAAGGGCGTCGTCCTCTCGCATTCCAGCCTGCTGGAGACGGCGGCCCGGACGGCTGCCGGCCTGGAACTGACAGACGGTGACGTAACGCTCTGTGCGGTGCCTCTGTTCAACATTTTCGGACTCGGGACGGCCCTCCTGACCACCGTGTTGACCGGGGGATCGCTGGTCCTTCAGGAGCAGTTCGAGGCGGGCGGCCTCATCGGACTCGTGGGCAGGCACCGGCCGACGGTGCTGCACGGTGTTCCCACGATGTTCGTCCTGCTGCGCAGGGAACTCCAGAAGGGGGGAGTAGATCGGTCATCGCTCTCCTCGCTGCGCACGGGGATCATCGCAGGCGCCCCGGTCGCACCGGAACTGATTCGGGCGCTTCGCGAGGAGCTCGTTCCCGGGTTGGAAATCGCCTACGGCCTGACCGAGACATCGCCGACCGTGACGATGACGGGTCCGGACGACGGGGAGGCCCGGGCGGAAACCGTCGGTCGGCCGATTCCCGACGTCGATCTGAGAATCCTGAACGAGCGCGACGAGCCGGTCGGACCGGGAGAGACCGGAGAGATCGCGGTGCACGGACCGAACGTGATGCTGGGCTATTTCCGGCAGCCGGCCGCGACGCGGACGGCACTGACGTCGGACGGTTTCCTGAAGACGGGAGACCTGGGGACGATCGACGCCGATGGGTATCTGCGGATCGTCGGCCGCCGCAGCGACGTGATCCTCCGCGGAGGGTACAGCGTCCACCCGCGGGAGATCGAAGACCACCTCCGCTCGTTGCCGGCCGTCCAGGATGCGGTGGTGATCGGTCTGCCGAACGAGGTGCTGGGCGAACTGGTTTGCGCCTGCGTGGTACCCGTTGAAGGAGCGCTGGTGACCGGAGACGAGATTCGAGAGCTCTGCCGGCCGGCGCTGTCAGATTTCAAGCTGCCCGACGTGGTGCAGCTGTTCGACGCGTTTCCCGAATCGCAGACCGGTCGGGCGCGCAGACAGGACCTCGTATCAGAGATGAAGGTGCGCCTCGCGGCCCGCGGTCGAGCATCGGTCGACGGCCGCGACAATTGAGAAGGAGAGACCCGTCGCACAGTCCCCTCCGGCAACGCCGGGGGCGAGATCGACGGGCCTCTCGGCCGCCCGCGCGGGCGGCTCTGTGACTACAGAAAGCAGAACGAGAGGCATGAACGAGCATTACACTCACGCGCCGCACCGGCGCCCGGGGGCCGAGGAGCAGTTTTCCAACGCGGCCCTGTTGATCGATTTCGACAACGTAACCATGGGAACCCGGTCCAATCTCGGGCAGGAGCTCCGCAAGCTGCTGAATTCGGACATCATCAAGGGAAAGGTGGCCGTTCAGCGGGCATACGCCGACTGGCGCCGCTATCCGCAATACATCGTCTCCCTGTCCGAGTCATCCATCGATCTGATCTTCGCGCCGGCCTACGGCTCGTCCAAGAAGAACGCGACCGACATTCGACTTGCGATCGATGCGCTGGAGCTCGTGTTCACCCGTCCCGAGATCGGCACGTACATCCTGCTCTCGGGTGACTCCGATTTCTCCAGCCTGGTGCTCAAGCTCAAGGAGTACGGAAAGTACGTGATCGGAGTCGGAATGCAGGAGTCCAGTTCCGATCTCCTCGTCCAGAATTGCGACGAGTACTACAGCTACAACAGCATCTCGGGTCTGACGAGCGCGGCGGACGGTCCAACCGAGAAGCACGATCCCTGGGTCCTCGCCGGCCGTACGATCCTGAAGATGCAGGAGCGCAAAGACGTGATGCGCTCGGATCGATTCAAGCAGGTCATGCTCGAGCTCGATCCCTCGTTCGACGAAAAGGAAATCGGGTTCAGTAAGTTCAACCGGTTTCTCTCCGAGGCGGCGTCCCGCGGCATCCTGTCGCTGGAGAAGGCGGCCAACGGCCAGTACGAGGTGGCGGCCGGATCGCGCGCGACGGCAGTGGCAACGGGAGACGGCGCGGCCGGCGCAGCCAGTGCGGGCGACGGCTCTGCCGAGCCGATGCGGGTTCCGGAGAAGCGCTCGCGATCCCGTTCTCGCGGTAGCCGGCGATCCTCTGAGCGAAAATCGACCTCCACCACGCAGGCGCCCCCGGCGGAGGAAGAAGCTCCGGACGTGGACGTCGACAGACTGCGGAGCGCCTACGCGCTCCTCGCCGAGGTTACCGGCGTACTCGCGAGCCCGGGCAACCCGGTGCGCGACTCCGAGGTGAAGCGCCGCATGCTCGAACAGGAAGGGAAGTTCGACGAGGCCGCGCTCGGCTTCAGCAAGTTCAGCCGGTTTCTCCGGCAGGCACACGACGAGGGGATCGTAGATCTCGAGAGGGGACCCGAGGGCAACTACCTGGTCTCGCCGAACCCGGAGGCTGCCGCCACTGTCGGCCCCGCTGCCCGGACGGATTCCGAGCCGGAAGCGCCCAGGAAGGAGCCTGCACGGGAGCGGCGATCGGGCCGCGGGCGACGCAGCCGATCCGAAGAACGCCCCGCCGATCGAGACGCAGCTCCACGGGGGCGGTCGAGCCGCGAGCGACCCGCCGAAAAAGAGGCACCGGTGGAGGCGAAGGCCGAACCCGAGACAGGGGCGGCGTCGCAGGTCGAGCCCGAGGTACGGACCGAACCGAAGACCCCCGAGCCGACGACTCCCTCGGAGCCGGTTTCCGACCAAGGGATCGTTCCCTCGAAAGAACCGAGTTCCGGGCCCGAGCCACGGCGATCCGTCGGCATGGGCCGGTTCCGCCGCGGATCGCGCAGCAAGGGATCCGCTCCGGCGGGCGGCGCGGGATCGGCGGCGCAGAAGAAGGTCGTGCCCGGCCCGGTCGATACGCCGGAGTCGAGCCCGACGACCCGGCCCGAAACTCCCCGTACGGAGCGTCCTCCGCGCGGTCGGGGAAGGCAGGCCTCTGCGTCGAGTCCGGATGTTCGTGAGGATACGTCCCGATTCCGTTCCGAGATCGAGGCCATGTCACGGAATTACCCCGGGGTCGGTCGACGCACGGCGGAGGTGCTGTTTCAGGAGTTCGGTGAGGAGGTCTTCATGGTGATCGACTCCCAGCCCGACCGGATCCGGTCCGTGCTCCCGGAGCACCGGGCGAAAGCGGTGCTGGCGGGTCGGAAAGCCGAGCTGAGCGGCTGATCGGTCGGTAGCCGACCCCGGGCTGCGGCCGGCAGGGCCCGATGAGAATTCCACACACACGGACCCGCGAGTTCTCGTCCTCGCGGGTCCTGCCCGCGGATTTCTTCGCCCGACCCGCCGTTGAACTGGCTCCCGAACTGCTGGGCGTGCTGCTGGTTCGACGGACCGAGCGCGGCCTCACTTCCGGCCGAATCGTGGAGACCGAGGCGTATCCGGGCCCCGAGGACCCTGCTTCCCACGCCGCCCGACGAATCGGAAGGACCCGTCGAAACGATCCTCTCTTCGGACCTCCGGGAACCGCCTACGTGCACTGCAACTACGGTGTGCACTGGTGCTTCAACGTGGTCGCTGCCCGATCGGGAAAACCGGAAGGGGTCCTGGTTCGTGCCGTGGAGCCGGTAGCCGGAGTAGACCTGATGCGGGAACGGCGCGGCCGCGAGGAGCTGACGAACGGTCCCGGCCGGCTCGGCCAGGCATTCGCCCTCGGACCGGATCTCAACGGGCTGCCCCTGGATACACCGCCGATCTGGCTCGAGGCCGGTGATCCGGTGCCGCCGGAGAGCAGGGTATGCAGCCCTCGCATCGGAATCCGGCGCGCCGCCGACCGTCCGTGGCGCTGGTACGATGCACGAAGTGAGTGGGTCTCCCGACGCTGAGCCGGGGCCGACGGAGGGGATTTGACGCGACTGCGTCCGCGGCGTTTCTTGAGGCCGGGCGGTCCCGACTCGGAGAGGCCGCGCGGCGCTGACCGGAGGCTGAGATCGAATACGGAGCTTTGTCCCTGTTGCCGCCGCTGCTGGCGATCGGACTCGCGATCTGGACCCGGCAGGTCTACCTGTCGCTCGCGGCCGGTATCTGGCTCGGCTGGACGATTCTCTCGGGCTGGAATCCCTTTGCCGGCACGGCGGCGTCGATCGACGCCATCGTCGACACTGTCGTCGATCCCGGGAATGCTCGCGTACTCCTGTTCACCTTCGCGATCGGAGCGCTCATCGCGCTCGTGGAGGCCAACGGAGGCGTACGGGGGTTCGTGGATTGGGTCGAGCGCCGGCGTTGGGTGACCAATGGACGGCGGGCTCAGATTCTGGCCTGGACGATCGGGGTCGTGATCTTCATCGAGTCGAACATCACGGTTCTCGTCGCCGGCTCCATCTGTCGCCCCCTGTTCGATCGGTTCCGGGTTTCCCGTGAGAAACTCGCATACCTGATCGATTCCACCTCGGCGCCCGTCTGCATATTGATTCCATTCAACGCCTGGGGTGCGTACATACTCAGTCTGCTCGCCGGCCTCGGAGTCGAGAATGCCGTGCCGGTGCTCGTAGCCTCCATTCCACTCAACCTCTACGCGATCGCGGCGCTCCTGCTGGCCGGTGTCAGCGCGGTGCGCGGCCTGGACATCGGGCCGATGGCGGCCGCGCAGGAACGGACGGAAGGCGGAGAGCTTCACTGGGAGCACACGGTCGCGATTGCGGATCCCGAGCAGCTGGCGCCGCCGCCGAAGGACGGAATTCCGCACCGGCCGATCAACATGATCCTGCCGATCGCCTCGATGGTCCTGATGATGCCGCTTGCCATGTTCATCACCGGGGATGGAGACCTGATGGCGGGTTCCGGCTCGGTATCCGTGCTCTGGGCGGTACTGGCGGGCATCGCCGTCGCCTCCGTTCTGTCGCTGGTGCAGAAGCTGCTCAATCTCGAGGAACTCGGAACCGTGGGAGTGCGGGGAGCGGGAGGCCTGACCGGCATGGCGCTCGTCCTGCTTCTCGCGCTGACGCTCGGAGCCGTGACACAGGAGCTCGGCACGGGGGACTACGTGGCCGGGATCGTGGGGGGACGCGTCCCGCTGTTCCTGCTTGTGCCATTGGTGTTCCTGGTAGCGGCCGGAATCGCCTTTTCGACCGGCAGCAGCTGGGGCACGTTCGCGATCATGCTTCCGATCGCGGTGCCGATCGGCACCGCCCTGGGGCTGCCCATCACCGCGTTCGTGGCCGCATCGCTCTCCGGTGGCGTGTTCGGCGACCATTGCAGCCCGATCAGCGACACCACGATCGTGTCCTCGCTGGCTTCGGCGTCGGACCACATCGAACATGTCCGCACCCAGCTGCCCTACGCGCTGATCGCGGGGGCGGTGGCGGCCGTAGGCTATTCGATCGTCGGAGCGTGGCTCTCCATGACGTGAGGGACGTGAGTCGCGTTGCTCGGCCCCCGGAGAGGCCGTATCTTCCGTCGCGGAAAGGTCGAGGATAAGTGATTGAGCCAACACTTGGGTTTGATCGCTTCCGATCTCTCGACGGACGTCACGCCCCGAGAGGGGAAGACGAAGCACCGGGAGGAAGAGCGAAAGGTTCCGAAAGGGCCTCAATCGACCCCCTCACCTTACCGCATGGGGCGATCCTTCTGGATCGCCCCTTTTTTTGAGTCGAGATTCGGGCTATGAACCGGACAGGAGCCAGGATGCCGATCGCACGCATTACCCGCCGCGTCCACTTCAGCGCGGGACATCGTCTCCACAATCCCTCGTTCGATGACGAGCGGAATCGTGCCACGTACGGGCTGTGCAACAATCCCAATGGCCACGGGCACAACTACGATCTCGAGGTGACCGTCTCGGGGGAAGTGGACCCGGAGACCGGGTTCGTCATGGATCTGAAGCATCTGAAGGCCCTGCTCGGCGAGCAGGTGCTGACCGACCTCGACCACGCGAACCTGAACGTGGACGTGGAATGGCTGCAGGGTGTGATTCCGACGACCGAGAACCTGGCGGTCGCGATCTGGAAGCGACTCGAAGGACGACTCGGCGACGTGACGCTGGAGTGCGTGAAGATCTGGGAAACGGAACGCAACATGGTGGAATACAGGGGAGAATGAGCCCCGGGAGATGCTCATGACGGAGCGCAGAGAGGAATCGCAGGAGATCGATCTCGGTGCAGTTTCCTACGAGGACCTGGTTCGCGAACAGCTGCGCCGGCTGGGAGAGGATCCTTCCCGACCGGGGCTTACGGATACACCACGCCGGGTAGCGGCATCGATGAAATGGCTCACCCGAGGGTATCGGTCGAGCGCCGAAGAGGCGATCGGCTCCGGGGTGTTCGTCGAAGAGCACGACAACATGATCCTCGTGAAGGACATCGAGGTCTATTCCCTGTGTGAGCACCACATGCTGCCGTTCTTCGGAAAGGCCCACGTGGCGTACATACCCGAGGGCCGACTGCTCGGGCTGAGCAAGATACCGCGCGTCGTGGAAGTCTTCGCGAGACGACTGCAGGTCCAGGAGCGGCTGACGGACCAGATCGCCGACGCGATCCAGGAGGCGCTTCAGCCCGATGGGGTGGGAGTGGTGATCGAGGCGTATCATCTCTGCATGATGATGCGTGGAGTCGAGAAGCAGAACAGCAAGACGATCACCTCGTCCGTACGAGGTCGGTTCCGCTCCGACATCCGAACGCGCGAGGAGTTCCTGAGACTCGTCTCGGCCTCGCACTCGCTCGCCTGACGCGTCCGTCCGGCAGATGCTGCTCGATCTCGCCGAGTCGCTCGCCTGTCCCCGGTGCGGGCCGCCGCAAGGGCTGATCGTTCTGGTCGAACGAATGGATGGCCGCCGAATCGCCGCCGGCCGACTGGACTGTCCGGCCTGCGAGGCTCGCTTTCCACAGGCCGACGGTCTGCTCGACTTCAGGGAGCCATCCGAGCGGGAGCACAGCGCTGCATCCGACTTCGACCCGGAGTCGGGCCATGCGTCGCCGGAGGAAGATTCGGTGGTCGTTGCCGCCCTGTTCGGGATTCGGGAGGGCCGGGGATTGGTGGTCGTAGGGCCCGGGCTGGGAGGTTCCGCGTCCCGAATCGCGGAACTGTCAGGTGGGTGCGAAGTCCTGCAGATCGAAGGACGATCGTCGAGGTCACACCAGGGCGCCACCGGACGCGAGGAAGGTGCGATCGGCGCGGGAACGGTAACCTGGCTCCGCGGGGTGTCCGGGGACTCGATACCGCTTCTCTCGGCCCGTGCGCTCGGTGTCGCTCTCGACGGGGGCGGAGCATCGGAAATCGACGAGGCGGCCCGAGTCCTGTCACCCGGCGGAAGGCTCGTGATTCTCCGACCCGGGCCGGCAGCCATGGCTCTCGAAGGAGATGATCGATTCGAGCTCCTTGCCCGGGATGAGCGGGCGATCGTGGCAAGCCGGACCTGACCACAGGAGTCGGGTGCGAAGGGAGGCCGTCCGCTCGTTGCCACCACCGGCGGCGATTCCTAACTTCCGGCCATACGCCGCCAGACCTCTGATGCCATCCTGACAGCGGACGGGACGAGGCAATGCGCCTACAGACTCGAGCATTCGCCGCATCGAGCGGACTTCTGACCGGGACCGTCGTCCTGCTGTGGACCCTCCTCCTCATTCCGGCGGGCGCCGCCGGTTCCGCACCGTTGCTTCCGCGCGCAGTCCTGTTCGGTTGGAACGTGAGCGTGGCGGGTGCCTTCATCGGAGCGATGTGGGCCTTCGCCTGGGGCTTCCTGCTCGGCGCCGCCTTCGCCTTCGCCTACAACATCGTCCTCGTCCCGCCGGCTCCGCCGCCGTTCGACTGGAACGACGAGATCGAAGGGGAGGGCTGACCCATGCCCTGGTGGAGTTTCCTGACAGCGAACCGGGAGCGCGAGCAGGGCACGCCGGATTACTACCTGGAAGGGCTGGACCTCGCGAGCCAGGAGCGGTTCCACGAGGCATTGACGTCGCTTCGCCTGGCGCTTCGTGAGCGACCCGGCGATGTGGCGACGCTCGAGCAGATGGCGGTCGTGTACACGAAGATGGGAATGACCGACGAAGCCATCAAGATGTATCAGCGTGCGCTCGAGAAGATGCCGGGCAGTGCCGGAGCCCACTATGGACTGGCCTTCCTGTTTCTCAACCGCGGTAATGCCGCCGACGCGGCGCACCACCTGGAAGCGTTCCTCGCGAGCGGACCGGAATTGCCGGAGGCCGAGCGACACGTAGCCCATGCGCGTGCGACACTCGCCGCGCTGAGCGCGGATTCGAACGAGGCGCCGTTTGAGGACTGAGGTGAGCGTGGAGCCCGTCACCTCTCCCTCCGGTCGCGCTCTGGGGTCCGGGACTCTCGTCGACGTCTATTTCGACGGCGCCGAGCGCAGCCCGGCCGAGATCGCCATGCTCAGCCGTCGACCGGACGGCGGGTGGCAGGAGTACCGGCGAGACCAGGTAACCGAGCGGATCCGGCAGATCTCGCTGGGACTCCTGGAGCTGGGCATCGAGCGGGGAGACCGCGTGGCGATCATGGCCCACACCGGAATGGAATGGGCCATGGCGGACTGGGCCGTTCTGCTTGCGGGGGCCGTGGTCGTAACGGTGTACCCGACGCTGCCCCCGGAGCAGGTCGCGTTCATCCTTCGCGACTCCGGAGCACGACTGCTGTTCGCCGGTGATCGGGAGCTGCTGGCCAAGCTGGTGGAGGTCCGGGATCAGGCCCCCGACGTTGCCACGGCGGTCCTGTTCGAGTCTTCGGCCATCGAGGTCCCCAGCCTCGAAGTGCTGTCGATGGACGATCTCGCGCGCCGCGGAGAATCGGCCGTGCAGCGGGCCGGGACCTGGGAGAGTGACGCACGGAAGACGGTTCCGTCAGATCTGGCGACGCTGATCTACACATCCGGAACCACGGGATCTCCGAAGGGAGTCATGCTGACGCATGCCAACCTTCATGCCAACACCTACCAGTGCATGGCCTGTCTCCCGATCGGACCTTCGGACAGGATTCTGAGCTGGCTGCCGCTCTCGCACGCGTTCGAGCGGACCGCCGGTCATTTCCTCATGTGGGCCGCCGGTGCCCAGATCGCCTACACGGAGGGCGTGGACTTCGTGGCGCGCGACATGGCGGAAGTTCGGCCCACCATCATGACGGGCGTTCCCCGCCTGTTCGAGAAGTTTTACGACGCGGTGGTGGAAGCGGTCGAGGCTGGAGGGCCGACGAAGAAGGCCGGCTTCCGGCTCGCCAAGTGGTTCGGCGACCTCCATGCCGAGAAGAAACTGGCAGGGGAAGAACCCGGCGCCCTTCTGACCGCGGCGTTCCGCCTTTCGGACAAGATCGTGTTCTCCAAGCTGCGCGAGCGAACCGGAGGACGGATCCGCTTCTTCGTCAGCGGTGCGGCCCCGCTCTCTGCCGAGATCGCCAGGTTCTTCTATTCCGGCGATCTGGTCATCCTGGAGGGGTACGGTCTCACGGAGTCCTCCCCGGTGACCAACGTCAATCCGCCGGAAGACATCCGATTCGGCACGGTGGGACCGCCGATACCGGGGACCCGCATCCGGATCGCAGACGATGGTGAGATTCTGATGAACGGCCCTCAGATCATGAAGGGCTACTTCGGGGACCCCGAAGCCACGAACAACGCGATCGACAACGACGGTTGGCTGCATTCCGGAGATATCGGGCACCTGGATGACGATGGCTACCTGACCATCACCGACCGGAAGAAGAACCTGATCGTGACGGCGGCCGGTAAGAACATCGCCCCGCAACCGATCGAAGAGCGGATCGCGAGGTCACCCTACGTGGATCAGGTCGTGATCCTCGGGGACAAGCGGAAATTCCCGATCATGCTCGTCGTTCCGAGCTTCCAGGCGTATCGGGTCGCTCTGCCGGGAAAGATCGTCACGGACAGCGATCGCCACCAATATCGGGACAGCCGGAGGCTCCGCGAGCTGCTCGAATCTGATATCTCACCCCGAATTGCGGGGCTTGCCCGATACGAGCGGCCGAAGCGGACGCTGGTCGTGACCGACACGTTCAGCGTGGCCAACGGGATGCTGACGCCCACTCTCAAGGTGAAGCGCAGGGAAATCGCGGCGCGATACGCCGACCTGATCGACCAGCTGTACGCCGAGGCGGAAGCCGATGCCTCCGGCGGTTGAGGCAGATTCGCTCCATCCGTCGCCGGGCAGCGTCGTCGTAGTATTCCTCACGGGACCCACCCGCGAGCAGCTGGTGGATCTGGCGTCACGACTGGTGGAAGAGGGACTCGCGGCCTGTGCCAATGTCCTTCCGGATGTCACCTCCGTATATCGCTGGCAGGGTCGGGTGGAGCGGGACACAGAGGCGCTGGGAATCGTGAAGACAGCGTTGCGGCTGCTTCCTGAGCTGGAGGCCCGGGTTCGCGAGCTGCACTCATACGATCTCCCCGAAGTGCTGGCAGTCGAATCGGCCGGTGGAAGTCCGGCATATCTGGAATGGGTCCTGGACTCCGTAGCTTCGAGGAGCGGTGATGGGGAGGCGTAGCGGAAGGCGGAGGAAGCGGCCGTCGAAGACCGGAACGTCACAGGGCGGATCGGCCCGAGCCGCGCCGACGGAAGAGTCGCAGGAGGCCAGCCTCTTCGATCCCGTTCCGGAGGACGCGGCCGAGGCCGAGGCCCGGGCCGCCACCGAAACTGAGGCCGAACCC
>CBDTXM010000088.1:0-11421 GCA_965364445.1 uncultured bacterium | reverse complement strand
GCCGGAATGCTTGACCCACAACATGTGGAGTCGATAGGTTCCGTGAGCACCAGATCTTGTACTTTCGGGACCTGTACGGGATCGACGATCATACAGCGGCAGTAAGGTGTGCGGGCGGCGCCCGGCGGGCTGTTCCAGGACTTGAGAAGCCCGTCTCTTGCGCTTCGCCATTCC
Source organism: uncultured bacterium (assembly GCA_965364445.1). GTDB lineage: Bacteria > Gemmatimonadota > Gemmatimonadetes > Palauibacterales > Palauibacteraceae > Carthagonibacter. The sequence goes on along the minus strand of CBDTXM010000088.1, from coordinate 11,247 downwards.
GGCGGGGGCGCCGAGCCGCACGATTTCAGGCTACTGCTGGTCGTTCGATGTTCCCGGGCGTGGCGCCAGCCGCGCAAAATTTGCCCGGACCCCGTTCCGGGCGGTACTATCGTGAATCGAACCCCCGGCCCCGGGGTTCCGTTCGATCGCCTACCGGTGGGTAAGGAGCGGTGCTATGGCGGAGGCTCTTCAGATCGCACGGGATGGGTCGTTCATGCTCGGAGAGCGATCCTACCAGATACCCGATGTGTTTTCTCCCCGAGAAGTATTCAGTTATCGAAGGTTGCTGGAGCCGATCCCGGACATTCCCGGAGGTACGAGTCTGAGTGGCGAACAGCGCACGAAGCAGAAGGCCTATTTCTTCCGCCGGGCCGCGGCGTGCGTGATCCCGGGCCTGGAGCCATCGGCTCTGGAGACCCTTCCGTACGGGACGTTGCAGGCGATCCACAGCTGGATCGCGGCACATCGCCCGGAACTCTGCGCCGATAACCGCCTCATCGCCTGAGCCCTCGACGGCCCGGCTCCCGGTGACACCGGGGGACCGGGCCTCCGGCGTCCCGCCGACCCGATGCGGGAACGTCCCGAACATCCGCGACCACGGCAGAACACCATGACCGACACCTCCGCGTTTCGACGCGCGAAGATCCTGTGTACACTCGGTCCCGCCAGCCGGGATCCCGAGACGTTCTCGGCCCTCGTGTCGGCGGGAATGGACGGGGTGCGCGTCAACTTCTCTCACAGTTCGCACGAACACGCGGCCCAGGCGGTCGAACTGGCCCGCAGGGCCTCGGACGAAGCAGGTCGCCCGATCTCGGTTCTGGCGGACCTCCAGGGACCGAAGATCCGGGTCGGAAGCCTGCAGACGCCGATACGGATCCAGACGGGGGATCACTACCTGGTATACCCGGAGGAGGCAGCACGGCCGGACGTCGGAGATGAGGTCGTCCTGATTCCGAGCACGTACCCGGACCTCGCTGTGGACCTCGGGCCGGGCGACCGAGTGCTGTTCGACGACGGGAAGATCGAGCTGACCGTCAGCGAGATTCGCGCCGACGGAGTCCTGCTCGAGGCGCTCGAGGGTGGCGTTCTGGGCTCGGGCAAGGGGATCAATCTGCCGGGCACCGAGGTCGGTGCTCCCAGCCTCACCGACAAGGACCGTGAAGATGCCCGGCACGCCCTCGATCTGGGCGTGGATTACGTCGCGCTCAGCTTCATCCGCCGGCAGGACGACCTGAACGAGCTGCGATCGCTGGTCGCGGGTCGGGCTCTCCTGATCGCGAAGATCGAGATGGGCCAGGCCCTCCGGAATCTGCATGGGATCCTGGCCGGGGCGGACGGCGTGATGGTGGCCCGGGGAGACCTCGGCGTGGAGCTCGACTTCGAGGAGGTTCCCCTTGTGCAGAAGCGGATTCTCCGTCTCACCAGCGAGTCCCCCAAGCTCGGCATCACCGCGACGCAGATGCTGGAATCGATGATCGTGTCTTCGCGGCCCACCCGCGCCGAGGTATCGGACGTGGCAAACGCACTGCTCGACGGAACCGACGCCGTAATGCTCTCGGCAGAGACGGCCGTCGGAGCGCATCCGGTCGATTCGGTCCGGACTATGGCTCGCATCATCCGGAGGATCGAGCGGGAGCCGACGACCGCTGAGGAGGCGCCGGGCGCCCGGTTCCGCGGCTTGTCGCCGGTCCATCACACCGTGAGCGGAGCCATCGCGGGAGCGGCCGCCGAGGCGACCGAGAGGCTGGGCGCTCCCTTCATGGTCACCTTCACGAACAGCGGCTACACGGCCCGGCTCCAATCGGCGCAGCGGCTCGCCGTCCCGATTCTCGCGGTAACGGACCAACCCCGCACGTGGGGCCAGCTGGCGCTCGTCTACGGCGTCGTCCCACTGCGGCTCGACAGCGATGCCACCTACGATTCGATGCTGGCGATGGCCAGGGAATTCGCGCTGGCCAACGGACTCGGCTCGGAGGGGGACGCCTTCGTGGTGACGGCGGGCGTTCCGTTCCACGAGCCGGGCACCACCAACTACATGCGCATCGAGACGCTGTGACCGACCGATGAGGACCGGGCGGTGAAGCTTCGCTTCCTGGGGACGGGGACGTCGTTCGGGGTGCCGGTGATCGGTTGCAGGTGCGACGTGTGCACCTCTGCGGATCCCCGTAATCGGCGGACGCGGCACGGCCTGCTGCTCGAGGAGGGGCGCAGGCGGCTCCTGGTGGACACCCCGCCCGAGCTGCGACTGCAGCTCGTCGCCGCGGACGTAGACAGTCTCGACGGCGTGTTCCTGACCCACCCGCACGCCGACCATCTGCATGGAATCGACGACCTGCGCGCGTTCTCCGGACCGGGAACGGACCCGATCCCTCTCTGGATCGCGGCGGAGCACGAGGCTGAAGTCCGCGGTCGGTTTCCCTATTTTCTCGGACCCGAGCCAACGATTCAGCCGGGAACCGTCGTGCCCGGGCTCGAACCGACCCCGTTCCGGGACCGGGAACGCATCGATGCGGCCGGCTTCGACCTGCGGGTGATCGGGTATCCCCACGGTGCGTTCACCAGCTACGGGTTTCGATGCGGCGACCTGTCCCTGATCGTAGATGCCAAGCGGGTGCCCGACGACGCGTGGGAGCTTCTCGCCGGGAGCCGGATCCTGGTGCTCAATGCACTCTGGTACGGCTCGCCCCACCCCACTCACTTCAACGTCGAGGAGGCGCTCGAGGTGATCGAGCGGGTGGCTCCGGAGCGCGCGCTTCTCACGCACCTGACGCATCGGCTGGACCACGCCCGACTCGAACGTTCTGTGCCCGACGGGGTGGAAGCGGCGTACGACGGACTGGAAGTGGAATTCTGATTGTGACGGACCGGGGGCACCTCTATATTCGCGCTCCCGCAAAAACGCCGAATCGCCAGAGGCCTGCTTGACCATAGACTCGATCCGCAACTTCTCGATCGTGGCCCACATCGACCACGGGAAGTCGACGCTCGCCGACCGCCTTCTCGAGCGCACGGGCGCCGTGGAGCGACGGAAGATGAAGGAGCAGATCCTCGACTCGATGGATCTCGAGCGGGAGCGGGGAATCACGATCAAGCTCAACGCCATCCGGATGCCGTATCGAGCCGGCAACGGGCGTGACTACGAGCTGAACCTGATCGACACGCCCGGCCACGTGGACTTCACCTACGAAGTCAGCCGCAGCCTCGAGGCGTGCGAAGGCGCCCTGCTCGTGGTGGACGCGACACAGGGCATCGAGGCGCAGACGATTTCCAACCTCTTCCTCGCGATCAACGCGGGCCTCGAGATCATCCCGGTCATCAACAAGATCGACCTCCCGGCCGCGGAGCCCGAACGGCGACGGGACGAGGTGTGCGACCTGATGGGGATCGATCCGGATGAGGTGCTGTTCGCTTCCGCGAAGGAAGGAACCGGAATCGAGGAGATTCTCGAGGCGATCGTCGCACGGGTTCCCGCGCCGGAAGGGGATCCGGACGCGCCGCTGAGGGCGTTGATCTTCGATTCCATGTATGACAAGTACAGGGGTGCCGTGCCATTCATCCGCGTGGTCGACGGAGAGATCCGCCCCGGCCAGAGGATTGGATTCGGCAAGGCCGATGCCGTCTACGAGGTGGATGAGGTCGGCTTCCTGTGTCTCGGGTACCGGCCCACCGAGGTGCTCGCGACCGGGGAGGTCGGTTACCTGACGGCGCAGATCAAGAACATTGCCGACACGAAGGTCGGGGATACGATCCTCGATGCCGACCGGCGCGCGACGACGCTTCTCCCGGGGTACCAGGAGGCGAAGCCGGTGGTGTTCGCCGGCCTCTACCCTTCCGATTCCGACCAGTTCGAGGAGCTGCGCGATGCCCTGGGCCGGCTGCAGCTGAATGACGCCAGCCTGCACTACGAGCCGGAGACTTCGCAGGCGCTCGGGTTCGGATTCCGCTGCGGATTCCTGGGGCTGCTGCACATGGAGATCGTTCAGGAGCGGCTCGAGCGCGAGGCCGACCTGGATCTCGTCACCACGATTCCGAACGTGGAGTACGAGGTCACCCTGACGAACGACGAGGTGGTCTCGGTCGAGAACCCGAGCAAGATGCCGGAGCGGGGGGTCATCGAGAAGGTCGCGGAGCCCTACGTTCGGATCCACATGGTTACTCCCTCGGACTACATCGGCGGCATTCAGGGACTCTGTCACGAGCGCCGCGGCGAGTATGTCGGGCTTCACTATCTCGACGCCAACCGGGTGGAGATCCGCTACGACATGCCACTCGCCGAGATCGTGCTCGACTTCTACGACCGGCTGAAGACGGTGTCCCGTGGTTACGCGGCGCTCGACTACGAGCTCGCCGGGTACCGGGAGTCGGACCTCGTGAAGCTGGACATCCTGCTCAACGGGGACCCCGTGGATGCGCTCAGCGTGATCGTGCACCGTGACCGCGCCTACGACTACGGCCGCAAGGTCGCGCGGAAACTCAAGGAACTCATCCCGAGGCAGCAGTTCGAGGTCGCCATCCAGGCGGCGATCGGGAGGGACGTGATCGCCCGCGAAACGGTGCGACCGCTCCGCAAGAATGTCACCGCCAAGTGTTACGGCGGCGATATCACGAGGAAGCGGAAGCTGCTCGAGAAGCAGAAGGAAGGGAAGCGTCGGATGAAGCAGGTGGGATCGGTGGAGATCCCCCAGGAGGCATTCCTCGCCGTCCTCCAGGTGGGCGAGTGAAGCGAGCCGGTCCTCCGCCTCTCGAGCGACTGGCGATCCGGGCGCCGAACCACCTGGGCGAACTGCTGCTCGCCCTGCCGGCGCTGGAGGCCGCGAGCGCCAGGGAACGTCGCGAGACCGGGACCGCCCCGGTGGTGCAGGTCGTCTCCTGGCTTGTTCCCCTGCTGGCGATGGCCGATCTCGACGCACGCGTCCTCCCGCTGTCCGATCGCCGGGACATCGCCGCCGCTGCGCGCGAACTCCGGGGGTACGGGGTGCGAAGGGGGATTCTCCTGACGCCGTCGGTATCTTCGGCCCTGATCTTCCGCGCAGCGGGCCTCGCCGAGCGCAGGGGAACGGGGGGTGGGGGGCGCGCCTGGCTGCTGACGGATGTGGTGGATCGCGCGCCGCTTCTCGAGGATCACCGGGTCAAGGAATTCCTCGCGATCGCCGGTCTTTCCGTGCCGGAGGGCGAGCCGCCGCCGCCACGGCTGACCGCCATCGATGGGGCCCGGGCCGCGTGGAGCGAGCGGCGGCGCGCCGAGAGAATTCCGTCCGACGGTCGCCGGCTCGTGGGTCTGTTCCCCGGGGCGAGCGGTACCTCCAGACGATGGCCGGCCGAGAAATACGCGGCACTCGCGAGGTCACTTGCAGGTCTCGGACACCGGGTTCTCGTGCTGGGAGGACCGGAGGATCGGCCGGTCACCCGGGCGGTTGCCGCACAGGCTCTGACCGACGACGGAACGCTCGAGGGAAGCGTACTGGATCTCGGCGGGCGGACCTCGCTGGTGGAGTTGGCCGGAGCGCTGGATGCGTGCCATCTTCTCGTGACGAACGACACGGGCCCCATGCACGTGGCGGCAGCGCTCGATCGCCCCATCGTCGCGGTCGAAGGGCCTGCGGACATCCGGCAGACGCGGCCCCTTGCGAATCGGGTTCGGCTGGTCGGCCGGTTCGACCTTCCCTGTGTGCCGTGCGTGAAGAACGAGTGCCCCCGCGGCGGTCGCGGGACGATCCTTGAGTCGGCGGAACGGGAGTGCCTCCGACTCGTAACGGTGGACGAGGTCCTGGAAGCCTCGCTCGCAATCCTCGAGGAGGCGTCGGGGTGAACGACGGTCGACACATCGTGGGAGTGGACCTGGGCGGGACATCGATCAACGTGGGCGTCGTGCCGTATGATGGCGGCCCTGTGCTGGCAATGCGATCCGCCCCGACGGAGGCCGACAAGGGCCCGAAATACGTGGTAGACCGGATCGTCGATCTCATTCGCGATGCGATGCGGGATGCCCAGAAGGAGGCCGGGATTCCGGACGAGGCGTTCGTGGGAATCGGCCTCGGCTCTCCGGGTCCCCTCGACCGGCGCACGGGCACGGTCATCGACACCCCGAATCTCGGGTGGCGGAACTTCCCGCTTCGGGACCTGATCTCCAACGCCGTGGGACTCGAAGCCGAGCTGGACAACGACGCCAATGCCGCTGCCCTCGGTGAATGGTGGCAGGGGGCCGGCCGGGACGTGAGCACGCTCGTCGGGGTGACCCTCGGGACAGGTATCGGGGGTGGCATCGTGATGGACGGAAAGGTGTTCCATGGGATCTCCGACGTCGCCGGAGAGGTGGGACACATGACGATCGACTCGACCGGCCGCCGCTGCAACTGCGGCAACTACGGGTGTCTCGAGGCGTACGCCTCGGGGCCGGCGATCGCGGCCCGGGCGATCGAAGGGCTGCAATCCGGCGAGCCGAGTCTGCTCCCCTCGATGGTGAACGGAGAGCTGGCGCGGATCACGGCGGAGACGGTGTACGAGGCGATCGTCGCCGGTGACGAATACGCGAAGGACGTGATGAAGGACACGGCCCGCTTCCTGGGGACCGGGATCGCGAATCTGATCAACATCCTCAATCCCGGAATGGTGGTGATCTCGGGTGGGGTCACCCGGGCCGGCGAGCGTCTGCTCGAACCTCTCAAGAAGGAAGTCCGGCGGCGGGCGTTCAGCCACGCCTCGGACAACTGCCAGATCGTGACCAGCGACCTGGGAAGCATGGCGGGCGTCATTGGCGCCGCCTGCGTATTTCGCCAGGAACGGTTCGGCGATCTCTGAGATGGCCCGACTCGGAGTCCTTGGCACCCTCGTGCTCGACACGATATACCGGCCCCGGACGGGCGAAGACCCGGCGCCCGAACCGTTTACGGACTGGGGGGGAATCGCATACTCGCTCGCTGCGCTGGAGGCCGGGGCTCCTGACGGGTGGGATATCGTGCCGATCGTCAAAGTCGGCGAGGACCTCAGTGTCCAGGCGGACGAATTCCTCCGCGGCCTCACGCGCGTCCGGTCGCTCGAAGGCGTGGTGACGGTTCCGGAGCCGAACAACCGGGTCGATCTCCATTATCACTCGGGGCCACGTCGCTGCGAGAAGCTCTCGGGTGGCGTACCCGGCTGGAACTGGACGGAGCTGGCGCCGCTGGCGGAGGGGTGCGACGCGCTGATCGTGAATTTCATCGCCGGCTGGGAGCTCGACCTCGAGGCGGCGCGGAGCCTGCGGGCCGCGCATGCGGGGCCGATCTATGCCGACATTCATTCGCTGCTCCTGGCCGTGGATCCGGATGGAGTGCGCTCCCTGAAGCCGCTGCCGACCTGGCCCGCGTGGCGGGAATGCTTCGATCTGGTTCAGATGAATGAAGAGGAGCTGGCCGCCCTCACGGCGCCGGGAATCGATCCCGATGCCACGGCCCGCGAATCGATGGAACGGGGTCCCCGGGCCCTGTTCGTGACCCGTGGAGCCCGGGGTGCGAGCTGGTGGAGCCGTGACGAGGCGGGGGCGGGGGGAGTGAGCAGCGGATTCGAGTCGGGTCAACCGGTGCCCGAGGGACTCGCAGACCCGACCGGGTGCGGAGATGTGTGGGGTGCCGCCTGCGCCGCGGCGCTTCTCGAGGGCGACCATCCCTCCGAGGCAGCCCGTCGAGCGAACCGCATGGCCGGTGCGGCGGCCCGCCACCGCGGCACTACGGGACTGGTGGAGGTGCTGAACGACGCGACCCGGAAGATTCAGGCCGGAGGACCCGCGTGAGCAGGGTGATTGAAGTTCCGGAGGTACTCGACCATCGGGGATTCGAGGAGCTGGTGGCGACGCTGGGCGGCCTTCCCGACGAGTCCGCATCGCGCCTGCTCTTCAACGCGAAGCACGTGCGCTGGGTGTCGCCCTATGGTCTGATCGGATTGCTTGCGGCCGGACAGGTCTCCCGAGACAGGACGGGGCTTTCCCCGCGGATCGAGGCGCCCGATAATCGGGATGTGCGCAGCTACATGGACCGGATGGAGTTCTGGCCCGCGGCGCACGAGGTATTCGACATCGAACCGGGTAGCGCGCCGTCGCACGGGGCCTCCGATGCGCTTCTCGAGATCACGCCGATACGGTCGCACCACGACGTGCACGCGGTCGTCGAGAAGGTCCGCGAACGGTCGGCCGCGATTCTGGAGAAGCGGCTTCACTATCCGAAGCCTTCGGTGATCCAGTTCAGCGTCATGCTGTCGGAGGTCTGCCAGAACATCATCGAGCACGCCGATGCGGACGGCTGGGTGTGTGCGCAGACGTACAATTACCGCGAGCGCCTGGGTCGGGAAGTGCTGATGCTCGCGGTGATGGATGTGGGCATGGGATTCGAGGGGTCTCTGGGCTCCGAGCACGCCCGGCGCTATGGTGAGTCCTGGTCGGCTGCCATGGCCCTCGAAGCGGCGCTGCTGTACGGCGAGTCGCGCTTCCGGGATCCGGGCCGGGGGCAGGGGCTTCAGGCGATCCGGAGACAGGTCGAAAAATGGGACGGAATGCTGGCCATTCGAAGCGGTGACGCACAGATCGCGCTGGTCCCCGACTGGGACGACTATCCGTCGATGCAGAGGGCGCTTCCCGCCTTTCCGGGCGCCCAGATCCTGATCGTGATGCCGGCCCGGACCGAGGAGGCGCGGTGAGTCACGAGAGAGCGCCGGCCATCGCGGTCGCCAGTCTCTACAAGCCCAATCTCGTTACGCGGCAGACCGGCCGCGCCGTACGGGACGGGATTGAACGATTGATGGCAGAGCGGGGAGAGTCGATCGCCGTGATCGATTTCCGGGATGTAGCCGTGATCGATTTCAGCTGTGCGGACGAGGTCGTGGCCAAGCTGGTCATGGGGTCGGCCGGTGAAACCGGTGACGTGGTGCCCCGCTTCGTGCTGGTTCGGGGGATTCACGAGCACCACCTGGATCCCGTGGAAGGAGCGTTGCGCCGCAGGGGTCTCGCGGTTTCGGCCGAACGGATCGGCGGCGAGCCGGTGCTGCTCGGCGAGGTGGAGCCGGAGGCGGTCGCTGCGTGGCGGATGCTCACTGCCTGCGGCCGGATTCGAACCGAGGAACTCGCACACCGGCTGGGCGTCGACCCCGGCTCCTGCGCATCGCTCCTCGCAGGGCTCTTGCGCCGGCGATTGGTCCGCCGGGACGGTGACGCCTTCGAGTCCCTTTCGTTCTCGGCGTCGTCGGCCAGACGTTCGTCCGATCGCACTCCCCACGCGAACGGATGAGCCGCACGAAAATCCGGCGGGGGATCCTCACGGGCGCCTGCGGCCTTCTCTGGCTGGCGGGCCTCGCGCTCACCTTCGCGTGGTTTCAACTGTCGCGCTCCGCCTCGCCACTCTCCGGCACGATCGACCTTCCCGGGCTGACCTCGACCGTCCGGGTGCACGCCGACAGCTTCGGGATCCCTCACATCTTCGCCTCGGACGAAGCCGACGCCTTGCGGGCCCTCGGTTATCTGCACGCCACCGATCGCCTCTGGCAGATGGAGCTGTTCCGTCGAATCGCGGCGGGTCGGCTGTCCGAACTGTTTGGAGAACCCGGTCTGGCCACCGACCGGTTCGTCCGAACGCTGGGCACCTGGCGCGCAGCTCAACGCGCGGCGGCGACGCTCTCGCCCCGGGAGAGGTCCCGCGTTGATGCGTATGTGGAAGGAGTGAACGCCCGCCTGTCCGAACGCCCGCCACTGCCACCCGAATTCTGGGTTCTGCGACTGGATCCGGAGCCATGGAGCGTGGAATCGACGCTCGCGGTTGGCATGGTGATGAACCTGGATCTCGCCGTGTGGCGAGCCGAGCTCTCCCGCTTCAGGGCCTCGCAGCTGCTGGATTCCGCCCGCTTCGCGCTGCTTCTGGACGGCTATCCGGAGTGGGGGCCTGCGATTCTGGACGGAGTGTGGCCTCTTCCGCCTGGCGCCGACGCGCCTTCTCCGGCCGAAGGCATTCCGCCGCACTCCGCCACCCGGACTTCCGGAGCGTCGAATGCACGGACCCGGGTTCACGCCGAGGCAATCGAGTCGACGTCCAGGGGCGCGGCCCGGTCGGTGCCCGACCCGTGGTCGCCCTTTCGCGTTCTGGGCACAGTCTCGGCCAGGTCCGGATCGAACGCATGGGTCGTCTCGGGCGCGCGGACCGCCTCGGGACACCCGATTCTCGCCAACGACATGCACCTCGCGCTTCGTGCCCCGTCTCTCTGGTATCTCGCGGCCATTCATGGGGAGGCCGAAGCCCTGCACGTGGCGGGATTCACCCTCCCCGGCGTGCCCGGCGTCGTAGTCGGACACAACCGCGACGTCGCGTGGGGCTTCACGAATGGAATGGTGGATGACACCGACTTCGTCGTCGAGACGCTGTCCGATGACGGCCTCCGGTACCGGGAGGCCGGACCGGAAGGGGAAGGTTGGCGAGAGCTCGACATCCGGACCGACACGATTCGCGTCAGGGGGCGTGACGAGCCCGAGCTCGTGCGCATCCGCTCGACCTCGAGAGGTCCGCTGCTCAGCGACGTCCTGTCGGGACTCGGCGCGGACCTCTCGGTCCTCTGGACGACCGCCGTCCTGGAGACACCCAGCACGGGTCTCGAGGCTCTGAATCGGGCTGACGGAGCGGCAGCGATGGATCGCGCGGTTTCGTCCTTTGCCCGACCCCACCAGAACGTCGTGTACGCAGCACGTGACGGAACGATCGGCTACCGGCTTGGCGGGCGGATTCCGCTGCGCGCTGGCCGCGACGGCGCGGTCCCGGCCCCCGCGGATTCCGTCGCCGACGGCTGGCCGGGCTTCTGGCCCTCCGATGCGCACCCCGCCGTGCGCGATCCGAGACGAGGCTACGTGGCGACCGCGAACAACCTGCAGGCTCGGGGCCTGGGTCGCTCGATCAGCTCGGACTATGCTCCCCCCTTCCGCGCCCTGCGGATCACGCAGGCGCTGGAAGTGCGACGAGACTGGACGCCGGAGAACACCTATCGGCTTCAGCATGACACGCGGAGCCTCCTCGCCGATCGAGTGATCGACCGCGCCGTCGCTGCCGCACTGCGTCTCGGAATGACGGAACAGGCGGAGCTGTTGTCAGGGTGGGACCGGGTCGTGAGCGTGGAGGCGCGAGCGGCTCCGCTCTTCTACAGCTGGTTCTACCGGCTCCGCACGCTGATCGCCTCGGACGAGTACGCCGAGGCCCCGGAATGGGCCCTGTTTCCGATTGAAGCGACGCTTCGGACGCTGGAAGA
>CBDTXM010000087.1:0-11635 GCA_965364445.1 uncultured bacterium | reverse complement strand
CGGCCATGGCCCAGGACGGCTGGTCGCCGGAACTGGAGCAGACGAGCAGCCGCCCACTGCCTCCGGCCGGCTACGGAACGCTCTCCCAGGACCAGATCACGATCGGAATCACGGCGGGAAGTCTCCTGATCAAGCTGGTGCCACTCGACGAATGGGTGATCCGACTGACCGCCCCGGACACCTATCAGAGACTGAACAGCTACAAGGTAAGTCGAGGCGAGGAGATCCTGCAGCGAGCCCGGCGCTCCGGAGAGCGGGGCTGGCCCCGGGTCTTCCTGGTGAGCTTCTTCACCCGCAACTACGAAGAATCGTACGAGCCGAACGACCTTCAGATCCGGAACCAGAGTTTCATCTATCGTCCGCTGAACATCATCGCGATCACACCGGAATTCAATCGGGAACGGCTTCGCCAGCAGGAGACGCAGATGGCGCTCTACCTGTTCACGGAAGACATCGACCTGGACCTGCCGCTCCTTGCCCTGTACGAAGACAGTGAAGGGCCGCAGTGGGTGGGCATCCGGTCCACCCTCGACCGGGAACTCGCGACAGTCCTCTCGCGTGCCGCACCATAGGGGATACGGCCGGAGCCAGCGGCCTCAATCCTCGAGGCCGTACTCCTTCAGCTTCCGGTAGAGCGTCCGCTCTCCGATTCCCAGCCGTTCGGCCGCCTTGCGCCGGTTGCCGTCGGATTCACGGAGCGCGAGTGCGATCGCCTCGCGTTCGATGTCCGCCATCGTCATCTCCGGCCCGATCGCGATGGCCGGCCCGGGCATCATTTCGCGACCCGGCCACGACGGTTCCAGGTCGCCGCCGGCATCGAGGCTCCGTCCTCGAACCTCGATCGAACGAGGTTCGGTCCCGAGCGCCGGAGGACGATCCTGTCCCTCACCCGGATAACTTCTGCGGAATCTCTCGAATTCCGACCTGAGATCTTCCAGGTCGATCTTCATTTCGACGAGCGTGCGAAACAGGAACTCCATCTGTGGCATCTGCAGGCTGGTTCCCGTCTCGGCCGGGTCCGTGCCGGCCAGAGCAGGCAACACTTCCATCCCGGAGCCCGGCAGGAGTTGTCGGCCACTCGAGAACCGGATATCCGGCGGAATGTCCGAAGCGCCGATCACTGAGCCCGGTGCCAGGACCACCATGGATTCGACGAGGTTTCTCAGTTCGCGAACATTCCCGGGCCACGAGTAGTCGAGCAGGATCTGCATCGCTTCCCGGGACAGCCCCTTGAACTCCCGGTCGTGGAGCTCGCTGAACTCCTCGATGAATCGTCGCACCAGAATCGGGATGTCCGACGTCCGATCGCGCAGCGGTGGCAGATCCAGGTGGAGCACGTTGAGTCGGTAGTACAGGTCGCGCCGGAATGTCCCCTGCTCGACTGCCTGTCGCAGGTCACGGTTCGTCGCGGCGATGATCCGGACGTCCACCGATATCTCGGAGTCCCCTCCGACGCGCATGAACTTCCGCATCTCCAGCACCCGCAGGAGACGCGTCTGCAGCGGAAGCGGCATCTCGCCGATTTCGTCGAGGAACAGCGTGCCCGTGTCGGCGAGTTCGAACATCCCGCGTCGGCGCGATGTGGCGCCCGTGAATGCGCCCTTCTCGTGACCGAAGAGCTCGGACTCGAGCAGGGTCTCGGGGATCGCGGCGCAGTTGACCGTGATGAACGGCTTCCCTCGGCGGGGCGAGAGTCGGTGGATCGCCCGCGCCGCCAGCTCCTTGCCGGTCCCGCTCTCTCCCGTGATCAGCACGGTAGAATTCACCGGGGCAAGCATGTGAATCCGCTCGAGCACCTCTCGCACGCCATGTGTGTGGCCTACGATCCCCGTCTCGAGCTGCAGTGTGTAACGCTCGATCTGCTGGGTGAGCGCGACCTTCACTTCCTCGGGGTCCGGGGGCGCGAGGATCAGCTCGTCGGGCAGCAACCAGGTGTCGATGTCCGAAAAGAGATCTCGGGGATCCTGGCCGTCCGCCAGGTGAGCGACCATGATCACGGGGGGACGCGGGACGTGCGAGGAGACGATCCGCAGCATCTCCATCGTCGCAGAAGCCTGCGGATCTCCGGTCAGTACGAGGGCAATCGGCTCGTCTCCGGCGAGCATGCGATCCAGCCGGTCCAGACCCGACACCATCTCGGTCGTATGCCCGTCCGCTTCGGCCGCGGAACGTACCGCGAGGGCCGACTCGATGTCGCGATCGTCGATCAGGACGCCAGCCATGTCACCTCAGTCGTGTCTCGTGTCCGTGCCCCGGAGGAGCTCAACCGCGTGCCCGACGATGTCGATCAGCAGATCGACTCCGTCGCCGACTCCGGAGGGCGAGCCCGGAAGATTCACGATCAGGGTCCGGCCTCGCGTACCTGCCACACTCCGGCTCAGCACCGCGTATGGCGTCTTCTCCCGTCCGGTGCTGCGAAGTGCCTCGCTCACACCCGGCACCTCCCTCTGGATCACCGTCAGCGTTGCCTCGGGAGTCACGTCACGCTCGGTCAGCCCCGTCCCCCCTGTCGTGAGCAGAAGGTCACAACGATCCTGATCACACCAGGAAGAAAGGGCGGCCACGATGCGAACCTGGTCGTCCGGAACGACCTCACGGATGCTCACGCTCCACCCGGCGGCTCGTGCCGCTGCTTCGATCCGGTCACCCGAACCGTCCTCCCGGCCCGCGCTCACCCCATCGGACACGGTGAGAATCCCGACCCGGATCTCCTGCGCCGGACGCTCCCCCGCTCGCTTCACCCGTCCCTCACTTCCGAACCGACCCATCCTGATAGAACGGCATTCGCTCGACCTTCGCAGGAAGCTCCCGGCCCCGGATCCGAATCGAGATCTCGTCTCCGAATCCTGCCTCGGGTGGCAGGTAGGCCGTTCCGATGCCTGCATCGAGCGATGGGCTCACGGTCCCCGACCGGACCGGACCCACGACCTCGCCACCGAACACGACCTCGTACCCCGGACGCGGAAACCCCCGCTCGGCGAGCCTGAAGCCGCGCAGGCGACGGGTCACGCCGGAGTCCTTCTGCCGCTGAAGCGCCTCGCGACCGAGGAACTCCCCCTTGTCGAGCTTGACCAGCCAGGACAGACCCGCCTCGATCGGGCTCGTCCCGTCATCCAGGTCGTTCCCGTAGAGGGCGTACCCCATCTCGAGCCGGAGGGAGTCCCGCGCGCCGAGACCGGCTGCGACGAGCCCCGCGGGAGCACCAGTCGCGAGCAGCTCGCGCCACAACCCGGCCGTGCGATCCGCCGGCACGTACAGCTCGAATCCGTCCTCCCCCGTATACCCGGTCCTGCTGATCACGCCGGGCACTCCCGCTACGGTGCCGGCCGTGAACTCGTAGAAGCCGATCGGCTCCAGCGGTTCCGAGGATAGCGGCGCGAGAATCTCCTGCGCCTTCGGGCCCTGCAGGGCGATCAGCCCGATCTCATCGCTCTCGTCTTTGAGGTGAACATCGAAGCGGGAGGCCAGGGCCTCCAGGTGCGTCCAGTCCTTGGCGAGGTTGGCGGCGTTGACGACGAGCCGAAGACGCTGATCTCCCAGCCGGTAGACGATCAGATCGTCCACCACGCCCCCGTTCTCGTGGCAGAACACGCTGTACTGCGCCTGCCCTTCGGTCAGGCGGGCCGGATCGTTCGTCGTGACGTAGGAGACGAATTCGAGCGCGTCCGGGCCCGTCACGAGGAACTCGCCCATGTGCGATACGTCGAACAACCCGGCCGCGTCGCGAACGGCGAGGTGCTCAGCGCGAATCCCCGACGGATACTGCACCGGCATCTCGTATCCGGCGAACGGAACCAGCTTGGCCCCGAGCGCTACATGCTCGGCATACAGGGGCGTCCTCTTCAGGTCACTCATCGTTGCGCTCTCTTCGTGTCTGTCTTCGTATTCTTCTAGAGAATGTACCGACGCAGGTCTTCGTCCTCGACGATCTTGGACAGCCGCTCGCGGACGATCGCTCCATCGATGTGGATCGTCTCTCCGGCGCCCTCCTCCGGCAACCCGTACATCACCTCGTCCAGCAGACTGGTCAGCACCGTATGCAAGCGCCTCGCTCCGATGTTCTCCACGCGGCCGTTCACGTCGGCAGCGATCCGGGCGACTTCCTCGATCGCGTCGCGCGTCAGTACCAGGGTCGCCCCTTCGGTCGCGACCAGCGCCTGGTACTGCTTCAGGAGCGCGTTCTCGGGCTCGAGGAGAATCCGAACGAAGTCGGCTTCGGTGAGGCTCGCCAACTCGACCCGAATCGGGAAGCGACCCTGGAGTTCCGGAATCAGGTCCGAAGGTCGGCTCACGTGAAACGCTCCCGCCGCGATGAACAGGATGTGATCCGTGTTGACGAAACCATACTTCGTCTGGACGGTCGATCCTTCCACGATCGGCAGCAGGTCCCTCTGCACCCCTTCCCGTGACACGTCGGGGCCGCCCGGTGCGCTCTTGCTGGCCACCTTGTCCAATTCATCGAGGAAGATGATCCCCATCGTCTCGGCTCGGTCGAGCGCTTCGTCCACCACCTCCTCCATGTCGACCAGCCGGTCCAGTTCCTCGGAGAGCAGAATCCGGCGCGCCTCGGTCACCGTCACGTGGCGACGTTTGCTGCGCTTCGGGATCATATCCTGCAGGACTTCCATGAAGTTGAAGTCGAGCCCCTCCATCCCGGTCGCGCTCATGTCCATCATCGGAAGAGAGCTTTCGGAGACATCGACCTCGACCTCTCGCTCTTCGAGCTTTCCGTCCCTCAGCAGCCCTCTGAGCTTCTCCCGGGTCCGGCGCCTGCGACCGTCCGGAGAGTCCTCCCCGGGCCCGTCTTCCTCGACCCTGACTCCGCCACTTCCGACCACGAAGGTGCGCGGCTGTTCAGACTCCGCATCCGAGGGCGACGAGTCGCCGGCGATCGGCGGCAGCAGCAGGTCGAGCAGCCGTTCCTCCACCCGATCGGAGGCGATTTCACGGCATTCTTCTTCTCGCTCGGTTCTGATCAGGTTGACCGCATACTCCACGAGGTCCCGGACCATCGACTCGACGTCCCGGCCCACGTAGCCGACCTCCGTGAACTTGGAGGCCTCCACCTTGACGAACGGCGCCCCGGCCAGCCGGGCGAGACGCCGCGCGATCTCGGTCTTCCCGACTCCGGTGGGGCCAATCATGATGATGTTGTTGGGGAGGATCTCGTCCCTCAGGTCCCCCTCCACGTTGCGGCGGCGCCACCGGTTTCGGAGCGCGATGGCCACGGCGCGTTTCGCGTCGTCCTGGCCGATGATGTAACGGTCCAGCTCGTGCACGACCTGGCGGGGCGTGAGCTCCGAGAAGTCGGCCTTCGCTTCCGTCGCGGGAACCGGGCCGTGCAGCGCGGTGGTGGACTGCGTCGGGAGGTCGTGCGAGTCGCTCACCGGGCACCATCCCCGGCGTCTTCCACCTCCAGCACGGTCAGGTTGTGATTCGTGTAGACACAGATATCCGCGGCCGTCTCGAGCGCGACGCGCACGATCTCCGGCGCGTCGAGTTCAGAGTGCGAGGCCAGGGCGCGTGCAGCGGCGAGTGCGTACGACCCACCCGAGCCGATCGCCAGGATACCGTCGTCCGGCTCGATCACTTCTCCGTTTCCGGAAACGAGCAGCGTGGTCTCCCGGTCCGCCACGACCAGCAGCGCCTCGAGACGCCGAAGATAGCGATCTCCTCGCCAGTCCTTCGCCAGCTCGACCGCCGCGCGGGAGAGGTTTCCCGGATGGCGCTCGAGCTGCGCCTCGAACTTCTCGAACAGCGTCAGAGCATCCGCAACACCGCCTGCGAAGCCGGCGAGGATCGCCCCTCCCCGCATCCGCCTCACCTTCTGTGCGCGCGACTTCACGACCGTGTCCTGCAGCGTCACCTGGCCATCGCCGCCGAGAGCGGTGCGACCATCTCTCCGCACGCAGAGAATCGTGGTGCCTCTCATCCCTTTTCTCCTGCCTCCCCTGGTCCACGGTTCCCGACCCGTCATTCAGCCCGCGGGTGCGCCTTGCGGTAGGCCTCCAGAAGTCGCTCTCGCGACGTATGCGTGTACACGCGAGTGGTCGAGAGACTCGCGTGCCCCAGCAGCTCCTTGACGGCCATCAGGTCCGCTCCCTCATCGAGGAGATGCGTCGCGAAACTGTGCCGAAGACCGTGCGTGGACAATGACCCCGCTCCGGAAACACTGGCGAGGATGCGGCCGACCACGCGCTGAATCTGTCGACGCGAGAGCCTGCGTCCCGTCGTCGTCGTGAAGAGCGGCCGGCGCCCGTCGTCCTCGCACCCGGTGGGCGACGCCGAGACCGAAAGGTAGGCTTTCAGGGCCTGTGCGGCTGGCGAGCCGAGGGGCACGATCCTCTGCCGGGCGCCCTTGCCGGTCACCCTGACCAGTCCACCCTCGAAATCGACATCGGATCGGTCCAGTCCGTGAAGCTCGGACAGGCGGAGACCGGACGAGTAGAAGAGCTCGACCATCGCCCGATCGCGGGTCGCCCGCTCTGCGTCCGCCCGCCGGCCGCTGGCACCCTCCGCCTCAGGGGAGACCTCGTCCGCGTGGGTACCGGACACGCGCTGCCGAGTCTCCTCCTCGATTTCGTCGAACATCCTCGAAGTCTGAGCCCGGGTCAGCCATTCCGGCAGAGAGCGGGCCCGCTTGGGCGTACGCACGGTACGCGCCGGGTTGCTGGCGGTCATTTCCGTTCGATACAGGTATCGATACAGTGCCCGCACGGCCGCGAGTCGGCGCCGTATCGTGTTGTCAGAGCGCCCAGCCTGGCTGAGACTCCGCATCCAACCTCGAATGTGAAGCCGATCGACTCCGTCGGGCTTCCATTGCCCGACCTCGCGATCCATGAACGCCGCGAACGAAGCCAGGTCCCTCCGATAGGCGTCCACGGTATGCGGCGACAGGCGGCGTTCCCGCTCGACATAGATGAGAAAGCCGGCGATCGCCTCCTGAGCGCCGATCGAAGAGCCGGCTCCGGGCGGAGTCCCGTCTGACCGCGATTCGGCCATGCCGTTCAGACCGGCTCCGGGACCCGGAGCCGGTCCGGCAGTGGCTCCGCCTCCCGGCCGATCTCCGCGCACCACTCGCGCATCGCGTCGAGTGCCCGCCCGGCGTGAGCGAGCCTGCGCTCCCTTCTCCGACGGATTCTCCGAGTCAGCGGGTCGAGCAGCCCGAAATTGGCGTTCATCGGTTGGAATACTGCCGGATCCGCCTCCGAGAGATAACGGTACAGTCCGCCCATCATCGTGACGGGTGGCGGTACGACGGGCTCTCTGCCCCTGGTCAGTCGATCGACGTTGAGGGCGGCCACCAGGCCGCTGGCGATCGATTCGGTATATCCCTCGACCCCGGTGAGCTGTCCCGCGAAGACGAGCGCGGGCTCCTCCCGCAGCGATCCGTGGTTCGTGAGGCATGCAGGCGAGTTGAGATACGTATTGCGATGGATCGAGCCGAATCGCAGAAACTCGGCATCCTCGAGCCCTGGAATCAGGCGGAAGACCCTCTGCTGCTCCCCGCGTTTCAGACGCGTCTGGAATCCAACCAGGTTCCACATGCGCTCGCCCCTGTCCTCGACCCGCAGTTGCACGACCGCGTGTGGTCGGCGACCGGTGCGGGGATCCTCCAGACCGACCGGCCGCATCGGCCCGAAGCGCAGAGTGTCGCGTCCCCTCGTCGCCATCACCTCGACCGGAAGGCACCCCTCGAAATAGGGCACGTCGTCCCACTCGGGCGCGCGATGCACGTCTGCCTCGAGCAGCGCGTCGATGAACGCCTCGTACTCGGTGGCCGTCAACGGGCAGTTCAGATAGTCGGCCTCTCCCTTTCCGTAACGGGACGCCCGGTAGACGACATCGTCCCGAAGCGAGTCGCGCGAAACGATCGGTGCGATCGCATCGAAGAAAGCGAGATGCCGCTCCCCGAGACGGGAGCGGATATCGGCAGAGAGCGCGTCGGATGTGAGCGGGCCCGTGGCCACGATCGTGGGAGCCGCCGGCAGCTCGGTGACTTCCTGACGCCGGATGCGGATGCGCGGGTGCGCGTCGAGGCGCCGCGTCACCTCCGAGGAAAAGCGCTCCCTGTCGACGGCCAGGGCGGCGCCCGCCGGGACTCTCGCCTCGTCGGCGACGCTGAGAAGGAAGGAGCCCAGGGTTCGCATCTCCGCTTTCAGGAGACCATGCGGGGTGTCGAGAGCCTCGGACTTGAACGAGTTGGTGCAGACGACCTCGGCGAGCCCTTCGCCCGTGTGGGCCGGCGTCTGCTGCTCCGGACGCATCTCGAAGAGGTCGACCTCGTGCCCGAGCTCGGCCAGCTGCCAGGCCGCTTCCGAGCCCGCCAGGCCGCCCCCGACCACCGGGACCCGGCGTTCGCTCATCCCTTCTTCTTCCGCCCGCCGCGCCCGCGCGGCTTTCGCTTCGCCGGGCCGCGCGCCTCCCTCTCGGCGATCAGCTCCAGGGCCCTGTCCATGTCCACCTGGTCGGGCGGCAGATCCTTCGGGAGCGAGGCATTCGTCTTTCCGTGCTTGACGTACGGGCCGTAACGGCCCTCGAGGATACGTACCGGTTCGCCGTCAGCCGGGTGTTCGCCGAGTTCGCGGAGCACCTTCGGCGCCGCACGACGACGGCCCTTCTTCGGCTCGGCAAGAAGTTCCAGGGCCCGGTCGAGCGTCACCGTGAGTACTTCGTCGCCTGCCTGCAGAGATCGGTAGTCGCCCTCGTGGACGACGAACGGTCCGTAGCGCCCGATCCCGGCCAGCACTTCTCCGCCATCATCCGGATGCGAACCCAGCAGGCGCGGCAGCGACAGCAGACCGAGCGCCGTGGCGAGGTCCACCTGCTCCGGGGACATCCCCTTCGGCAGGGACGCCCGCTTCGGCTTCTCGCCCCCCTCCTCCTGTTCGCCCAACTGTACGAACGGGCCGTAGCGCCCGATCAGCAGGCGCACCGGAAGCCCCGTCGCATCGTCGTGGCCGAGGGGCTGGTCGGCCTTTTCCTTGGCTTCGATGAGCTCCTCGGCCTTCTCGGCCGTCAGGTCGGCCGGGGCGAGACCCTCGGGCAACGTGACCCGGATGGGTTCTTCCTGCTGAGTCAGCTCGAGGTACGGACCGTACCTGCCAATTCGCACCGTGGGACGGATATCCTCGAACTCCGACAGCGTCGATGCCGTCCGCGGATCGATGCTCTCTGCGCGCTCTTCCAGCCGCGTCTCGAATCCGTCCGGACCGCGATAGAATTCCTCGAGGAACTCCTGCCATTGCAGTTCGCCATCGGCGATTCGATCGAGGTCGGTCTCCATCTCCGAGGTGAACCCCGGATCGACGAGATCCGAGAAGTGCTCCTCCAGCAGCCGGGTCACGGCGAACGCCAGATAGGTCGGGACCAGCTGCTTCCCGTCCCGGTCGGCATACCCCCGCTCCTGGATCGTGCCCACGGTGGATGCATAGGTGCTCGGTCGGCCCACGCCCGCCTTCTCGAGGGCTTCGATCAGGCTGCTTTCGTCGAAGCGAGCCGGCGGACGGGTGCTGTGACCCTTTGCCTCGAGCTCCACCTGCTCCACGACCTGGTCCTCGACGAGGGGAGGCAGGAGCTTGTCGCCCTCGCCCAGGGCCGCCGCGGGGTCGCCCTTCCCTTCGGCCATGACTCGAAGGAATCCGGGAAACACCGTGGTCGTGCCCGATGCCTCGAACTCCGTCTCGCCGGCACGCAGCGTGGCCTTCACCGATCGGCGCTTCGCATTGGCCATCTGGGTGGCCATCATTCGCTTCCAGATGAGATCGTAGAGCGCCGCTTCCCTGCCGCTGAGGGCGAGCTCGGTGGCCGTGCGCATCCGGTTGCCCGCCGGCCGGATCGCCTCGTGCGCCTCCTGCGCGCCCTTCGCCTGCTTTCCGAAGTTCCTGGGCCGTGGGCTCAGGTAGTCTTCGCCGTATTTCTCCTCGATACGGCCGCGCGCGGCGCCGATCGCCTCGGACGACAGTCGGACCGAGTCGGTTCTCATGTATGTGATGTGCCCGGCCTCATAGAGACGCTGCGCGAGGCTCATCGTGTCGCGCGGCGAGAGATTCAGCTTTCGGCTCGCTTCCTGCTGCAGCGTGGATGTGCGAAAAGGAGCGGCGGGTTTGACGGGGAATTCCTTCGACGTCACTTCGGAGACGACGAATTCCTCATTCTCGAGCTTCGTCGCCAGTCGCCGCGCGTCTTCCTCTTCGAGAACGACCGCGTCAGATCCCTTCTTCCTCAGACCCGTCGTGGAATCGAAGTCGCTCCCCGACACGACCCGCTTCCCGCCGACACGCGCCAGGCGGGCGGAAAACTCGGTTCCATCCGCCGCGAGCGTCGCCAGGATGTCCCACCAGGAGGCTGCATGGAATTGCCGACGCTCCCTCTCTCGCTCGACCAGCAGCCGAACGGCGACGGACTGGACCCGACCCGCGGAAAGCGGCCGTCGGCTCACGGGGTCCACCGGCGATATCTTCTTCCAGAGAAGCGGAGACAGGCCGTATCCGACCAACCGGTCGAGGATCCGACGGGCCTGCTGTGCGTCCACCTGCCGCAGGTCTATGTCTCCCGACTGCGCGATCGCCTTGAGCACGGCTTCCTTCGTGAATTCGTTGAATCGAACTCTGTGGAAACGATCTCCGTCGTCCTCGCGATATCCGAGCTTCTCGGCGATGTGGAACCCGATCGCCTCCCCTTCCCGGTCGGGATCCGTCGCAATCAGGATCTCGTCGGCATTCTTCGCCCGCCGTTTGAGGTCGCTGATCATCTTCGCCTTGCCACGGACGGTCACGTATTCCGGCTCGAATCCGTTGTCGACGTCTACGGCGAGACCCTTCTTGGGGAGGTCGACGACGTGCCCCACCGTCGCTTCGACATCGTAGTCCTTGCCCAGCACTTTGCTGAGCGTTTCCGCCTTGCGCGGCGACTCGACGATTACGAGGTGCCTGGTCTTTCCACTCGCCATTTGTATCTAAGACTCCGCTCTCGATTCATGCGACATCGGATCCGGCGCAGCTCCGTCGCCGGTCTTCTCCAACAGGGCCGCCGCCAGCAAGGCTACTTCGGATGGGCTCCGATCCGAGGTGTCTATCGTATACTCGGCAAGGCGGTAGGCGGGCAACCTCTGCACCAGAAGTTCTTCCAACACCGCTTCCGGAGAATCGTTCATGAGCAGCGGACGTGAACCGGGCCGGCCAGCGAGCCGCTTCGCCGCCTCTCGCGGGGATACCTGCAGCCAGATGCGAACCGCCTTCGGCCACGCATCACGGAGCTCCGCACGGGCCATCCAGCCACCTCCCGTCGCGATCACGGCAGGCTCCGTGAGCGCCTGTGACCGGGTCGCAGTGGCCTCGCGGGCGCGAAATCCGCTCTCGCCCTCGCGACGGAAGATCTCGGGGATGGAAATCCCGGCCGCGCGCTCGATCTCGGCGTCCAGATCGAGAAACGGTATCCTCCAGCGCCTCGCCAGCAACGGACCGACCGTGCTCTTGCCGGAACCCGAAAGGCCGACGAGTACGACGGGCATGGACGGTGATGCAACCGGTTCCGTCATCGGCGTCGTGGACCGCGGCTCAAGACGATCGGAATGGCGCAGCGGCGATCATCCGCTCCAGACCGGCTTCGAGATGGGCGCGCACTTCGGTCATCG
>CBDTXM010000086.1:0-11943 GCA_965364445.1 uncultured bacterium | reverse complement strand
AGGTCGATCCGGCCCTGTCGCCAGTCGTCGGGGCCGGCGAAGTGTACGAAGGAGACCTCCCGGTAGTGTTCGGAGGAGACCCACTTCTGCCACTCGTCGCTCGCGAGCACGCGCTCGATCTCCGATCTGAGCCGGTCCTGCTCTCGCAGACGTCTCGCAGTTCCGGGCGAACCAGCACCTTCCTCCCCGATTCCCTCGATCACTTCCTCGAGCAGCTCTTCGAGGTCGTCTTCGATTCGTTCGAGCACCTCGTGGATCAGAGATCCTCGTACGCGGCCCGGCAGGGCGCTCCGCGGTGCCGAGTCACCCTCGTCGCCGCTCCCTGCGGGTACCGCGCCGAAGCTGTCCATCGGTATGACACCGTGCCGGTATCGGAGTCGCCAGCTGTCCGGGTCCCGTCCGGCGAGCGAGATCTCGGTGGCCGACCGCAGACGCGCCGTCGGCGCAACCGCGGAAGGCAGTACGGTCACGGGGAGCTCGCCTTGAGCGGGCAGCGAGAGCCAGTCCAACGCCAGGGGCACCTCGGCGAATTCGGGCTGGATCGGATCGACCGAGCGCCAGATTCTCACAGGAATGACCCGGGCCGCACCATCTGCGTGCCCCGAAGGCTGTGCGCGTTCGACGTGGTTCTCGGCGCTCAGCAGGTTCAACTGCCCGACTTCGTCGGTTGGAGGTTCGTTCAACCCGAAAGCGTCCAGCTGGCGACCCGTGCGGGTGCTCGGATCGTCCGCTTCGGGCGCTCGTGTCGATGACGACAATTCCTCGCTCGGTTCCACCTGCAGGGACCGGGCATCGCCGATCTCTCCGGAATGAAACAGGGCCCCGGCCACCCACTCCGCGTGTCCTCCGACCTCCTCGACGGGAGCCACCACGAGCAGCCGATCACGCGCCCGCGTCAGAGCGACGTACAGGAGTCGCATGGACTCGGCGTTGTCTCCGAGGACACGTTTCTCGACCAGGTGCTGTGTTCGCGGCCCGCGCTCCTTGCTCGGCGGCAGAAGGACGGGGCCGAGCTCGGCGTCCAACCACCCTTCCCAGCGACCCGGAGTCGCGGTTCGGAGTCCGTCCTCGGCGCCCGCGATCGCCACGATCGGCCACTCCAGTCCCTTGGCTCCGTGGATGGTGCTCAGGAAGACGGCGCCCTCGGCTGCGGCCGCAGGAACCGCGGTCTCGAGCTCCGTCCGCCCGTCAGCCGCCGCCTGGTCCCATGCCCGAAGAAAGTCGGCCAGCGAGAGGAACTGAAACTGGCCGAGGAGGATTCGCAGCCGATCGAGATTGGACTCCGCTTCGCGCGTCCCCGGCCGTAGCCGCAGGTGCAGACGATACGAGGTCCGGTTGAGCAGCGTGTCCAGCAGCTCCGCCGGCTCGGCGCGTCCCACCAGCGTGCAGACCTCGGAGATCGCGTCCAGTCCGCGTCGAAGTGCGAATCGCTCGGTGGGACCGATCAGCGGGTGCTCCGGTGCATCGAACGGCTCCACGTCTCCGCGTTCCGACCCGGCGAGCCAGGCCTCGGCCCGCTCGAGCAGGCCGCGACCTTCGAGCGAGCGGTCGAGCTGTATTCCCGCGATCACCTCGTCACGGAGACCGACGAACGGCGAACGCAGGAAGGCGAAGGCGCGCACGTCGTCGAGCGGATTGTCCGCGAGGCGCAGGGCATTGATCGCATCGAGGACCTCCTGCCTCTGCGCGAGACCCCGTGAAGAGGCGTTGTACGTCGGGATCCCTCTCTCGCGAAGTGCCGCCTCCACCACCGACAGCGTGTCGGCGCGAGCAGCGAGGACCGCGATCTCGTCGGCCCGAGCCACTGCCTCCGCTTCGGATGCGCTTCGTGACGACGCGCCGGAGTGCCGGTTCAGCAACCGCTCGATCCGTCCCGCCAGGAGCGCTGCCCCGAAGGCCTTCCGCTCGGCCTTGGTGAGGTCGGGCGGAGGGGCGAGCCAGTCCACTCCGGCGCCCCGGCGCGATCCCCGACCGGGGTCCAGCGGATCGTAGCCGATCACAGCTCCGGGATCGATGGACTCGAGCGCCGATCCGGCGGCGCCGAAAGCCGGGGTACAGGCCTCGTTTACGAGTCGAACCAGCACCGGATCCGACCTGAAGTTCCTGCCCAGTCTCAGGACGGCACCGGACTGGCGGAAGCGGTCCTCGACCTCATTCCAGACCCGGACGTCTGCATTGCGGAATCCGTAGATGCTCTGTTTCGGGTCTCCGACCAGGAAGAGTCGGGTCTCTTCGCCGGGATTCGGAGACGGACCCCTGAGGCCGCCGATCGCGAACGCGATATCCCGCTGCGCCCTGTCGGTGTCCTGAAACTCGTCGACGATCAGAAGGCGGAATCGTCGCCGGACCTCTTCCAGAGCGGAGGCGAATCGCTCATGCGACAGCAACCGGCGGACATCCAGGATCAGACTGTCGAAGTCGCGGCGATTCTCTCGCTCCAGCAAGGTCAGCCAACGTCCGAGGACGCGATACGCCAGCCGGTACACGGCGACCAGGTGTGACAGGTGACGGGCCTCGGCTTCCTCCACCCGGGGATCCGGCTCCGTTGCCTGATCTCCGGGAGTGCCGAACCGGCCGGGATCCAGCCACAGGTCGCCGGCAGTCACGCCCTCGCCCCGGTCGTCCGGCTCCCGTCGCCACCTGTCGAAACTTTCCCGATTCCAGCGGAGCTCGTTCAGAGACCGGCGCACGAGTCCGGTCACGGAGAGCCCGAATTCACCGTACCGGTCGAGGGGAGCGTCCTTGAGGATCTCGATTACATCCTGTTCTCCGGCTTCGAGGGCCTCCAGAATCGTCTCCCGGATCAATTCTCCGAGCCTGAGCGACGCTTCACGCGCGTCCATGACGCGGAACGACGGGTCGATGTCGAGCCGCAACGCGTGCTGGCGCAGGATTTCCCCGCAGAACCCGTGAATCGTTCCGACGAATGCCCGATCGATCCCTCCCCGTTCGATTCCATTCGCTTCGAGGGCCTCCGACAGCTTGCGCCTCAGGTCGCGGGCGGCCTTTTCGGTGAACGTGATCGCCGCGACCTGCGAGAGGTCGCAGGGGTCGGCGCAGGGTGCGATCGGACCGTCCTCCGCTTCGCCCACATCGAAACCCAGACGCCACAGGATCTTTCCGACGACCGTTGACGTCTTCCCCGTTCCCGCGTTCGCCGCCAGGAGGAGATGTCCGGTTTCCCGGATGGCCGCATGCTGCTCCGATGTCCAAGGTTCAGACATCGGAAGGACCCTCCACTGGATTCTCGAACCTGTGTCCTTCGCGAAACTGTGCCGTGGTTCTCGTCACTTCCGGGCCGACTTGCCAGGCACCCAGGGTCTGGGAGGCTGCCAGGACCGGTTCGAACCAGCCTCTCCGGACCCGCTCGGGAATCGAGAGGGCGAAGGCGAGAACCCCATCTGCCTCGTCTATCGAGAGCCGCGCCCCGCTCGCAGTCGTCCTGGTGATGGGCCGGTATGCACCCCACTTGAGCGATCCGTCGACGGTGGAAATGACGGAAGCGGCACGCAGATAGATCGCGGTCTGCAATACGGAGCCATCGCGGTAGCCCGCGGCGCGAGGGTATCCGCCCCACTTGTAATCCAGCACCCTGAGCTCGACCCCGTCCTTGCCCTGCCTGGCATCCAGTCGGTCGATGCGCCCCCGCACCCGCATCCGTCGTTGACGACCCTGCAGGTCCTCTCCCGCCAGCTCGAACCGGTCGCCGTCCTCGTCTCCGAAGCCGAGCTCGAACTCGACCGGCCAGGAGCCGTCCTTGTCGAGTCGCGGCAACTCCCGCTCGAGAAACGATCGCACCGATTCCACGATCTGTTCCCGCGTCACCCTCCAGAGGGCTGGCTCGCCGAGCCAGCGGTCTTCCGCGGCTTCCGCCTCGTCGAGGACCCTGCGGGCAACCTCCCGGTAGAGGTCGAGAGCATCGCCCGAAAGCTCTGTCGGACGCGAATCTTCAAGAGCAATGAAGAACCTCTCGAGGATCGTGTGAGCCAGCGAGCCCCGACTGGCGGGCGATGTCGTGTCGTCAGCTTCGTCGCTCGCCCGCAGTCCGAGGACCCGGTCCACGAAGTAGTCGAAGGGCCGGCGGCCGTATTGCTCGAGCTGGCTCGCCGACCACGTGTGCGAGTCTCCGAATCGATCCGCGAGATGCCTGAGCACGGCCGGGTCTCGGAGGAGTCCGCCCCACGGGTGTGGCTTCATGGACGGTCGGGCGCATTCAGGTTGAATCGCCCCGTCTTCGAGCCGACCTGAACGCAACTCCTCGCTCCAGGCCGCGAGGATCGCGTGACGCAGAGCCTCGGGATCGACGGAATCGAACGAATCGATCCCGCCTGAGCGGACCGCCTTCGACAGCTGATCGGCTTCCGACTCGAGCTGGAGGGCACGGCTGACTCGATCGACGTCGCCGCGGTCCCGTGCATCGTCCGCATCGATCGAACCATCTTCCCACGGAACGACGTTCGCCGGGATCAGCAGTGACGGGGTTAGAGGGTGCCCCTCCTGGCTCGTGCTCCGGCAGGAGAACGTGACCGAATCCAGCGAGGTGACGGCAGTCCAGAGCGCAATTTCGCGCCTCAGGGCATCGTCTCTCGTCGTCAGCGGAAGACCGTGGTCCTTCAGTCGCAGGATCTCCGGCTCTGAGAATACCCCCCGGGTCGTCCAGGGCTGGGGGAAGACCCCGTCGTTTGCGTGCACCAGAAAACCCTGACGATAGGCTCCGAGAGCGGCCTCGTGCGCCTCGAGCACCTGTACGCCACGGGATTCGGGCGTCGTCAGGGCAATCTCGTTCGATGCCAGCAGCCGCCGGAGACGATCGAACCATTCGGCCGGTCCGAGCGCGTCCTCGATCGTTCGCAGCCCGCGCCATTCCCGGAGCAGCTCCCGCAATGCCTCGACCCCGCGCTGGTCGGCACGGACCAGGTCATACCGCCCGGCAGGAATCTCGGACAGCTGTCGACGAATTCCGAATCGCCGTCCCTCGAGGATCTCGAGCGTCAGGTCGATCCACTCGCGCTCCGTCCTGTCTGCCGACAGGGATCCGATCTGGTCGGCCAGGGCCTCGAACGACGCCAGGTCCTCCGCCAGGTGGACGGAGTTCATGCCTTCTCGCGCCAGTCGCCCCGACGTCCGATCGTCGGAGGCGGCGGCGACCAGGCCGCGCAGGGCCTCCGTCCACTGGGCGAGTCCGCAAATCCGGCGCTCCCCTGCCAGGAAGTCGATGGGGCGCAGATCGATCTCCACCCGAAAGAACGGGCTCGCAAGCAGCTGGCGCAGCGATCCGTAGTCCCATTGGTTCGCCGCGCCGCGGAACAGGAGCAGAATTGCCCGCAGCGCTGCGATATCCGCCAGGGTGTGGCGTGCGCGAGAGGTGCTGGGCACGCCGGCTTCCTTCAGTGCCTCGACCACTCTGCGCGTATCCTCACCGCCCGAACGCGCGATGACGGCGATCTCGTGCGGTCTCGCTTCGCCCTCCATCAGCAGGTGCTTGACGCGCGCGGCTACCCACCGGGCCTCCGCCTGAGCGTCGGGGGCTTCGTGCAGCACCGGCTCGACGTCCGGGACCGCCGAATGCTCGAGCCGTCGTTCCTCCAGCTCCGTACCGAGTTCCAGCCATTCGGATGGTCCCGGCTCGGCGGTCAGGTAGAGAACGACCTCCACCTCCCTCTGCCTTGCGAGAGCGCCGAAAAGCGCCCGACGGCCCTTCAGGCTGGTCAGCCCGTAGACGTGCAGTCGCCTGGCGTCCCCGATCGCGGAGGGCAGCTCTCCATCGAGGATTCGGCGTGCCAGTAGGGCGTGAATCGAACGCGGATCGAACCGGTCGAGTCGCTCGAGCTCTTCCAGGAACTCCGTGTAGCTGTCCACGACCCAGCGGTTGCGCCGTCTCGCGAAGTCGTCTCCCCCGAGTGCCGAGACCGCGGCCTCGAGCTCGGAGGGCCTCACACCTTCGGGCAACAACTCGCTGAACAGGGCATCGATCGCGTGGGATCCCGCCGGTCCCCGGTCGGGGCGACCGGAGCCCAACCCGGCCCGGCGAAAGTGATGCGCCGCGATGCGGGTCACGAGAAGACGACCGGTCAGGCGACCGATCGGTCGCTTCCGGATCGCGAACCGGAGCGGCAGCTCCGAGAAGAACGAGACGGGAGGCGACAGCCAGCCCGGCAAGCCCCGGCTTGCGGCGGCCTCGAACAGGGCATCTCTCGCGCCGCGATGGGCCAGCCAGATGTGCGATGCGAATCCTGTCGGCCCCGGGGTCACCCCGATCTCGGAGAGAAACCCGTCGCGGCACTGGCGCCATAGCTCGGCAGTGGAATCGGACCTGAGGATCGTCAGCGGCATTCGGAAGTATACCCGCCCGCCCCGACAGCGAAAGCCGCGCCCCCCCTTTCTCCAGCTTTCCCGACCGACACGCAGTGGTCATTCATGGCAGATCGCCATACCGGCAGCGGGAATCCGGGGATTCACGGGCCGAGCTCGTGGGCTGGCGATCGGATGCCGGGTGCCCCTCGACAACGTTCCAGACAGCCGCATTCGGCCCGGCTTTCCGCCATGAACGCTATGACTACCGGAATCCTCCGGGTCGCCTCGGGTGAATTTGCCACGCCAAGGTCCGGAAATTGCTGATTTTCCGGTTGTTGTAGTGCGTCCGGCCGGGGGACGGCCGGAGTCCCGTCCCCTGAACGTGGTCGTGGTCCGGGCTTTCGTCCGATCACGAGAACCCGGGGAAACGACTCCCGTCCGATGAAGGAGAGAGAGACGATGCGGAAGAGTATCCTGATGGCGCTCGCGCTCGGATTCGTGTTCGTAAGCAGCGCGCAGGCCCAGGTCATGTTCGATCGCGCCTGGGGCGTCAAGGCCGGCGTTTCGGTGGCCGAGGCCGACATTGGTGACATCGACGAGACGTTCAGCCAGAGCAACCGGACCGGATTCGCCGGCGGCCTCTTCTTCCAGAACTGGTGGGGTCTGCTGGGCGGCCAGGCCGAGCTCAACTACATCCAGAAGGGCTCCAAGCTCAGCTTCGGTTCCCTCGGCGAAGAGGAAAGCAAGATCGACTATCTCGAGCTCGCCGCGCTGCTCAAGCTCGGCATCCCGCTCGGCATTGTCCGGCCCGGCGTGTTCGGCGGTATCGGATTCGACATCAAGCTCTCCTGCAGCATCCCCGACGACGGCTGCGATGACATCAAGAGCACCGACTGGGTCGGGATCTTCGGTGGCGATGTGGCCGTCTACTTCGACGCGTTCTCGATCTTCGGAGATGCCCGCTACAATCTCGGTCTGTCCAACATCGTCGACGATCCGAGCTCGATCCTCGACGTCAAGAACAAGGGCTGGACCTTCCAGGCCGGCGTCGGCTTCCCGCTTCGGTGAGGCCGGATTCGGGCGCGGCCGCGCATCACGCGCAGTCGGCACCCTGAGTTGAGTGATCGGGCCCGCGGATCTCCGGATTCGCGGGCCCGATCCTGTTCTAGGCGAGCTGGCGCCGGAGCACGTTCTCGACTTCCTCTCGAACGGCCGGGGGCTCGACCACGACCGCCTCGGGCGCGTGCAGCAGGACGTGCCGGACCACCCAGGCAGGATCGGCAACCGGGAACTCGACGATCACGGAACCGCCGGGTCCTTCGCGCACGGGTCCCCGTTCTCGAGCCCAGTCGCTCACGGCGGCCGAATACCGAACCGCAACGGGGACGGTCTCCGCTGCGAGAAACACACGCCCTCCCTCGACAAACGAATCGTAGTTCAGGTCCTCCGGCGGGTCGAAACGAGTCTCGCTCAACTCGGCTGCGATCACCCGGTCGAGCCGGAAAACACGGACATCCGCGCTTCGGCCGCAACGTCCGATCAGGTACCAGTTTCCATTGCCGTACGCGAGCCGGTACGGATCCACCGTCCGCTCGGCCGGATCCGGATCGTTCGAGCTGACGTATCGAATCCGGCAGCTCATCCGCTCGGCGATCGCTCGCTCGAAGAGCTGTCGAAACCCGTCCGGATCGCCGCCATCCGCCAGCGAAAGACGTGGAAGCAATTCAGACGCGGAACCCGAGGCGATCCCGGCGTCGAGTCGCGTCGCCAGCTGGATGACTTCACTCCGCTCGCTCACGGGCAACCACCCGGCGGCGGCCCGCAGCGCGAGACTCAGGGCGAGCGCTTCCCGTCTGGTCAGGGCCGGCGGACGATCGAACTTCCTGCTGGAGGAGACCCTGACCCGGTCCGGCTCGATCTCGATCCGAATGTCGTCGACCCATCCCGCCGGGTGGTAGTCCTCGCGGGTCACGACGAGCTGCAGGTCATCGAGCAGTTCGTCGGAGCTCCGGTCGAATCGGGCTTCCGCCTCGGACAGAGGGATCCCTTCGGACCCCGAGGCCACGGCCATCAACTCGAGGAGCCGGCAGAGCAGATCAGCCGCAGCCTCAGGCATCGGCGCCTCCCTCCGCCTCCTGAGCGGCAAGCGTCTGAAGGGCCAGGTTCCGGACTCGTTCGGCGATATCAGGGGGATCGATCACCCGTGCCTCCCCCCGTCGGCTGAGAATCCAGCGCAGGAAAGGATCCACCTGGTGCACCTGGAACGACCGAACGGTCGCTCCGGCTTCCTCTTCCCTCTCAAGTTCACCGAGGCGGTTTCGCTCCGCCCACAGGGACGCAGGGAATTCGAAACGTACGAGAGCCCGCAGGGAGTCCCCGTCCCCTGCACCCAGCTCCCAGGCCTCCCGATCTCGATACGCGATCAGCGAGAAATCCTCCGGGATTTCGTAGTCGGGCGTGTTGGGTGAGCGAGGATTCACGACGGGCTCATCCATCCGGTCGACGCGAAAGACCCGCAGTTCCTCGCGATCCTCATCGTGACCGACCAGGTACCAGTGACCCTGCTGGAAGAACAGGCCGTAGGGCCGAACCCGCCTCTCGGTCGACCGGCCCCGGTAGATCCCGTGGTAGGAGAATGTCAGCCTCTTTCGACGCAGCAGGCCATCCGTGATCGCCCGATTGCGCGTCACGAGCTGTGCCGTGCCGGCGCGGTCCGCGACCAATACGGGCGCCCCGGTCGGAGGCGGAGTCAGATCGAAGCTCAGCTTGCGCCACGCGGCACCTGCCTCGTCGGCGAGCGGGAAGCCCGGGAGTTGCGAGACGGCCTCCAGAGCCCGGAATGCGGTCGCCGACTCGGCCGCAGACAGTTCCATGCCGGGCTCCCGTCCTTGCGGCGGGTCGCCCGCGGCTTCAGAGGCGATCCGCAGGTACGGAAGATGGAAGTCCTTTCGCGAGAGCTGGTAGGCATCGATCCGGGTCGCGCCGTAATCGATGTCCAGCTTCACGGACTCGATCGGAATCCCGGCCGCCCGCAGCTCGTCCTTGTCACGTTCGAACATGCGGCGAACGCTTTCACGAGCCGTCCTGGCCCGGGCTTCGTCCACCTCCTGCTCGGCTGCCTCGAGCCGTCTGGCGTAGGCGGGGACCTGTTCCATGATACGCTCGACGGCCACCGGATAGCGGCAGCCCACGAGATAGGCGATGAGGTCAAGCCAGCGCCGGGTCTTTCGTATCCTGTTCGCTTCCGCGGTCATCTCGACTTCCGTCCCTTCGCTCAGCCGCGCGAACGCAGCTTGGCCCTTACGATGCGCACCAGAAGTCCCTCACAGCCGATCCCCAGTACCGACTGTCGCAGGCGCCCCATCTCCTCGCGCTCCACCGTCCGCTCGTGAGCAGCCGGATTGCGAAGGTCGAGGATCGGCTCCAGTTGGGCAGGCAACTCGCCTTCCAGCCAGCGCCAGTCGTGCATCAGTGCGGTCCGGAGCGGTTGGCGGATCTTCTCTTCGTCCTTCAGGAGATGCCTGAGAGTTCCCAGCGTCTGGTGGGAAACGGGAGACCCGAGATCGAGAAGGGCCGCACCGGCCCACACTTCGCGATCGGTCGCCGGGGCACGTGCGAGCAGGCGACGCAGCGAGGGAAACAGCAGAGCATTCAGCTCGGTCTCGACCGCCTTGGTCATCTCCAGGGCGGATCCGGAGAAATCGAATCCGGGGTCTCCGCGCCGGGCACGGAATACGGCCTCCGCCGTAGTCAGAAACGTCCGGGATGAGGGCTCCAGGGCATCCCATATCTCGTGTCCGAGCAGATTGTCTCGCAGCTCTGCCGATAGACGCTCCGTCTCGCCCTTCAGCTCCGCATCCCGTTCGGCCCAGCGCCGTCCTTCGGTGAGGGCGCCGATATCGACGAACCAGCGAGCGTCGTCATTGCGTGTCACGATCAGCGGCAGATCCACGATTCCCCCGTAAAGCGATACGGGCCGGTCGTGGTATCGCACGTTCCTGAGGCGTTTCAATTCCTCGATGGTGGCCGGCGGATCTGCCGCGACGAGGCGGCGGACGTCCCAGATCCGGAACCAGAAGTCGGTGTCATGCCCGTCGTAGTAGCCGGGCATGTGGTCCCGTTCGTCGGGAAACTCCTCCAGGACGTCATCCGCGGTAATCTCGACGACATGTGCGACGTACAGCGAGCTGTAGTCCGTCAGGTAGAGGTGAGTCTCGACACCCGAGGCCACCTGGTCCGCGATCGCCAGCACCTCCGCCGCGTGCGGCAGCGGTGCCTGTCGGTTCGGCGATCGGAGCTTGGCCCACCAGACGTAGACCTCGTCTTCATCGGCCCGACCGTGACGCCGGGCATTGGCCCAGCGCAGCAGCACTTCGAGGTGCCGATCCATGGCGTCGTCGGCATAGGAAGGATTCCACACGCTCAGCAGGTGCCGGGCTGGTGTCCGTTCGTCCATCATGGCTCGCAGTGTTGTCGGGTCCGGTACCGCAGGCGACGCGCCCGGCGGCGTGTCACCCGAAGATTACCCGTAAGCATAGATGGCCCCTCCGACACACGAAAGCCGGAGTCCTGCAAAACCCGTCTCGAATCCCTGAACTCCGTGCCGACCGAGGGATCGAAAGAGCGCCTACCCCTGACCGCCCGAGGCGGCAGCGAACGTGTCGCAAGCGCCGAGCTCGCCCGTCTGGAATCCGGTCGCCAGCCAGTATGCCCGCTGCTCCGAGCTGCCGTGGGTGAACGACTCGGGACGCGCGGCCCGGCCCGCCTGCCGCATCAGCCGATCGTCCCCGATCGCCGCCGCAGTCTCCAGCCCTTCCTCGAGATCGCCATCATCCAGCAGAGGTACCCCGCTCGTACGCTGCTCTCGCTCGTTCGCATGATTGGCCCACACGCCGGCGTAGCAGTCGGCCTGGAGCTCGAGGAGCACGGACAGTGCGTTCGCATCGGCCCGGCTTCGCGACGCGCGCTGAGCCTGCTGGACCCGCGCCGAGGTTCCGAGGAGATTCTGCACGTGGTGCCCGATCTCGTGGGCGATCACGTATGCGCCCGCGAAGTCCCCCTCTCCCCCCAGTCGCTGCAGCTCGTCGAAGAAGCCGACGTCGATGTATACGTTGCCGTCCAGCGGGCAGTAGAAGGGACCGGTTGCCGCCGTGTTGAAGCCGCAGGCCGAATTCACCACGTCGGTGAACAGTACGAGCGTGGCCGGCTCATACTGCAGACCCTCTTCGGCGAAGATCTCGGCCCAGGTATCCTCGGTGTAGGCCAGCACGCTGGTCACGAAGTCGGCCGCCACGTTCTCTTCGGCCGTCGGCGCCCGGGTCTGTACCGGCTGTCCCTGGGAGAATGCCTGCAGGACCATCATGATCAGATAGAAGGGGTCCCCGCCCAGCAGGAGTCCGAGACCCCCCATCAACAGCGCGGTTCCTCCGCCGATCGTTCCCGCCTTCTTGACCTTCTGTCCCCGCCTGTCCTCGACATTCGTGCTTCTGCGTCCCTGCTGCCAGCGCATTCCGAGTCTCCCGTTGGATCTGCCGGACCACCACGGTCGCGAGTGCAAACGGCGACAATCTATCAAGCTCGCAGATATCGTGCGATCCACAGGGTGCGCCGCGAAATCCGCCGGAGTAGGTTGCCGGGAATCGTGAGCGC
>CBDTXM010000085.1:0-12062 GCA_965364445.1 uncultured bacterium | reverse complement strand
GGACTGGCGCCAACGGGCGATACCTGATCGGAGTCGACTTGCTCTCGAGAACGCAGGAGTATGCGCTGCGCGCCGCTGTCTTCCTCGGACGATCACACGAGGAAGGCTCGCGGCGCACTTCGGACCTGGCAAAGCAGACTTCCATCCCGCGTAACTACCTGTCCAAGATCCTGCACCAGATGGCGCGCGAGGGGCTGGTCGACTCCGAGCGAGGCCGTTCCGGGGGCGTTCGCCTCGCGAGGCGTCCCGACCGGATCACCCTGGAGGAGATCATCGCGCCGTTTCGCCCCGCGACCGAGCCGCGCCGCTGCGTGCTGGGGCGTCTCGAATGCTCCGACGAGTACCCCTGCGGCGCTCACGACAGGTGGAAGGATGCGTCCGCGCGAGTGGATGCGTTCTTTCAGACGACGACGATCGCCGACGTCATGGCGGAGACGCCGACCCGGGACGGACCGGCCGACTGACTTCGACTACGTGACGAAGTAGTAAAGAACGATCAGAGCGTTTCCGATCAGAAATATCGTCGGAAACAGCCAGCGACACCTTCGGTCCAGCTGGTTTCCGGCCTCCACGCGTCCCGCCTGGTCCAGGGCCCCGACGCGCAGATTCACGACGACGCTCGCCACGAGAATCAGGTAGCTGAACAGCAGAAAGCTGCTGAGAATCGTGAAATTCGGAATGCGCGGCAGCATCTCCGACACCACGATCTGGAAGGCGACGACGGTCAGGATCCCGAGAAACGAGATGGCCATCCGGTCGCTGAGCTGTGAGGTGGCCATCCAGAAGACGGACCAGCTGAGCGCCACGAGGATCAGAAGCGGGATCACGATCACACGAAGCAGGAACCCGGGATTACGCTCGGCGGGAAAGGTGAAGGCCACCGCCGTTACCACCATGACCCGACCCGACTGCATCAGAACTGCGTCTTCGAGCTGGGAGCCGGTGATCAATCCGAGCGACCACTGCTTCACGCTCACGTTGTCGCTCCTGACGCTCGTCCAGTCGGGAGCGGGTTCGAGTACGACCTCACTCGCGTCGAAACCCAGTGGCTCGAAGATCAGGTCGAATTCCTGCACATCGAACGGAATTCGTCGCAGGTCCATCTCGACTTCGGCGGTCGCACGGATCTCTTCCTCGTAGCGCAACGTCCCGTCGGGACTCAACCGCAGCAGGATGCCCTGGCGTTCATACTCCCCAGCCGCATTGCGGAGGAACAGCTGCGGCCACCACCCCGTCCCGATCTCCGAGAACTGGTAGTCGCCCTGGTAGACGATCTCGTCCGTTCCCACCTCGAGCGGATCGAAGCGCAGGCGTTCGTCCTGCCAGACCAGCGTGAGGATCGCCTCGAACTCGACCGTCTTGTGCGAGTCGTCGATTTCGACGACATCGATCAGGTTCAAACCGACCTGTACGGGGACCGGCCCGTCCGCAGGGGGCGGACTCTGGAGGGCGATCTGACCTGTTGCGCGGCCCACGGGCCAGAGGATGCACAGAGCGCAGAGGGCTGCGATCGTCCGGCTGCTTGTTCGGCACGGGGTCCGCACGTGTCATTCACCTGGTGAGTTCTGCGACCGCACTCGACGATTCGTAGACGGAGAATCGCGCAGTTCGAAGCCAGGCGCCAGACTTCCAGCGGAGGAGGAGAACCGTGGAGACGGCCTCCCCCTCCGCCGCCGACGAGGTCACGTTCAGGCCGGCGTCACGACCAGTTCCGAGCTCACGTGGACCGGGCTCGCGAGCGTGTCCCAGATCGGCGAGTGAGCGTTCACGTAATCGTGAAGCTCGGCGACCGCATCGGCCGGGCCGGCCGTCGTGGCGTTCACCCGCACCGCGATCGATTCCAGGCCCGGCTTCGCCTCACGGATGTTCATGAATCCTTCGAGATTTCCATCGGTCGAGATCTCGACCGAAATGTCATCGAGGTCGATGCCCAGAGCGGCGGCATTGGCGGCGTAGCCGACGATCAGGCAGGCGGCCAGGGAGCTCAGGACGAGCTCGGCCGGACTGATACCCTGATCCGTTCCGAGGATCTCGGCCGGTTCGTCCGAGACGATCGAGTGATCCGCCGAGTGTGTGCCCGGCTCGCCGCCCACCCGGTAGCTGCCGGGTGTATGACGGGCGCGGAATCCCCCGAGCCACCGGGAATTCGTGGTGAACGTCAGTTTTCCGTTCTCCGCGTCCGTCGTGACCGCCTCGATCGCACCCATCAGATTCTCGACGTTCACTCCATTCCGAATTGTCGCCTGCGTCGCTGTCGTACCGTTCATGGGTTTCCTCCCGGTTGTCGTTTGGCTCCATGCCATGACCCTGACGCCGGATCGGGTCGATCCGGGCTTCCAGGAAGGATTGCGCGAACGGGGCGCGAAGTGTGACAGGGAAGCACGAGAGCGCCCGGACCCACCGGGGGCACCGGGCGCTCTCGACGGGAGAGGCGAGTCGACGGAGGGAACCGTCCTCAGTCGATCATTGCCACCGGCTGCGGGTCGGGCGAATCCAGCTCGAGCACCTCGACCGGTCCGAAATCGAGATCGCGGATCGATTCCTCGATCTCGGATCGATCGCCCACCACGACCCAGACCATTCGATCCGGATCGAGGAATGAACGCGCGACGGCGCTCGCCTGCGCGGGCGTTACATTCCGGATCTCGCCCGCGTAGGTCTCGAAGTAGTCGTCGGGTAGTCCGAATCGAACGATCTCGGAAAGCGAGCCGCCCACGGCACCGATCGTCTCCCAGTTTCCGGGCAAGGACAGCGCAAGATTGTCCACTGCCCAGGCGATCTCCTCATCTGTCACCGGCCTGGGGCCCCGGATTTCCGTGATCTCGTTCCGGATCTCCGTGAGGGACTCGGCCGTCCGATCGGTCTGCACCTGGGCCAGGACCACGAATGGGCGCTGTCCCGCGGCATCCCACGCAAAGCTGAAAGCACCATAGGACCAGTGCTTGTCCTCGCGGAGATTCATGTTGATCCGGGAAATGAACGCCCCGCCGAGAACCGTGTTCATCGTCTCGAACGCGATCTCATCCGGGTTCGCCGTCGGCGGAATCAGCTGAGCGGCCATGATCATCGACTGGGGTGCCCCCGGCTTGTCGAGGATGTACACCCGGGCGCCGGAGGCGGTCTGAGCGCTGGTGACCCGCTTCGTCGGCACCTCGCTCCGATCCCAGCTCGCGAACGTCTCTTCGAGCATCCCGGTGATTTCCGCGAGGCTCACATCACCGGCCACGACGAGCGTCGCGTTGTTGGGGGCGTACCAGCGATCGTGGAACCGCTGCAGATCCTCGCGGGTCATCGCTTCCACGGAGGCCACGGTCCCACTTCCCGTCAGCGGCTGGGAATAGGCGTGTCCCGACCCGTAGAGAAGAGGCGGAAGGACGCGCATCGCCATCCCCATGGGTTGCGCTTCCTCCTGCTGAATGCGTGACAGGCGCTGCTTTCTCAGCCGGTCGAGATCCGACTGGGGGAAGGCGGGATTGCGAATCACGTCCACGAACAGCTCGAGCGACGCTTCGAGATTCTCTCTCAGCGCCGACAACGAGACCGTGTTCAGATCGAGATTCGCGCCACTGCCGATCGAGGCGCCCAGCAAGTCGAGTCGCTCGGCGATTTCGAGAGCGTCGAGCTTCTCCGTGCCCTCGTCGAGCATCGCGGCCGTCATGCTGGCCAGGCCGGGCTGTGATCCCGGGTCCGCTGCAAAGCCGGCGTCCACCAGCAATTGCATCCGCACGAGCGGCAGATCATTCCGCTCGGCGAGCACGACCTCGAGGCCGTTCGACAGGGTCGCCCGTTGCACCTCCGGGAATTGCGGGACGGGCGGGGCGCCCACCGCCGGCATCGCGGACCGGTCGGCGCCGTCGTCGGCAGCCATGAGCTGGGGAAACGGTTGCACCTCGAGAACGAACACGCCTTCGGAGAGCCAATCTCTCGCGGTTTCCTGCAGGCGATCGGCGGTCGCCGACTCGATGCGCTCGTTCTGCGTCAGGTAGAAGGCCGGGTCACCGGCGTAGACCGCCCCCTGGGCGAGTCGGTCCGACTTTCCTCCGAAGCCGCCGATCCTCTCGATCCCGCGCAGGAAGGAAGCCCGCTCGAGCGTCTTCACCCGCTCGAGCTCCTCGTCCGTCGGGCCATCGGCGAGAAACCGGTCCAACTCCTCGCGCAGCACCGCTTCCACGGTCGCGATCTCCGCGTCCGGCTGCACGGTGGCCGTGATCACGAACTGGCTCCCGATTTCCCGCCCGCTCACGTACGCCGAAGCGTTCGAGGCAATCTGGTCCTCGTAGACGAGACGACGGTAGAGACGGGAGTTCTTTCCCTGCGAGAGTATGCCGGCGACCAGGTCCAGGTCGGTGTACGCGGCCGCTTTCCACTCCGGGACGTTCCAGACCAGATAGACGCGGGCGTGCGGAACCCGGTCCTGCATGGCATGGCGGTGTTCTCCGCTTCGAGGAGCGGCCCACGCGGTATGTCGTGCGATCGGCGGGCCCGGGGGAATGTCGCCGAAGTAGGTCTCGACTTTCTCGATCGCCGTGGCGGCGTCAACGTCTCCGGCGATGACCAGCACGGCGTTCTGGGGGCCGTAGTAGGTCCGGAACCACTCCTGGACGTCCTCGAGGCTGGCGGCATCCAGGTCTTCCATCGACCCGATCACGGTGTGCCGGTAGGGGTGTCCGGCCGGGTAGCTGCTGTGGTAGATCTCCGTCCACACCTTGCCGTATGGCTGATTCTCTCCCTGCCGCTTCTCGTTCTGCACGACCCCGCGCTGCTCGTCCAGCTTCGCCTGGTCGATGGCGCCCAGCAGGTGCCCCATCCGGTCCGATTCCATCCACAGGGCGAGATCGAGGGCGGAGGTCGGGACGTTCTGGAAGTAGTTGGTCCGGTCCTGGTTCGTGGTGCCGTTGAGGTCCGTGGCGCCGAGCGGCTCCAGTACCTCGAAATAATCCGTGTCGACGTGCTCGCTCCCGTTGAACATCAGGTGCTCGAACAGATGCGCGAACCCCGTGCGACCCTCGGGTTCGTTCTTCGAGCCGACGTGATACCAGACGTTCACGGCCACGATCGGGGCCTTGTGGTCCTCGTGGACCAGCAGAGTGAGGCCGTTGTCGAGCACGTGCTGCGTGAAGGGAATCGGTCCGGCAGCCGCAGGAGCCTGCTGGGCGAAGGCC
Organism: uncultured bacterium; assembly: GCA_965364445.1. Lineage (GTDB taxonomy): Bacteria > Gemmatimonadota > Gemmatimonadetes > Palauibacterales > Palauibacteraceae > Carthagonibacter. The sequence continues at coordinate 6,900 of CBDTXM010000085.1, read as the reverse complement.
GGGGCAGGCAGCGCAAGCCAAGCCAGCGCCGCGGTGGCCGTAACGGACACAAATGAGAGAATCTGTCTCATGAAATCCTCCAGGTTGGCTCAACTGCCGTGACCGCCGGTGCCGGTCGGCAATGCAGGTCGGATGAATCTTCGCAGGCGGAACTGCCTGATATTGCTGAGGCTACCACTCACCTCCCCAGTCCTTCGGCGTCGCGGGCTTCCCTCGTGTCGCCGATCCGGCTTACCGTGTAGCCCATTCAGAACAGCAAGAGACGGTCCGTGCTGCCCGAGAGTGATACAGGCCGAGGAGGAGCATGCCGCACGCGCAGGTCGAGCCGGTGAAGAGCGGACGCATCCTCTCGCTGGACGCCCAGCGCGGCCTGATCATGGCCCTGATGGCGATCGATCACGCCGCCTTCTTCGTGGCCAAGCACCACCCGAGCGAGTACTGGGGTCTGCCGCTGCCGCAGCACCCCGACTGGCTCTCCTTCATGACCCGTCACATCTCGCATCTCTGCGCCCCGGGATTCTTTCTCCTGATGGGCGCGGGCATCGTCCTGTTCGCGGACTCGCGCCGCGCTCGGGGCTGGTCGGAGGCACGGATCGCACGTCACTTCGTTGTGCGAGGCGTCGTTCTGCTCCTGGTGCAGCAGGTGCTGGAGAACCCCGCATGGATCATCGGTTCCCTGGTGCCGAATCCGGGCGCCTGGTACTTCGCGCCCAACATGGCGGGAGAGCCCGGTCCGTTGATCCTCGTCCTCGCGGTGCTGACGGCACTCGGGTTCTCACTCATCGCCGTAGGACTGTTGCAGCGCTTTCCGGGCTGGGTGCTCGGCCTTGCAGGCGCGGGCCTGATCGTGCTGTCGCAGGTGATGGTCCCCCCGGCGGAGATGGTCCGCGTGCCATTTTCTCCCGCACTGCGTCTCACCTTCGTCCCGGGCCAGACCGGGGTTCTCCTCGTGATGTACCCGTTCATCCCGTGGCTGGGAGCTGCGCTGCTCGGGGCGGCGCTCGGCAAGGCCCTGTCGGCCGACCGGCAGCGGGCGCTTCGCTGGGTTCCGACCGCCGGCGTGGCGCTGGTAGGGATCTTCCTGGTCCTGCGCTTCGCGGGTGGATTCGGGAACACGCACCCGTGGGATGGTACGGGCGTCATGGACTTCCTCAACATGACCAAGTACCCGCCGAGCATCGTGTTTCTCGCCTTCGCGATCGGCACGAATCTCATCCTGATCGGTGTCTTCGAGCGGATCACCCCGCTGGTGGAGCGGTACGGAGGCTGGCTGCTGACGTTCGGACGCACGGCGCTCTTCTTCTACATCCTTCACATCTGGCTCTACCTGCTGCTCGGGCTGCCCTTCCGGGACGGCACCGGGTTCGGCGTGATGTACATGATCTGGGCGATCGGATTGCTCCTCCTGCTGCCTCTCTGCCGGCGGTACGAGCGCTTCAAGTCGGGCAAGCCTCCCGAATCGGTGTGGCGCCTGTTCTGAGGCCGGTTCCGGGACCGCGCTTCGCGCCCTTCCCACGCCGTCGACCGAGCCATACTCTGCGGGGTTGAACCCAACCCTGCGAGGTAGCATGGATGCGAGACTCCCGTCGGCCCGCGGCTCTCTCTATCTGCCCACGGCCCTCTGCCTGGTCATCGCCTTCGCGACCGGGGGCATGACTTCCTGCGGCAACGGCGCCGAATCTCCGGACCCGTCGAACACTTCCGACAACTCCTTCAACGCTGAGGACCCCTACCTCTGGCTGGAGGAGGTCGACGGCGATGAGGCGCTAGCCTGGGTGTCCGGACAGAACGAGCGGTCGCTGGCCCGACTCCAGGGCGATCCGCGATACGCAGAGCTCTACGCCGAAGCGCTGGCCATCTACGAAGCGTCCGACCGCATTCCGTACGGAAGCTACTTCGGCGGACACGTGCACAACTTCTGGCAGGACGAGGATCATGTGCGCGGAGTGTGGAGGCGCACGAGCCTGGCGTCGTACGCGACGGACGAGCCTGCCTGGGAGACCGTGCTGGACGTGGACGTGCTCGCCGAGGCGGAACAGGAGAACTGGGTCTACAAGGGCCGGAGCTGCCTGCCTCCAGCGTACCGTCGTTGCCTGGTCCGGCTGTCCCGCGGAGGCGGAGATGCAGTTGTCGTCCGCGAGTTCGACGCCGAGAAGAGAGCTTTCGTCGAGGACGGATTCTTCGTGCCCGAGGCGAAGTCGAACGTCTCGTGGATCGACGAGAACTCACTCTTCGTCGGAACCGACTTCGGTGAGGGCTCGCTGACCTCCTCGGGGTATCCGCGCACCGTACGCGTCTGGGAGCGCGGCACGGATCTGTCCGACGCCCGGCAGATCGCGGAGTCGGACTCGAGTTACGTGAGCATCAGCGGGTTCGTCTCACGGGAACCCGGGCAGAGCACCCGGTTCGTGCAGGCAACGCCGGCGTTCTTCCGGACCGAGCTCTATCTCCTCGACGACGAATACGAAGCGACTCGAGTCCCGCTGCAGGAGGACGCGAGCTTCCGGGGGCAGATCGGCGATCGTCTGCTGGTGCTGCTCCGCTCCGAGTGGACGGTGAACGGCAGGACGTATCCGCTGGGAAGCCTGGTTTCCGTCGGGCTCACCGAATCGGTGCGAACGGGAGCGCCGGCCGAGGTCGAGCTCGTCCTGGCACCGACCGATCGCATGTCGATCCGGGGCGTGTCGGAGAGCGACGGCGTCGCCTACGTCAGCATCCTCGAGGAAGTGACCGGATCGCTGCTGCGGCTGACCCGATCGGATGCGGGCTGGCAGCTGAATCCGGTAGACATGCCGGAGAACGGCTCCCTGGCGGTTACCTCGGCAGACCCGTTCAGCGATGTCGTCATGGTGAACTTCGAGAGCTTCACCGTGCCCGATCGATTGTACCTTCTCCGCGACGGCAGCGCCCCGCGTGTGGTGAAGTCACTTCCCGAACGGTTCGACGCCTCGGGCTTCGTAACCGAGCAACGGTTCGCCACGAGTTCGGATGGTGAGCGGATTCCCTACTTCGTGGTGCGCCCCGCAGACCTCGCCATGGACGGTAACGCGCCGACCCTGTTGTACGGGTACGGCGGATTCGAGGTGTCCCTCACCCCGTCCTACGCGAGCCCGGGCACGATTGCCTGGCTGCAGAACGGCGGGGTCTACGTGCTCGCCAACATTCGCGGTGGCGGCGAGTTCGGTCCGAGCTGGCACGAGGCGGCCCTGCTGGAGAACCGTCAACTCGCTTTCGACGATTTCATCGCCGTGGCCGAAGACCTGGTCGCCAGCGGGATCACCCGGCCCGAGCACCTGGGGATCTCCGGCGGCAGCAATGGCGGGCTCCTGGTCGGTGCCGTGACCATGCAGCGGCCCGATCTGGTCGGAGCCGTCGTCTGCGCGGTTCCGCTCCTGGACATGCTCCGCTATCACAAGCTGCTGGCAGGGGCGAGCTGGATGGCCGAATACGGGAACCCCGACGACCCGGACGATCGGGCCGTCATCGAGAAATACTCGCCCTATCAGAACGTTCGGCCGGACGTCGAATACCCGGAGATCTTCTTCTGGACCAACACGCGGGACGACCGCGTCCACCCCGGGCACCCGCGGAAGATGGTGGCCCGGATGGAGGAGCACGGGCACCCGGTGCTGTACTACGAGAACACCGAGGGCGGGCATTCGGCCGGAGCGAATCTCCGACAGGCGGCCACGACGTCAGCCCTGACGACCGTGTACCTGCTCCAGCAGCTCGCCGACTGAATCTGATGCGAGGGTCGGGGCGGCTCCTTTGACGCCCCGGCCCCCTCCCCAGCCGGTATCTACGGCGTCTCCGGCAGGTCCATCGCCGGGTTTCCATCGAAGAAGTCGAACGGGCGCAGCTCGAACCAGTGCCACAAGACGGGCATGATCGGCCAGTCTTCGGCCCGAACCACGTGGTGCATCCCGATCGTGTGCCAGAGGACGATGTCCGTATCGGAGATCGACCGGTCGGCGGCGGTCCACGCGGGGAGTCCCATGCCCGGCTCGCTGAGCGTCGGATAGTCGCCGGCCGCGTAGCGCTCGTCGGGGGCGTACGGGGTCACCCAGAGGTGGTGATCGATGAACCCGGCCCGGCGTCGTGGATAGTCCTCCGCCGCCAGCAGCGTATTGCCGTTCATGCCGGGCATCAGCTGATAGCTCGTGCGATAGCCCACGTGGTTGGTGGCCGATTCACTCGCGACGCGCCAGACGGCCGGCCTGTCGTAGTCGATCGTCAGCTTTGCCTGGTTCTCGGTCTGCGCCACGGTCTCGTCCACGACCCAGATGCTGCGACGTGGATTGTCGTCCGGCAGTGTCTCGGACTTCAGTCGATCGATCAGGAAGTCGTTGCGGGGACCGTCTACATCGAGGTCGATGCGGAAGCTGAAGTAGTGGTCATGATTGACCGCCACGATGTGTGGCGCCACGAACCGTCCGTAGGCGTCGGCGCGAACCTCGCCGGCCGGCCGGGTCGTCGCGTCGGCCTCGATCGCCGTTTTCACCTCGGCGATTCCGGTGGCCCCGACCCCGATCCGAATCGATCCGTTCTGCTGGAACACCCAGTCGAACAGGTAGTCGTAGTTGCCCAGCACGGCAGCGATCCGGACGACCAGGTCGCGCTTCGGACGGCTCGCCTTCGGGTCTCCGATGTGACGCCAGGAGACATCGCCCGCTACGCGCTCGAACAGGCAGATCATGTTCGGCCGGTCCATGGGTCGGCCGTCGTCTCCGGCGACCACGTGGTCGAAGTAGACGGCGTGGTCCGGACAGTCACGACCCGGAAGCAGCGGCTTGGTCAGTCCTCCCGCGGCGAATTCTCCGGCATCGATGAAATTCCGCGAGTGCCAGGCGAAGGAGGGGTCCATGTATGGCACGAAGATCTCCGACAGGCTGCTTTCGTACAGCACCGGGCGGTCGCGATCCCCGTCCCGGTAGCGAACCGTGGACACCACCATTCCAAGCCGGGAGTCGGGCCGGACGTGGAAGCTCCAGTTCTGCCATTCCACCTGGTGGCCATCTAGCGTGAAGCCGGGGCCGAGCGGCTGACTCACGTGAACGGGACCTTTGACCTCCCGCGGCGGCCCGAGCGCGGCGCGATCGTACTCGGCCAGCGTCTCCGGCACCGGAATCACTCCCTCGTCGACCACGCGAAGCACGCTTCCGTCTTCCATGTCCACAACGATCGTCAGTCCGCCGATCGAGCGCGTCCAGGTGTTTCGAACCCCGCGCGGATCGGTGCAGTAGACGTATCCGACCCTCCTGCCCCGCTGCTCCGCCGTGCCGAAGTAGCCGGGCGGAATCGCGATGCAGTCGATGAAGGTCAGGTCCGTGATGCCTCGTCGCTCCATCGCCGCGATGAATTCCGGGTGCTCTTTGACCTTCGCGGTGCCGGAGCCGAATTCCCGACCCAACCACATGGGTTGCGCACCCGTCAGCTCGGTCCAGGAGGTCAGACGCCTGCCCGGAATGTCGATCACCGCCTCGTAGCTGCGTGCACCCTGCCGGACGACCGCGAACGCAGTCCTCGAGATCGCATCCCCGGGCTGCCAGTTCCACACGCCCGCCTTGTCGGGCTCCCGCAGCTGGACCCGCGAGAATTCGGTCTCCGCATCGAGATGACCCGCGTCGGCCAGGACCTCGAGCACCGTCCAGTGCTCCTGCCAGCCGAGCGGGTCGAGGGGGTGCCTCGGTTCCTGAGCCGACGAGAGAGGTGCACAGAACAGCAAGGTCACCGCGCAGGCGGCGAGGGTCCGAAAGCTCATCGGTTCTCCTGGGTCGGATCATGTCGGAGGTCGCGTTCCTGCCACGACCGGTGCGGCCCAAGGGATACGCGAACTGAGCGAATCGCACCAGTCATGGCAGCGGTCCCCCTTCCCTCGGGAGCCCATCCTGAATACGCTGGGCCGTTCGATTCCTACGAGTTCTTGCCCCAGGGAGGATGTATGCGAGTACGTCGCTCAGTCGCGATCGCATGGCTGCTGGCGTTGCCGACGGTTGCAGCGTGTGGAGGCGATGACAGTTCGCAGTCGGGAGAGATGGAGACACGGTCGGACGTCGGCGGGACCACAGCCGTGGCCGTTTCCCCACCGGTGGTCGAGGTCGCCGCGCGTGACTTTGCCTTCGAGGCCCCGGCCGAGATCGCGTCCGGGTGGACGACGCTCCGCTTCCGGAACCTGGGGGCGCAGGAGCACTTCATGTCGCTTGCGCGCCTGCCCGACGGAAAGACCCTGGACGACTACATCGCAGAGGTGGCCGCCGGCGCGTTCGGGGTGGCCATGGACCCCTATTACAAGGGCGAAGTCGAGCTTTCGGCCGCGCTCGAGACCCTCGGCGGACTGATCCCCGAGTGGTTCGGGCAGATGGTGTTCTCGGGCGGGCCGGGCCTGCTGGCCCCGGGCCTCGCGGAGGACGTGACGGTGAATCTCGAGCCGGGCGAGTACGTGCTGGAGTGCTACGTGAAGACGCCGGACGGCATGTTCCATTCAGCGCTCGGAATGATCGCCGGCCTGAGCGTGACGAGCGTCGAGAACGGCGCCGCCGAGCCCGATGCCGATTTCGACGTGACGCTCGCGAACTACGTCATCGAGGCGCCCGATCGGGTCGCGGCGGGTCCACACACGATCCGGGTCAGAGTGATTCAGGCCCCGGAAGGCCTGCTGAAGCACGACGTGCATCTGCTGCGCGTCACCGAAGACACCGATCTCGCTGTGGTCGCTCCGTGGATGAGCTGGATCGACGGTATGGAGGCCCCGGCCCCGGCGACGTTCGTGGGCGGAATGGAGCAGCTCGAGGCGGGTCATGCGGGGTACCTGAGCGTGGACCTGAAGCCGGGCGCCTACGCCTGGATTTCGGAGGCGTACGCGTCGCAGGGGATGCTGAAGGAGTTCGTGGTGGAGTGAGT
>CBDTXM010000084.1:0-12134 GCA_965364445.1 uncultured bacterium | reverse complement strand
CCAGCCCGAAATGCTCCTGTTCTTCGCTGATTCCGCGGTGGTGGTGTCCCGCGAGGGCCACAGTTCAGAGCAGGACGGCCGTGGCGAGCCCGAGCAGAAGAAGGAAGCCCGACAGGTCGGTCAACGCCGTGACGAAAACCGAGGAGGCGACGGCGGGATCGATCCCCAGGCTTTCCAGGAATATCGGGAAGAAGGCTCCGGCGAAGGAAGCGACCACCATGTTCCCCCACATCGCGAGGAGGACCACGGCTCCGAACCGTACGCCCGCGTCGAACAGGAAGTGTCCCGCCAATGCAGCCACCAGACCCACGATGAGCCCGTTCAGCAGGCCGACCAGGGCCTCCTTCCCGACCACGCGCCACAACTGGCCGATCGGTTCGTCCGCCACGGCAATCCGACGAATCGTGACCGCCAGAGCCTGCGTGCCCGCATTTCCGCCGAGACCCGCAACGATGGGCATCACGACTGCCAGGAGAACCAGCGCTTCGATCGTGGCCTGGTAGTGCCAGACGACCGTGGCCCCGATCGAGGCTGTCGCGAGATTGAGCAGGAGCCAGGGCAGTCGACTGCGGATGGCGTCCACCGTCGGGCCGCGGACTTCTTCTACGTCCGAGACGGCTGCGAACCGCAGGATGTCCTCTGTAGACTCCGCTTCGATCACGTCGATCACGTCATCGAAGGTCACCCGTCCCACGAGCCGGCCTGACGCGTCCACGACGCCGACCGAGGGCATGTTGTACCTGGCCAGGACTCGGCCCACGTCCTCCTGATCGGTGTCGACCTGAACGACAGCCATTGGCTCCTCGGTGATCCCCGATATCGGCTGGTCGGGAGCAGAGATCACCAGGTCCTGGAGTGCCACGACACCGAGCAGCACTCCGTCCGGTTCGGTCACGAAGATCGTGTAGAAGTCGAAATCTTCCTGAGCCTGCCGTCGGATCTCCTGGATGGCCTCGATGGCGGTGAGATCGGACGGCACCGCGAGAACGTCTCGCGTCATGATGCCGCCGGCTGACTCTTCCGGATATCCGAGCAACTCCTCGATCTCGGCCGCTTCCGGCAACGGCAACGAGCTCAGGACTTTCGCCTGGTCCTCGGGTTCGAGCTCACCGATGATGTCGGCGGCATCATCGTCCGCCATCTCCTCGACGATTTCGCCGATCCGATCGGGCTCCAGCTGCACCAGCAGCTCGCCGGGCTTCTCGACCTCCTCCATCTCGGTCAGAGCGTCGGCCGCCAGCTCCGCCGGAAGGAACTCGACCAGGGCGATTCGCTGTTCGGGCTCGAGCGCCTCGATCAGGTCCGCCAGATCGCTGCCGTGCTGGTCATCGAGATAGATCCTCAGGGTCGCGACATCCCGCTGATCGAGCAGTGCGCGGACTCGCTCCGTGATCGCGGCAATCCGGTCCGTGGACTCGGTCATCTGCCGCTCTGTTCCGATTCGGCGCCGGGCGTAGCGACGCCCACCGAGAGCACCATCTTCAGACCGTCCTCGACGCTGAGCCCGAGCCGGTGCACGCGGCGCCGAGGCACGACGAGCAGGTATCCGGAGGTTGGATTCGGGGCAGTGGGAAGAAACACGTTGACCGACGGCTCGCCGGTCACCCGTTCGACCTGCGCGGGCGTCTCGGCGGTCTCGAACGCGAGCGCCCACATGCCCGGACCCGGGAATTCGATCAGAGCACAGTGCTGGAACAGTTTCTCTTCGCGCTCCAGCACCGACTGGACGATCTGCGCGGATGCCGAGTAGATGCGCCGGGCGAACGGGAGCCGCGCGAGCCCCGTATTCCACCAGTGAAGCAGCCGCCGCCCCGCCGCGATCTGCGAGGCCCATCCCACCAGCACTACGATCGCGACGAGTGCAAGAAGACCGAGTCCAGGAATCTGCCGCCCATCGACCGCGGGGAGGTAGCGTCCGAGAATCGGGTCGAGGCGCTGGAACAGCCAGTACAGCACGTACGCCGTCACGCCGACCGGAGCGATTACGATCAGCCCGGTGACGAAGTAACGTCTGAGCCTGTACAGGAACGACTTCATGTCCGACTCCCGGACCGGGCGGTGGATTCGGATGTGAGCCCGGACAGGCTAGCCGCTTCCCAGACTTCGAAGCAACTCCTCCTGCAGTCGGTACATGTCCGACAATTCGCGGCCCGTGCCCTCGGGATGGTCATGGCCGAGCACGTGCAGGGTGCCGTGAATCACCAGTCGCAGCAGCTCTTCCGCAGGCGATACACCCAGCTCGGCCGCGTTGCGGGTCGCAGTATCGGCGGAGATGTAGATGTCGCCGAGCAGCGACTCGTGGGTTCCCAGTGAGAACGCGATGACGTCCGTCGCGCCGTCACGCCCCAGCCACTCCTGATTCAATCTCCTGATCTCGTCGTCATCGACGAACGAAATGGAGTGTTCGCCCTTATGCTCGCGATCTTCGAGATCGAGGGCCGCCCGCGCGGCGTTCGCGACGGCGTTCGCGGTCAGGCCCACATCCGGCCAGGCCTCGAGTCCGTTCACATGCACCACGACTCCGCTCGTGGGCAGATCCCCTTCGCGGGAGTCGGAGGGTCTCGAATCAGGTGCTGGCGCCACGCGATCCTGCCGGCCGGGATACTTCGTCCGTGAAACGTGACTCGATCTGGACCGCGGGTGTCTCCGGAGTGCCGGAATCAGAGGCGACCGCCTCGTTCGAGGCTACCGATTCCGGTATCTCCTCCCGGGCCCGGACGCCCGACGGGTACTCGATCCTCCTGTGGTACATGCCGATCAGGATTCTGGCGAATGCGGCCTTCGTCCGTTCCAGGTCGCGCAGCGTGAGTGGACACTGGTCCAGCTGCCCCTCATCGATCCGGGCCTGGACGATCGCCTCGATCGTGGCCTGAATCCGCTCGGGCGTGGGGTCCTGCAGGACGCGGGTCGCGGACTCGATCCCATCGGCAAGCATGACGATCGCCGTCTCCCGTGTCTGCGGCTTCGGGCCCGGGTACGCGAAATCGGCCGGGTCGACGTCGGTGTCCGGGCTCTCGCTCTTTGCCTTGTCGAGAAAGTAGGAAATCACGCTGGTGCCGTGGTGCTCGCAGATGAAGTCGTGAATGAACGGGGGCAAGCGGTGTTCGGACGCGATCTTCAGTCCATCTCGAACGTGTTCGCGGATGATGGTGGCGCTGCGCGATGGCGACAGGCGATCGTGTGGGTTCCGTCCCTTGGGCTGGTTCTCCACGAAGTACTGCGGGTTCTCCATCTTCCCCACGTCATGGTAGTAGACGCCTGCCCGGGCCAGGAGCGCGTTGGCGCCGACCGCGAGGCAGGCCGCCTCGGCGAGATTCGCGACCCCGATCGAATGCGCGTACGTACCCGGCGCCTTTCGAGACAACTCTCTCAATAGTGGCGCGTTAAGATCTGAGAGTTCAAGTAATGTCTGATCTGTGCTGATCCCGGTGAGCTTCTCGAGAACCGGAATGAGAGCGCCCAATGCGAGAAAGGTGTAGAGAGTGGCCGCGACCAGACCCCAGGCCGAGGTCCCGGCCGGAATTCGCAGCGGAAGCGACTCGAGCAGCCCGATCGCGAGTCCCGATATGATGTAGGCCCCCGCGATCGCCGCGATCAGGGCCCAACCGTGCGTGCGTTTGCGCATGCGCAGGACCCCGAGGGCAGCCGCCGCCCCGGCCAGCAACAGGACCAGCGGGTAATACCCGGGATTCAACTCGGTCAATCCAGCCAGAAGCACCGCAACGACGACCACGGCGACCAGGGCCATCAGACCGTCCCAGAGGGCCGCGAGAGGAATCGCCACCAGGACGACGGGTGCCAGCTCCGGGGGGAAATCGACGCGGTAGATCACGCTCGAGCCCACGAGACCGAGCGCCACGAGCCCCATGACCAGCAGGTAGCTGCGCGCATTCCTGTAGATCGTGGACCGGTACAGCATCAAGACCAGGGCGAAGAGCCCGAGCATCAGAACCCCGAACAGGAAACTGCCTACGGCCGTCCTCCGGCGGCTCTCCTGGCTGGCCAGCCCACGCTCGGCCAGGGCGGCGTTGTACGCACGAAGTCGAACCAGTTCCCGCTCCGACACTCGTTCGTGTGCCGAGACGATCCGCTCCCCTTCCAGCACGGTGCCGAGCACGGTATCGACGGCGGTGCGGGCCTGCATGCGAGCCGCTTCGCTTTCCGCCGCATCGAAACGAAGGCTGGGTACGGTGAACCGGAACAGGAGATTCTGATACAGCTGGAACCCGGCCAGAGACAGGTCGGTCGGTGCGAAAGCGAGCGCCTCGTCGAGGAACCCGCCCACCGTGCGGAGCGAGTCCCGCTGAATTCGTCGGTCACCCTCCGGCGTGCGCAGGAGAACGACACTGGGCGCCAGGTCGCTCACGTCCAGAATGGGAGCCACCCCTGCGGGCAGAAGCTCGGCGTATGCTCGATCCAACGAGGCCTGAAGCGAGTTCCGCCGGCCGGCATCCTCGAGGAACGCCGCCTGCTCCGGGTTGAGTCCGAATCCGTATGCGGCAGCGACACCGTCGATGCCATCGCGTCCACTGGCGACAGTGGCCGAATCGAGGGCCTCGAAGAAGCCCGAAGCCAGACCTCGCGCCGAGTCGGCGGCCTGCGCGTCGAGAGTGTAGACGGGCGCGACGACCCGTTCGGATTCCGCCCTCTCGAGCGCCAGCTGGGCCGGAGGCTTGGGTATGGTGAATTCGAATGCAGCGATCACGTCCTGGTCGGCGATCGCACCCGCGCTGAGCGATACAGCCTCTGGAAGCGGAGAGCGTGGGAACAGGAACGGGAGGAGCGCGGCGAACAGGACGACAAGCAGGGCGCGCGATCCGTGGTGGGCCCAACGATCGCGCCAGCTGTCGCCCGGCCGGCGGTCCACGGCGCGAACGGCATCACGCCACGTCTCCCGGAAACGCGCGCTCAAGAGCCGTCTCCCTCGGAATTCCGGCCATCCTGTTCGGCATACGCGCGGATGATGTCCTTCACGAGACGGTGACGAACCACGTCCGCTTCATCCAGGTACGTGAAGGAGATTCCTTCGACGCTCTTGAGCACCCTTTCAATGTCGAGCAACCCCGACTCTTCCTTCCGCGCGAGATCGATCTGCGTCTTGTCCCCGGTGATCACCGTCTTCGAATTCAAACCCAGCCGGGTCAGAAACATCTTCATCTGGGCCGTCGTAGCGTTCTGCGCCTCGTCGAGGATCAGGAATGCGTCCGACAGGGTCCGGCCGCGCATGTACGCCAGCGGCGCCACCTCGATGACATGCTCTTCGATCGCCTTTCGCACCCGCTCTGACGGCATCATGTCCTCGAGAGCATCGTACAGCGGCCGCAGATACGGATCGACTTTCTCACGAATGTCGCCCGGAAGGAATCCGAGCGCCTCACCGGCCTCCACGGCAGGACGGGTGAGGATGATCCGGCGCACGCGCTTCCGCATCAGCGCATCGGCAGCCATCGCCACCGCCAGGTAGGTCTTTCCGGTCCCGGCCGGCCCGATGCCGATGGAGACGTCGTGATCCCGGATCGCCTTCAGGTAGTCACGCTGCCCCGTCGACTTGGGTCGAATGACCTTCCGGGCTCCGGGCAGAGCGATCGTCGCATCGTCCCCATCGTCGGCGAGTGTCGCGGGGGCGCTCTCCGCCTCGTGAAAGTACCTCCCCACATCCGCGGAATCGAACGGTCGCTGCAACCGGGCCAGGCGGATCATCCGCTGCGCCACCGGCGTGCACCGCTCCACGGCTCCCACGGCGCCCGAGAGAATCAGTTCGTCGCCCCGCAGGATTACCCTGCAGTCTCCCAGTCGCGCCAGCGACTTGAGATGGCCATCGTTCACTCCGGCCAGGATGAGCGGATCGGCGCCGGCGGCTGGAATCCGGTGCTGGATGACCGGCGCGTCCAGGGACTCGGCCACGTCTCTCTCGGTATCTTCTGGCATGTTACCTGTCCGGGCCGTGCGGTCGCGGAGCGCTCATCGGACGCTCAGGCCGAGTTCGATCAACTCTTCCGCTGCCACGGGCGATGGAGCACCTTCGAGCAGCCCGCGCGCGGCTGTCGTCTTGGGAAACGCGATGACCTCGCGGATCGAAGTGGTCCCGACGAGCATCGCCACGAGCCGGTCGAATCCCATCGCGAATCCTCCGTGTGGAGGGACCCCGTAGCGGAACGACTCGAGCAGGAAGCCGAATCGGGACTCGATCTCATCTTCCTCCATCCCGAGGACGCGAAGAATGGCTCGCTGGAGCTCGGGTCGGTGGCAACGAATGCTACCGCTGCACAACTCCGTGCCGTTCAGTACCAGGTCGTACGCCCGCGATCCAACCGAGAACGGATCGGACAACAGACGCTCCGGGTCGCTGACGTCGGGCATGGTGAACGGGTGGTGACTCGCGACCGCAGACCCCGTGTCCGGATCCGCCTCGAACAACGGAAAATCTGTTACCCAGGTCCACCGGAACCCCTCCTGCACGGCGCCCTCCTCCCCGGCGATGACTCGCCGGAGCGCATCGAGGGACGGCGAAGTCTCGCTGTCGGGTCCGGCCACCATCAATACCAGGTCTCCCGGCTCGATTCCATGGGCCGCCGCGAGGCGATCTCCCGCCTCCCCTTCCAGGAAGCGGGCCGGCGGACCGGACCAGCCGGCCTCCGATCTCTTGAGCCACAGCGCGCCCTTCGCACCGTGCGCCTGCGCTGTCGTGCTGGCCGAGTCGAGTCGGGATCGAGAGATCGACGCGCCACCCGGAACGCGGAACCCCCGTACCCGTCCTCCGGCTTCCCGAACGCCGTCGACGATCCCGAATCCGAGACCGGACAGGGAATCGGTGAAGTCCTCCAGCCGCCACGGAATCCTGAGATCCGGCTTGTCGGTGCCGTAATTCTCCAGTGCGTGAGCATGCGTCATCCGGGGAACCGGGCCACCAAGGTCTACACCGACGGCTTCCGACAGGACCCGTGAGAGCATTCGCTCGGCAGCCGCGAACACGTCGTCCTCGTCCACGAACGCCATCTCCACGTCGATCTGGGTGAATTCCGGTTGCCGGTCCGCGCGCAGGTCCTCGTCGCGCAGGCAGCGCGCGATCTGGAAATAGCGATCGAACCCGGCCACCATGAGAAGCTGCTTGTAGAGCTGCGGTGATTGCGGCAGGGCATAGAATTCACCCGGGTGGATTCGACTCGGGACCAGGTAGTCCCGGGCCCCTTCCGGGGTACGGCGGGTCAGGAACGGCGTCTCGATCTCAAGGAAGCCATCGTCCGCCAGCGCTCGCCTCGCCGCGTTCGCCGCCAGGTGGCGGATTCGGAAATTCGCCTGCATTTCGGGACGTCTGAGATCGAGGACCCTGTGCCGGAGTCGGAGTTCCTCGGAGGGCAGTTCCTCCTCGGGAGGTACCGCCACGAGAATCGGCAGAGGTGCAGCTTCGGAGACGCGCTCCATGGCGTCGACCCGCACCTCTACGTTTCCCGTCTCCATGTCGGGATTCACGGCATCGGCCGGGCGTCTCTCCACCAGACCGCTGACCGAGAGGACATCCTCGGGGTTCAGCTCGCCGAGCATCTCCATCACCGACGCAGGGGTCCAGTCCGGGTTGAAAGCCAGCTGCACCAGTCCCGTCCGGTCGCGGAGATGAAGAAATACGACGCCTCCGAGGTCCCGCCGCCTGTGGACCCAGCCCGCCAGCCGGACCGAGCGACCGACTGCCTCCTCGTTGACGGTACCGCACGGCAGATCACGCCAGGCCGTTGCACCCGGCGCCCGGGTCTGCGATTCGCTCAAGTCCCCGCCTTCCTGAAGTGCCCGCGTCCTGTGACCGGGCCGAATCCGTTCTGAGTCCAGCCATTCGAACCCGCGAAGATGGCGAGCCCACCCGGAGGGAGCCAGCGGCCTGTCCACCGGGGCGCCGGAGCGCATGAAATGATCGATGACCTGGTCATGCGGACTCGGCCTCCGCGAGCCTCGCGATGAACTCGCCAGGCGTCGTCGCACCGAACAGGCTTTCCCGTACACGTCCGTCCCGCAGCAGTTCGCTCACGGCGCCGAGCATCCGGACATGGTGGCCTGCTGTCCGTTCCGGTCCTGCCAGCATCCACACGAGCCGAACGGGTGCGCCATCGACCGCATCGAATTCCACGGGCTCCGCGGTGGTTCCCACCGCCATGGCGGGACTCGAGAGGCAGGCACACTTCGCGTGCGGGAGGGCGATACCGTGCCCGATTCCAGTGCTCAGCAGAGCCTCCCGCCTCAGGATCGCTTCGAGGATTTCGCCGGCGCTGTCTGAAACGCCCGCACTCTCGGCGAGCACTTCTGACAGCTCGCGGAGAATCTCTCCCTTTCGCGTGGAAGCGAGCGGTGTCCGAATCAGCTCTGGACCGAGCCGATCGGTCAGCGGGGTATCCGGGCCGCGGGAACGGGTAATAGTCTCCGACCTCCGAAGGGAGCGGGCACTTCGCTATCTTACTCCGCGCCGTCCGCAACAGGCGGTTCGACGCGGGGTTGAAGATACCGGAAGCGGCCTTCGACCGCCAAGAATTCGGCAATCGTCAAGGAGTCAGTCCGTGAGTTCAGGAATCGGTCCCGCCGGATCCCAGCGGCCAGCCGAGCGGATCGCGCTTCTGGGGCTGGAGCCCGACAGCCTGAGGGCCGTACTCCGCGCCGACCTGGAATCGTGGGGTGAACCGGGCTATCGCCTGGCGCAGATCCTTCAGTGGATCGAAGAGCGTCGGGCGCGTTCCTTCGAGGAGATGACCGATCTTCCGGCCGATCTCCGGAGCCGTCTCGCTGCCCGGCATTCGCTCGGCGAGGCGCGGGCTGCGTTCGAGGCGCGCTCGGAGGACGGCACCATGAAGCACCTCTGGAAGCTCGACGACGGCGTACAGGTCGAGTCGGTGCTGATCCCCACTGCACACCGGGTGACGCTCTGCCTGTCGTCCCAGGCCGGCTGTGCGCTGGGCTGCCGGTTCTGCGCTACGGGCGGACTCGGTTTTACCCGTCAGCTGTCGTCCGCCGAGATCGTCGAGCAATTCCGGAATGCCGACAGGATCTCGCGCGAGGAAATGGGCCGGCCGATCGGCAATGTCGTCTACATGGGTATGGGAGAGCCGTTCGCCAACTCAGGCGCCGTGTTCGAATCGCTCACCATCCTGCATCGGGGTTTCGATTTCGGCGCCCGTCGAATCACGGTCTCCACCGTCGGACTCGTCCCCGGTATTCGTGCGCTGGGCGAGCGTCCCGAGCCGTTCCGGCTGGCGGTGTCTCTGCACGCCGCGGATTCCGCGCTCAGAGCCGAGCTCATGCCGGTGGAGCGGAAATACCCACTCGATGCGCTGCTCGAGTCGATCCGGGAGTATCAGGCACGGAAGGGCCGCCGAGTCTCGTTCGAGTACGCCATGATCGATGGCGTGAACGACAGCACGGCACTGGCCAGGGCCCTGGTGGGCCGGCTGAAAGGTATCGCGAGCTACGTGAACCTGATTCCGTACAATCCGATTCCGGGACGCGACTGGGGCCCCAGCTCGCCCGAGCGGATCGATTCGTTCGTCTCGATCCTCGAGGCGGGCGGTGTCGCGGCGGCGGTCCGAGTCCCGAGGGGTCGCGACATTGCCGCCGCCTGTGGCCAGTTGCGTCTGGAACGCGCGATCAGGGATCCGGAGGACTGAGACGCGAGCGCCAGTCTTTTCCCAGAATCACCGTCGCATCGAGGTAGAGCTCCGAGTCCAGGCGTTCCTCAACCTCCGCCCCGCCCAGAGCGGCGGCGACGGCCCCCGCTGCTCCCGGCCGGCCGGAGCGATCCAGCACGAGAGTCTGTTCGTGATCATACCGGCCGGCGTTCCCGTATGTCTTGACGTCGAAACCGGCTTCGCGGAGCGCATCGGTCACGCGTGCCGCGGCGCCCACGTCCCCCGCCCCGTTCAGGACTTCCACCCGAATCCTCCGGCGCTGGTCGGCGTAGCTGATGTCAGCGGGTCCTTGCCCGGGATCTGCGGAGGGGAGCGGGGTCGTCTCGGGCCCTCCCCCGCTCGGGGCTTCCCGGCCGTCCATGAGAAAGGAAGCTCCGAGGGCCCCGAGCAGAAGAAGCAGCCCGATCGCGAGGCCGGCACCCGCGCGACCGTTCAAGATCCGACCACTCGATTCCAGAAACGGACGGAGTCGTCGCGCAACGGAAGACCTCGATCGATCAGGCGCTTCATCCGAAGCCGGATCACGGTCCGCAGAACCTCGGAGCGTTCGTCCGGCATCCGGCTTCTGAGTTCCGCGTGCTCCTCGGTCAGGTATCCACGTCCGGGCTCCAGAAAGTCGGCCACGTAGAGGCACTCGCCGAGCGCCTCGAATTCCGGGTGTCCGGTCGAGTGGTGAGCGATCGCGAGAAGAAGCTCGTCGTCGCGCACGCCCTCCGCCTCGAGTCGAGCAGCGCAGGCAGGGGCATGAAGCAACGGATCCGGCCAGTCCGGACCCGCGAGAGGCTTCAGTGCCTCCTTCGGCGCGTCCTTGAGGGCGTCGTGAAGTTGACCGGCGGCGACCCATCGGACCCGATCCTCCTCCGGAAGGCCGAGGTCACTCGACCACAGAGCCATCAGATTCGCGACCCGCGCCGAGTGCTCTCGACGTTCACGTTTGCAGGCGGCCCACCCGGGAAGCGCTCTCTCTCGTCCGGCGGCCTCTACCAGCGGATGCAGCTCCGACGGCACGTTCGATGTTCCTCTCTCTCTCGAGCGAAAGTTGTCGGCGTTCGAAGCGTGGCAGAATATAGGTGCTGCGAGGTCGGGCGAAACTCGTTGGAAACCGAGCGGGAAGAACTCACGGAGGCCGGATGCCGATCCGATACGACGCCGTGCTCGTGCGGGCGCTCGCCGCCGAGCTGACCGCACGGTTGTCCGGACGCCGACTGGAAGAGCTGCATTTCGACGGCGATTCCCGGCGACTTCGCCTCGTGACGTCGGAGAAGGAAGAATTCCTGTGGCTGCTTCACCCGTCCGCGGGTCATCTGCTCCTGCGCGATGCGAGACGAGCGAGCGGCCGAAGACGTGGAGCGAGCCGTGGAGTTCTCCGCGGCGCACGCGATCTCGGCGAGGTGACGGCGGGAGCAGATGAACGCCGCCTCGTATTCGACCTGGGTACTGAATCGCTGGTCGTGGAACTCCATACCAACCAGTGGAACGCGATACTGCTGTCGGCTGACACGATTCGGCGCGTCCTCTGGCCACGCCGCGCCGGTGGTCGTCCCCTGTTCCCGAACGCACCCTACCTGCCGCCCGGAACCGCGCGATTGTGGGCCGAGACTCCTCCCTCCCCGGAGGAGTGGTCAACCTGGTGGGATGCGCACGCCGGGCCGTCCCGCGAGGCTGCCCTGGTTCGAGAAATCGCCTGGAGCAGCCGATTGAACGTGGGGTTTCTCTTCTCGTCGGGCCCGGATTCAGATTCGGTGCTCGAGCGGTTGTCGCTGATTCACCCGGGCTCCCCTCTGCAGCCCCCCGGTTCCGGCGATCCTCACGCGCCGACGGAGCCCCGCGGCTGGCTGCTGCATCGAGCCCTTTCCCTGCAGCCCTATCCGATCTCGCTACAAGAGGAAGGAGCGACGCTTTGCCCTTCGCTGCTCGACGCGATGCAGAATTCGGCAGAGGCGGAAGGCCTGCCGGGGATTGCCGCGGGAAGCCAGCCGTCTGAACCGGCTGAATCAGCGAACGCCGGCGGTACCCGATCGGTAGCCTCGGCGGACCGGCAACGACCGGCGCCCCGGGAGGAGGAGATTCGCCTTGAGGCAGCCCTTCGCCGCCGGCTCGTGCGCGCGCAGAAGCGCACCGCGGCGCTGCGCCGGCAGCTGGAGGAAGGAGAGGAGTCCGCCTGGCTGCGGGAGTCGGGACAACTGCTTCTTGCCCGGAAAGAGGCTGTCTCGCGGGGTGCCGATATGGTGACGCTGCCCGGATTCGATGGCCGCGAGCGGACGATCTCGCTCGATCCTGCGGCGAACGCAGTTCAGAATGCCGAGCGGTACTTCGACCGCGCACGCCGCCGGGCCCGGGCGGAACGTGAGCTTCCCGGCCGGATCGAGACGGCACAGGCCAGGGAGCGCGACCTGTCGGACGCGCTCGAGGCTCTCGAGCTCCATGGCGTCAGCGACGATCTGTGGCTGCAGGCGGGCGGGCGGGATCCGG
>CBDTXM010000083.1:0-12434 GCA_965364445.1 uncultured bacterium | reverse complement strand
CACCTGGTCCTCGGGCAGTTCCAGAGTTTCACCGATCCGATCCGGCTCGAGCCAGGCGATCGGCACGCCCGCGAGTCCGAGAGCCGTCGCCTGGAGCAGAAGATTCTGCGCGGCGTGGCCGAGGTCCATGTGAACGTATGGCTCCGAGCCCGGTCCAAGCTTCTCTGCCGCCCGCGTGTAGACAGCGGCAAAAACGAAGACGACCGGCGCCGACGTGATCGACTCCTGGTCGTGGGCACCGGCGCGCAGCGCGACCCGCAGGTCCTCCATGGATCGAGCTTCCAGGGCGTGGTCCGCCGGCAGGTACCGCCACGTCCCCTCCGCCGACACGACGTACAGCTCGAGCGGATACGACTCCATCGCGGATGGAGCGGCACGCAAACCTCCCTTCGCGTCCGTGATTCCCTGCGCGGCCCAGAGCAGCTGCGTCACCTCCGCGTCGGTGAGCGGCTCGGACAGAAAGGTACGTCGGGTCCGGCGTCTGGCGATCGCGGATTCCAGGGATCGATCACCGTCGAGGCGTGGGGCAGGCAGCGAGCGGGTCGTCACGGAAGCACATCCCGGTTCAGGGGTTCGAGGCCGGCGGTCCGTCTCCGGCGAGCAGTGAGCTGCGTCGGCGAGCGGAGGGAGTCTCCGGCCGAA
Organism: uncultured bacterium; assembly: GCA_965364445.1. GTDB lineage: Bacteria > Gemmatimonadota > Gemmatimonadetes > Palauibacterales > Palauibacteraceae > Carthagonibacter. The sequence goes on along the minus strand of CBDTXM010000083.1, from coordinate 11,792 downwards.
GTCGATGCGATACCCGGATAGCATACCGCGTCCCGGGGGCTGCGGCACGGCCTCGGTGGCACGAGCTGAGTCGCTTTGTCTCCCCTGTCGGCGCCGGCCGGGCCGGGGTTCACGGCAGAGTCGTGCGCCCGCGGCCTCACGTGCTCCCGGGACCGGCTGCCGGACCCGGAATTCATCTCCCGAACGGGCCGGAAATACGCCACGTTTGAACAGCAACGCGGAAGCGGGAATCGCAGCGGCACGCGCCTCCCCGGCGGCCCTCTCCACGGTACGCTTCCTGCACCCTGCCCGGGCATCATCCCACGTCGTTCAACGTTCCGTAGCCGCACTCGCGGCGGCAGACCGGAGGCACGGTTTCATGCGTGACGCAGTCGAGCGGCTCTGGCCGGAGCTCAGCTGGATCGAGGACCCCGAGCTCCGAGAGAGCGTGACACGTACCTGGGTGCTGGCACTGGAGCGAAGCCCGCTCGCGCCCGAGGAACTGGAGAAGATCCCCTTCACCCTCAAGGTTCCCGACTGCCCGGCCACCTTCATGCAGCACAAGCGGTGTGTCGTTCACATCGCTCGAGACGGCGCCCGCGCGATGCAGGAGTTCCTGGGCGACTCCCTCGAGATCGACCTGGATACGGTGATCGCCGGCGCGATCCTGGCGGATGTCGGAAAGGTCCTGGAGTACGAGAGATCGGGGAGCAAGATCCGCCAGAGCGCACGCGGGCTCGCGCTGCGGCACCCGTTTACGGGCGTCGCGGTGGCGCTCGAGTGCGGGGTGCCCGATCGGGTCTGCCACATCATCGCCGCGCACGCCGGTGAAGGTGACATGGTCCAGCGCAGCACGGAAGCGATCATCGTCCATCACGCCGACTTCATGAGCTATCTACCCTTTCACAACCTGGGCGCCTGACCCAGATCGTCGGAGGAGCAAGAACATGGCTGACACCGCTTCCGGCTCACCGGTCGGCACGATCACGGCGGAGATGGCTCGCTGGGCCGCCGAACTCAAATTCGAGGACATCTCCGAGAACGCCGTGAGGGAAGCCCGGCGCTACCTGCTGGACACGCTTGGATGTGCGCTCGGTGGCTACGCGCAGGAGGACGTGGAAATCGCCCTCGAAGTTCTCGATGAGATCGCGGGCGAGGGTCCCGGAACGGTCATCGGTTCCGGCGCGAAGATCGACGTCGTCTCGGCTTCGCTGGCGAACGCGCTGATGGTCCGTGTCATGGACTACAACGACATCTACTGGCAGCAGGACCCGTCCCATCCGTCAGACATCATTCCGGCGGCCATGGCCTGTGCGGAGCGGTCCGGAAAGGGAGGCCGGGAGCTGATCGTCGGGATCATACTCGGACACGAGTTCGAGATGCGCCTGTGTGAGGCGGCAATCCCTGGAATCCGGGAACGCGGATGGCACCACGCGACCCTCACCGCCTTCGTCTCCCCCGTCGTGGCTGGCCGGCTGCTCGATCTCCCGTGGGAGCAGATTCAGCACGCGATGGGGATTTCGGCCTCCCGACACGCCACGCTCGGGGCGGTCACCGCCGGGAAGCTGACGATGATGAAGAACACGGTCGACCCGATGGCCACCCAGTCGGGCGTACTCGCGGCACTGCTCGCGGAGAAGGGGTACACGGGCCCCGAACACGTCATCGATGGAAAGGAAGGGATCGTCCACTGTCTCGGACCGGATTGGGACCTGGACGTCCTGACCGAGGGCCTCGGCGAGTCCTGGCGGATCGAGCGCTGCGGCATGAAGGCCTTTCCGACAGAGGCGCTGACGCACACTCCGATCTCGGCCGTGCTGGATCTGATCATCGGCAACGACCTGTCGTCGGACGACGTGACGACGGTGCGCATCCGTTCCACGGCTCGATCGGCAGACATCCTCGCCGACCCTTCGAAGTACGATCCGCGTTCGAAGGAAACGGCAGATCACAGCCTTCCCTACGTCATCGCCGCGGCCATCGCCGATCGACAGGTAACACCTTTGCAGTTCACGCAGGAGAAGATCATGGACCCGAACATCCGGGCCCAGCTGCAGAAGGTGAAGGTGATCGCAGATCCGGAAATCGAGAAGGTGTTTCCGGCCCTGCAGCGGGCAGATGTCGAGATCGACACGGCGGACGGTCGGACCTTCTCCACCCGACTGGACTTCCCGAAGGGAGACCCGCGCAATCCTCTGAGCGACTCGGAAATCGAGGCCAAGTTCGACGCGCTCGCCGCTCCCGTGATGACCGCGAACGCAGCCGAACGACTGAAGGACGCGGTGTGGAACCTCGAGAAGCTGGGCTCGGTGACGGAGCTCATGGAACTCGCGCAGTCCGACCGTTGAGAGAGGCGCGGCGGGCCGCCGGGCCCGCCGTGTACGAGGCATGGGACAGACAATCGTCGAGAAGATCGCCAAGAGCCACCTGATGGAGGGCCCGGCCCGCCAGCTGCGGGCTGGCGACGTGGTATCCCTGCGGCCGAGACACGTGCTCACGCACGACAACACGGCGGCAGTGATGAAGAAGTTCGCCGCGATCGGCGCACGGCGGGTCGCCGACTCGAGGCAGCCGGTGTTCGTGCTCGATCACGACATCCAGAATGAATCGGAAGAAAACCTCGCCAAGTACGATGCGATCGCCGCCTTCGCACTCGAGCAGGGGATTCACTTCTATCCGGCCGGGACGGGCATCGGACACCAGGTCATGATGTCTCACGGCTACGTGACGCCGGGTGCGCTCGCCGTGGCCTCCGACTCACACGCCAACATGTACGGAGCCCTGGGCGCCCTGGGCACCCCGGTTGTGCGCACGGATGCCGCGGCGATCTGGGCCACGGGCGAATTCTGGTGGCAGATCCCGCGCACCGTTCGGGTCGTGCTGCACGGTCGGCTCAGGCCCGGTGTGACCGGGAAGGATGTGATCATCACGCTGTGCGGGCTGTACAACCGGGGCGAAGTCCTGAACGCCGCGCTCGAGTTCTCCGGAGACGGCGTCGCTTCGCTCGGAATGGCCGAGCGGATGACGATCGCCAACATGACAACGGAATGGGGTGCGCTGGTCGGCTGGTTCCCCGTGGACGCGGTCACGACCGGATATCTGAGGGACCGAGCGGCGCTGCTTGGCTCCCGGGGCGGATTCGACCGCTTCAGCGAGCAGGAGATGGCGGACTGGGAGGCGGATCCTCCCGCACCCGACCGGGACGCCGTGTACGCGGGTCGCATCGACCTCGATCTGGGAAGCGTCGTACCCCACGTGTCCGGGCCGGACACCGTGCAGGTCATGCACCCGGTCTCGGAGCTCGAGCGTGAAGTGGTCCGGGTCCACAAGGCCTACATCCTTTCTTGTGTGAACAGCCGTCTGGAAGATCTCGACGCCGCGGCCGGAGTGCTGGAGGGACGGGCCGTGGCCGATGGAGTGGAACTGTACGTCGCGGCGGCGAGTTCCGAGATCCAGGCCGCCGCTGAGGCGTCCGGCACCTGGAGTACCCTGCTTGCAGCCGGGGCACGCCCGCTGCCCGCGGGCTGCGGTCCGTGCATAGGCCTGGGCACCGGCCTGCTCGAGGCGGGCGAGGTCGGCATCTCCGCAACGAACAGGAATTTCAAGGGTCGGATGGGCTCCCGCGATGCAAAGGCGTACCTGGCCAGCCCCGAGGTCGTCGCTGAATCGGCCGTGGCAGGCTACATCCGCGGGCCCGTGCGGCTCGATGGACGGGGCCCGGAATACCGCTTCACCCGGCCGGACGAAGCACCGGAGTCGGAGGAGACGGTGCAGATCCAGGACGGATTTCCGGAGAGGGTGCGTGGCCGTCTTGTCCTGGCTCCGCAGGACAACCTCAACACCGACGGTATCTACGGGAAGGACTGGACCTACCGCGAGGGGATGACCCGGACGGAAATGGCCGAGGTCGTGATGCGCAACTACGACCCGGAATTCGCGTCGCGAATCGCGGCCGGCGACATACTGGTCGGGGGATTCAACTTCGGAACGGGCTCCAGCCGGGAGCAGGCCGCGACGGCGCTCCAGGCGGCGGACATACCGCTGGTCATCGCAGGCAGTTTCTCGCAGACGTACCTCCGAAATGCCTTCAACAACGGACTGCTGTGCATCGAATGCCCGGCACTCGTCGACCGGCTGCGGGAGGTTTACCGGTCGGAGATAGGCGCCGGGGCCCGGACGCTGATACCGGGCTCGGAGATCGACGTGGACTTCTCTCGAGGTCTGCTGGTCTGGAATGGCGAGAGCTTCCGCTTTCCGGCGCTCGGCTCGGTTCCCCAGGGACTGGTCGTGGCCGGAGGCATCGAACGACAGATCCGCTCGAGGCTGGGCCTCGGCGAAGGAACCTGAAAGGACATGACGATGGCTCGAAGAACGGTCGTCTCTCTGCCGGGCGACGGGATCGGCAAGGTGGTGTTGCCCGAGGCGGTCAGAGTGCTGGAAGCTGTCGGCTTCGAGGCCGACTACGTGCACGCCGACATCGGGTGGGACTCCTGGGTAAACGAGGGCAATCCACTACCCGAGCGAACCATCGATCTGCTCCGGGAATACGGTCTCGGCCTGTTCGGCGCGATCACCTCCAAGCCCAAGCACGAGGCTTCGGCCGAACTCCGTCCCGAACTGCAGGACAAGGGACTGGTCTACTACAGCCCGATCGTCAGTCTCCGCCAGACATTCGACCTCGATATCTGCATCCGTCCCTGCCGCTCCTTCGCGGGCAATCCGCTGAACTTCATCCGCCGCACGGCGGACGGGGGATTCGAGGAACCACCGGTGGACGCTGTGATCTTCCGTCAGAATACGGAGGGGCTGTACGGAGGCGTGGAGTGGACCGACCCCCCCGAACAGGTCCGGTCCGCGCTCGCCACCCACAAGAAGTTCGCCATGTTCGCCGACACGCCGGGGCCGGACCTCGCGATCTCGACCCGAATCTTCACGCGACACCGATGTCACCGCATCGTACGCGCCGCATTCGAGTACGCAGCGAAGCACGGATACCGCTCGGTGACCGTCTGCGAGAAGCCGAACGTGCTGCGCGAAACCTCGGGAATGATGGAGGAGGAGGCGCGGAAGATTCAGAAGGAATTCCCGGGGATCCAGCACTGGTCCACCAACATCGACGCGCAGATGATGTGGTTGACCAAGAACCCCGAGGACTACGGCGTGATCGTCGCGGGCAACATGTTCGGGGACATCGTTTCCGATGCCTTCGCCGGACTGGTCGGCGGGCTCGGGTTCGCCTGCTCTGCCAACATCGGCGACGAAGTGGCGGTGTTCGAGCCGACCCATGGATCGGCGCCGAAGTACGAGACACTGGATCCCTCGATCGTGAATCCGATCGCGATGATCCTCACGGCAGCGATGATGCTGGACCACGTGGGCGAGACGGAGAAGGCGACCCGGGTCCGTGAGGCCGTCGGAGCAGTCGTGGCCGATGGCAAGGTCCGCGCCTACGACATGATGAAGCTGCCGGGCGGGCCCGATGTGATCGAGAAGGGCGCTGCGACGACGACGCAGCTGACCGACGCGATTCTCCAGAAGCTCGTGTGAGGAGGCCTTCGTGGCACACGCGACCGGGGACACCAGGCCTGCGGGAGGTGGACCCATGAGATCTTCGGTGACCGGCGTGGCGGGGCGCGCGGGCGATGATGTGCGTTCCGACCTCCGGGTCTCGGCGCGCGTTGTCGACTCGGGGGGAATCCGGCTGTCCGTGCGGTCCAGGGTCGGCGGCCTGTACGGTTCCGCGATCGAAGCCGAGGCGAGGCGGGTGGCCGAGGCACTGGGCGTGGTGAACGCCGAGGTCGAGATCGACGATGCCGGAGCCATCGATCCGGTGGTCGGTGCCCGCGTCGAGGCCGCGCTGAGGGCGGCAGGGGTGACGGGCGGTGACGGGCGACCCGCCCGCACGATCGATCCGGGCCAGCCGACCGTTAGGGACAGGCTGCGCCGTTCGCGGCTCTACCTGCCGGGAGACCAGCCGAAGCTGGCACTCAACGCCGGACTGCATCGGCCGGACGGAGTCATACTCGATCTCGAGGACTCCGTGCACCCCGACCACAAGGCGGCGGCCCGAATCGTGGTTCGGAATCTGCTTCGCACCGTGGATTTCATGGGCGCCGAACGGATGGTGCGCATCAACCCGCTGCCACTCGGACTGGAAGACCTGGACGCGGTTTCGCCGGAAGCCGTGGATGTCATCCTGGTTCCGAAGGTAGAGGACCCGGAGACGCTGAAGCTCGTGGACGAGCGGATCCGCTCGCTCACCGATCGCCCGGTCTGGCTGATGCCGATCCTGGAAACGGCGCTCGGAATCGAGCGTGCGTTCGAGATCGCCTCGGCCGTTGAATCGATCGTCGCCCTCACGATCGGTCTCGAGGACTATACCGCGGACCTTGGCGTGGCGAAGACGGTCGAGGGAACGGAGTCGCTGTATGCGCGGATGCGGCTGGTGAACGCGGCCCGGGCAGCGGGTCGGCAGCCGATCGACTCCGTGTTCGGAGATGTCGCCGACGAGGAGGGGCTCCGCGCCTGGGCCGTGCGCTCCCGCGGCCTCGGATTCGACGGAATGGGCTGTGTTCACCCCCGCCAGATCAAGCCGATTCACCAGGCATTCGCGCCGTCGGATGAAGACCTCGCCAGGGCTCTCAGGATCGTGGCCGCATTCGACGAGGCCGAGGAACGTGGTCTCGGCGTCGTGAGTCTGGGCAGCAAAATGATTGATCCCCCGGTCGTTCGGCGTGCACTCCGGACGGTGGAGATCGCTCGACGGACCGGACGGCTCGAGGAGGTCACCGATGACTGATCGACGCGCCGGACCGCCCCGGCTCGATCCCGAGGCGTTTCATCTGAATGCGGCCGGTCGCCGGGTGCCGATGGATGTGAACGGTCACGTCGCACTTCCCTTCCAAGGCGTGGGACTGCACCGCCCTGCCGGCCCGAGGCACGGACCGCCGATCCGATCCTGCGCGGAGTATCCGCCGGATGGTGACAAGCGCGTCCCGGACCTGAAGACCGCGCTCGAACGTTGCGGCCTTCGCGACGGCATGACGATCTCCAGCCATCACCACCTCAGGAACGGTGATCGTGTGGCGCTCCAGGCGCTGAATGCGGCCGCGGAGCTCGGAGCCCGCGATCTGATGTGGTTCCCCAGCGCCTCCTTTCCGTGTCACGAGCCGGTCATCGATCTGATGGAACGGGGTGTCGTTCACCACATCGAAGGCTCGATGAACGGACCGCTCGGCGCATACTGCTCTCACGGACGGATGTCGGGCCTGGGAGTTCTGCGCTCACACGGGGGCCGCTGGCAGGCGATACAGGATGGTGAAGTGCCTGTGGACATCGCAGTGATCGCGGCACCCTCGTCGGACGCGTTCGGTAACGCCAACGGGTCGCACGGCCCCTCCGCCTGCGGCTCTCTCGGATTCGCGCTCGCCGACTCGATCTACGCCGACCATGTGATCGTGGTCACCGACAACCTGGTGGAGTTCCCGTGCGTCCCCTGGCAGATCCAGGGCAACAACGTGGACTTCGTCGTCGAAGTGGATTCGATCGGCGACCCCTCGAAGATCGTGTCGGGCACCACCCAGATCACGCGCAGTCCGGACCGACTGCTGATTGCCGAATACGTCGCCCGGTTCCTGCGAGACGCGGGCATCGTCAGGGAGGGCTTCTCCTTCCAGGCCGGAGCGGGGGGCATCGCACTCGCGTTCGTCGGATTCATCCGCGAAGTCATGAGGGAGCAGGGGGTGAAGGCGAGATTCGTCCGGGGCGGGTCGACGAGTTATCTCGTCGAGTTGCTCGAGGAAGGGCTCACCGACTACATCCTCGACGGACAGACCTTCGACCTCGCCGCGGTCGAGTCGATCGCCACGAACCCGCGTCACCTTCCGACCTCTCCCTTCACCTCGTACAACTGGCACGGGAAAGGCAACTTCGCTTCGATGGTGGACGCGGTGGTGCTCGGCGCGACGGAAGTGGATGTCGCCTTCAACGCCAACGTCGTGACGCACTCCGACGGCATGATGCTGCACGGAATCGGCGGGTGGCAGAATTGCCTCGCCGCCGGGTGCACGATCCTGGCGCTGCCGGCGTTTCGGGACCGGATTCCGGTGATCGTGGACGAGGTCACGACCCTGACCGGACCCGGCGAGCTGATCGACGTTGTGGTCACAGAACGCGGAATCGCGGTCAATCCTCGCCGTTCGGATCTCCTGGACGGCCTGCGCCGCAATGGCACCGACCTTCCCATCAGGCCGATCGAGGAGATCAAGGACGAGGTCGAGCGACTGGTCGGCGGGCCGCCGCGGCGGCCGGAGCTCCTCGAGCAGCCGGTCGCCGTGGTGAAGTGGGTGGATGGCACGGTGCTCGATACGGTCTGGCAGGTACCGGACACACCCGGGCTCAGCGGGTAGTACGGCTGATGCTCCCGCGACCGAATTCGAAGGCCGTCGATCGGCGGGAGCGGCTGAAGATCCAGGAATCCGAGCCCCCGCGCCGCCCTCCGGAGGAACGGGTCACGGACTTCGCCGAGCCCTGGGCGCCGATCGGGCTCGAGTGGGCAAAGGTGGCGGCGCGACGGTGCATCCAGTGCCCGTCGGCACCCTGCGTGAAGGCCTGTCCGCTCGGAAACGATATCCCCTATGCGCTATGGCAGCTCGAGCACGGAGACGTCCTGGCGGCCGCGCGCCTGTTCCATGCCACGAGCTCGATGCCGGGCATCTGCGGGAGGATCTGCCCGCAGACCGAGTTGTGCGAGGGTGCCTGCGTCTACATGAAGCAGGACCGCGTTCCCGTGCCGATCGGCCGGCTCGAGGCCTGGGTCACAGACCGTGTGGCCGACTCGGGCTCGCTCCCGCAATCGCCCCCCTCGAGGCCCACGGGTCGAAAGGTCGCCGTCGTCGGCGCAGGCCCCGCAGGAATCACGGCCGCCGAGCGACTGACCCAGCAAGGTCACGAGGTCAGTCTGTTCGACGCCTGGCCGGAACCCGGCGGACTCCTGTTGTACGGGATCCCCGGATTCAAGCTCTCCCCCGACAGGGTTCGGGAGAGAGTTCGCCGGCTCGCAGCGCTGGGTGTCAGGTTGCACCCGGAGACCCGGATCGGGGACGGGCCGACGGTGGACGACCTCGTGGAGCGAGGCTTCGATGCCGTGCTGCTCGCGATCGGCGCCGGGATCGGACGAACTCTGGCCGTGGAAGGCGCCGGGCTGGACGGCATCCACCAGGCCACCCCATTCCTGGTTCGCTCGCACACTCCGCCGGAACTGCTGCCCGGTGGCTTGACGCCACTGACCGAAGTCGGCGCCCGGGTGGCCGTGATCGGCGGCGGCGACACGGCGATGGATTGCGTACGCACCGCGCTGCGTCTCGGCGCCCGAGAGGCGACCGTCTGGTATCGGCGGACCGGGGCCGAGATGCCCGGTAACCCGCGTGATCGGGAGCTGGCGGTGCAGGAGGGAGCCCGTTTCGAATGGCTTGCGTCCCCGCGCGGATTCGCAGGAGATCCCCGGGGGCGGGTTCAGTCGCTGCACCTCGTCCGGATGGCACTCGGCGATCCGGATGCGTCGGGTCGGCGCAGCCCCGTTGCCGTTCCCGATTCCGAGTTCTCGGTTCCGGTGGACACGGTGATTCTCGCACTCGGTTATCTGCCCGACGAGGGATTCGTGGCTCGGATCGCGGACCTGGATACCGAGCCGGATGGCAGAATTCGGGTGGATCCGACTACGGGCGCGACGAGCCGCCCGGGGATCTACGCCGCCGGGGACGATGTCCTCGGACCGGCACTCGTCGTGGACGCCGTGGCGCACGGAATTCGAGCTTCCGATGCGATCCACGAGTTTCTCTCTGCGGGCGGATCGGCCGCGAACCGGTGAGACCCCGTCCGCGGATCCTGGCCGTCAATCCGGGCTCTACGAGCACCCGCGTGGCTCTCTTCGAGGACGGCCGGTGCGTACTGGAGGAGGAGCTGCGCCACGACGGGGCCGAGTCCCCGGATGACGCGGAGGATCTTCGCCTCCGGCTCGCGGCCATCCAAGCCCTTCTCTCGGCGCACCACGTGGACCTGGCCGCGCTCGACGCGGTCGTCGGTCGGGGCGGTCTGCTGCGCCCCGTGGCCGGAGGGGTCTACCGGGTCAACGCTGCGCTGCTTCGGGATGCCGCACTCGGGGTCCAGGGACGACACCCGGCCAATCTGGGTGCGCCGCTGGCCATGGAGCTGGCGCTCGAGTCGGGATCCCCCGCGTTCGTCGTGGATCCGGTGAGCGTGGACGAGTTCGACGACGTCGCCCGCGTGTCCGGAGTGGCAGAGATCGAGCGTCGAAGCCTCTCGCACGCTCTGAGCGTCCGCGCGGCCGTACGTGCGCTCGCCTCGGACCTGGACCGTCCGTGGAAAGAGGTCCGGGCGGTTGTGGCGCATCTCGGAGGCGGCATCTCCGTCTGTCCCGTCCGGGACGGAAGGATCGTGGATGCGAACAACGCGGTCAGCGAGGGGCCGTTCTCCCCTCAGCGCTCCGGTGGCCTGCCCGTACAGGAACTCCTGGACCTCGTATATTCCGGTCGATACACGGAGGCGGAGATCCGAAGGCTCACGGTGGGCGAGGGCGGGCTGCGAAGCTATCTGGGCACCGACGACGCCGCCGAGGTGGAGCGGAGGATCTCGGCGGGAGATGAGCGTGCCGAGCTGTATTTCAGAGCCCTGGCCTACCAGGTGTCGAAGGAGATCGGTGCCATGGCGACCGTGCTCGAAGGCCGACTGGACGCGATCATCCTGACGGGAGGTCTGGCCCGGTCGGATCGGCTGGTGAGCTGGATCCGCAGGCGGGTCGAGCACGTCGCGCCGCTGCGGGTCCAACCACTCGGCGAGATGGCAGCCCTCGCTTCCGGCGCTCTCGCAGCGCTCAGGGGCGAGGAGCCGGTCCTCGAGTACTGAGCCCGCCGCCGGGCGGTGGATACGGGAGTGAGGCATGACCGGATGACGAACAGAATCCTGCTTTCGGGCAACGAGGCGATCGCGGAGGGAGCGCTGGAGGCGGGCGCCCACTTTGCCGCCGCGTACCCGGGCACGCCGAGCACCGAGATCCTCGAGACGCTCTCGCGGCGCGGAGGAATTCGTGCCGAGTGGGCACCGAACGAGAAGGTGGCCTTCGAGACGGCGTACGGTGCTTCGCTGGGCGGCGCTCGTGCACTGGTAGCCATGAAGCACGTCGGCGTGAACGTGGCCGCCGACCCCCTGTTCAGCTCCTCCTACTCCGGCGTCGTTGGCGGTCTCGTACTCGTCTCGGCGGACGACCCGGCCATGCACTCCTCACAGAATGAACAGGACAACCGGCAGCTGGCGCGCGCGGCGAAGATCCCGGTCATCGAGCCGTCCGACAGCCAGGAGGCGAAGGACTTCACCCGGATGGCCTTCGAGATCTCCGAGCGATTCGACACTCCCGTGATGCTCCGGGTAACGACCCGGATCTGCCACTCGATGTCACCCGTCGAAGTGAAGCGAGGCACGACCTGGCCCAAGGCGCCGATTCCCGAGTATTCCCGGAATTTCCGCAAGCACGTCCTGCTGCCCGCCAATGCTCGACCGCGGCACGAATTCGTCGAGTCCCGCATGGTGGAGATCGAAGAACAAGCTGCGTCGAATCGGGATTTGAACCGTATCGAATGGGGAGATCGAACTGTCGGTGTCGTCACGAGTGGTGTCGCCTACCAGTACGTGCGCGAGGTGTTGCCCGGCGCATCGGTTCTGAAACTGGGCATGCCCTGGCCTCTTCCGAGAGCACTGGTGCGGGAGTTCGCCGCCGGGGTCGATGAGCTCTACGTGGT
>CBDTXM010000082.1:0-12488 GCA_965364445.1 uncultured bacterium | reverse complement strand
CGCAGCCCCTTTCTGCGGCGCAGCCGCGGAAAGCACTGAGCTACGGCCCCTGGAATTTCTAGTCTGGGAACGGGGCTGACGGGACTCGAACCCGCGACCTCCGGTGTGACAGACCGGCACTCTAACCAACTGAGCTACAGCCCCCAGATCACCGCTTACCTGTAAACAGCCCGCCATCGCGTTCCGGACGACGTTCCGACCGGAGCGCATACGACGCTCGATGGGGCCTACTGGACTCGAACCAGTGACCTCTACGATGTCAACGTAGCGCTCTAGCCAGCTGAGCTAAGGCCCCCGAGACAGCGAGAGCGGGGCCGATGCCCCGCTCGTCAGACGGCAGAAAGTAGAACGCGCCGCTGTCGGGGTCAAGGTCCACAGCGGGTCCTGAGCCGCGCACTCGATCGCGATCCGCGCAGCTTCCGAAGACCGGGATTCTCATTCCCGAACCGGCATCGATATGCCGTCCACCTCGCCTTGCGTCGGGTTCGCGAGGTGATACCTTGACGCGGCTCGTTCCGAAGTGCCGCGTGACCCCGCAGACAGGCTTGGAGCGGGTTGCGCGCCGAGCGATTCGTCAGAAGAGCGACATCGATACATGAAGCTAATTTTGAGGCTCGGCGGAGCCGCTGCGTTCGTGGTGGCCTTGAGCGCAGTTCTGATCGGGTTGTCAGGCCCGTCTGCAGATGCCGATGCGGCCGCGTCGGTGCAGGCTACCGAACAGGAATCGGGAGCGGTGGAACAGGAGCTTCCGCCCGGCATCAAACCTCGCACCCCGACCGGCCAGACGGCGGAAGAGGCGATTGCCGCGCACATGGTCGCCAGTGAGGGCCCGGAACAGCCGATTCCCTTCAGCCATCGCTTCCACTCCCAGGAACTCCAGATGCAGTGCGAGTACTGCCACGGGGGCACCGAGGAGTCCGTGGTGGCGGTGATCCCGCCGGTCGAGCTCTGCATGGGTTGCCACCGGATCGTGGGCGCCCAGCTCGAAGTCATTCAGAGACTCCAGGGCTACTGGGAGCGGGGCGAGCCCGTTCCGTGGGAACGCGTCTACAAGTCCCCCGACTTCGTGCAGTTCCCCCACAGGGCGCACATCCGCTCGCAGGTGGAATGCGAAGAGTGCCACGGCAAGGTCGAGGAGATGGACCGCGTCTACCAGTACTCGTCGCTGAAGATGGGCTGGTGTCTGGAATGTCATTGGGAGCCCGGCGAGGAGACCGACGTGGCGACGGACAGATTGCTTCTGGACCAGTTCCCGCCGCCGCCGTCACCCGGCGGACGGCAGCCCCACGGTCTGTACCCTCGCGACATCGAGCAGCAGTACGCGTCGAACCGCGGTCCGATCGACTGCACTGCATGTCATTATTGAGACCCGGCACCGGTAGCGAATGAACAACGGCGATACACACAGGAACGGCGACGGAGTCAGCCTCCCGACCGTGGACGGCGGAAGCGGAGCTCCGGGCGACACTTCCAGGCGTGACTTTCTGAAGGTGCTTGGTGTCGCAGGCGCCGGAGCGGCGGCCGCCAGCTGCGGTCCGCCCGACATGGGCGACAAGCTGATTCCCTACCTCGTTCCGCCCGAAGACATCGTCCCCGGGACGAACGTCAGCTACGCGACGATTCTCACCGAGGCCGGTGGACCGGAGCCACTCGGAATTCACGCGACCGTTCGTGACGGACGCGTCATCAAGCTGGAGGGAAATCCGCGGTTTCCGAACCGCGGACGGCTCTCGGCGCTCGCGCAGTCCGCCCTCCAGGATCTCTATGACCCGGACCGGATCCAGGGGCCGCGCGTAAGGGACGGAAGCGGATTCACGGAAACCGACTGGGACGCTGCGATCGCAGCCCTCGCGGGATCGATCGTGCCCGGTCGCACGGTGCTGCTGACCTCGCCCCAGACCGGGTCGAGGGCGGAGTTCTACGCCGCGTGGGCAGACGCCGTCGGAGCCGAGTGGATCGCCTGGGAGCCGCTGGGATACGAAGCTCTCAGCGCGGCACACGAAATCGCGTTCGGCACCCCCGGGATGCCGCAGTACGAGATCGACCGGGCGGACCGGATCGTCTCGTTCGGTGCCGACTTCCTCGGCAGCTGGCTCTCGCCGGTGGAATTCGGGGCTCGATTCCTCGAGTCCAGGCGGATCGAATCCGGACGCCATGCCAAGTTCACGGTCGTCTCCCCTCGACTCTCACTCACCGGACTCAATGCCGACGAGTGGATCGCGGCACGACCGGGCACGGAAGGCTCCCTGGCACTGGCGCTCGCCGGAGCAGTGGCGCGGGCGAAGGGAGGCGAGGCAGCGGGCCGACTCTCGGGCCCGCTCGCGCAGTTCACTCCAGAAGCTGTGGCCGAGCGTACGGGCATTCCGGCCGAGAAGATCGTCCGGCTGGCCGAAGAGCTCGCCTCGGCCCGGAGACCGATCGTCCTGCCGCCGGACGTTTCAGGCCAGAACGGAGCGTCTACCGAAACACATCTCGCGATTGCTCTGCTCAACTACGCCTGCGGTGCGATCGGCACTACGGTGCGGCCCGGCGAAGGACCGATGCGCGGCGAATCGGTGAGCGCGGAACAGATGCTCGGCCTGGTGAGCCGGATGAAGTCCGGCTCGATCGAGACGATCATCGTGGCCGGCGCGAACCCCGTCTACGGCCTGCCGAAGTCGCTGGGATTCGCGGCGGCATTCGCCGGCGTGGACAACCGGATTTCTCTGAATACGCATCTGGACGAGACCACGGCGGCATGCGACGTCCTGCTTCCCTCGAACCACGAGCTGGAAGCGTGGGGCGATGCCGAGATCCGTCCGGGAATCTGGGCGGTCGCTCAGCCCGTGATGCGACCGGTATTCGACACGCGACAGCGCGAAGATGTGCTGCTCTCGGCGGCGGCGCTGGGTGGCGACAGCCCGTTCGAGTCAGCCGACTGGAAGTCGTGGCTCGAAACCAGCTGGCGCGCGAGTTTCGAAGAAGAGTCGCAAGGCTCGACCAGCTTCGAGGATTTCTGGTTCGTCATGCTTCAGGCGGGCGCCGTGCGGAGGGCTCCGTCGGGTGTCGATCCGAATCCCCCGCTGAGAGCCGGCGCCGTGGAGCGTGCCTTCCAACCGCCGGAGCAGGTCGAGGGATTCCAGCTCACGACCTACGCACCCGCTCAATTCTACGATGGCCGCGGTGCGAACCGGTCCTGGATGCAGGAATTGCCCGATGCGGTCTCCAAGGCCGTGTGGAACAGCTGGGTAGAGATCCATCCCGAGACGGCCGGACCCCTCGGTCTCGAGACGGGTGACCTGGTCGAGGTCCGCACGTCGGCCGGCTCGCTCACGGCGCCCGTGTTCCTGTACGAGGGCATCCACCCCGACGCGATCGCGATTCCGCTCGGACAAGGACACACCGAGTTCGGACGGACGGCGAAGTCCCGCGGCGTGAATGCGCTCGATCTCCTCGACGGTTCGGTGGATCGGCAGAGTGGGGCCCTGGCATTCTCAGGCGTGTCCGCCGAGCTGACGGCAGTCGGTGAGCGCGGAAGGCTGGTAATCCTGCAGGGGAACGACACCGACCTGGACCGCGAGATCGGCGAGATGATGCAGGTCGACGATGCTCTCGAGAAGATCGGTGGGCATCAGGTCGACCTCCGGCAGATCCTCGAGACGGCGTGGGACTCCGATCCGAAGAGCCCGTACCGCTGGGGCATGGCGATCGACCTCAACGCCTGCACGGGGTGCGGCGCGTGCGTCACCGCCTGCTACGCCGAGAACAACATTCCGACCGTCGGCGAGGACCTCTGCAACCAGGGCCGTGAAATGTCCTGGATGCAGATCATGCGGTACTTCGAGGAGACGGAGGACGAGGGCTTCCAGACCGTACACGTTCCGGTCCTGTGCCAGCAGTGCGGGGATGCGCCCTGCGAGCCCGTCTGTCCGGTCTACGCGGCCTATCACACGCCGGAGGGGCTCAACGCCCAGGTCTACAACCGCTGCGTGGGCACCCGGTACTGTGCGAACAACTGCCCCTACAAGGTGCGGCGGTTCAACTGGTTCACGTACGAGCAGCCGTATCCGCTGGATCTGCAGCTCAACCCGGACGTCACGGTCCGCCAGACCGGCGTGATGGAGAAGTGCACCTTCTGCGTCCAGCGGATCAATCGCGCCAAGCTCGACGCCAAGGACGAAGGCCGTCACGTACAGGATGGCGAGATTCAGACGGCCTGCATGCAGACCTGCCCCACGCAGGCGATCGTGTTCGGCAACTTGAAGGACCCGGAGAGCGCTGTCTCCCGGGTGGCCAAGGGTGCCCGGGCGTACCACATGCTCGGAGAGTTGAACACCCGGCCCGCGATCACCTACCTGGCGGGCGTTTCGCATGCTCCGCTCGCCCATGGCGGGCACGGAGATCACGCGGATGAAGGACACGAGGAAGCTGGCGGCGCCGCGGACGATCACGGCGCTGCCGACGACGCCGGCCACTGAATGACCGGTCACCGAGAAACCCACAGGGTCTGATGGCGACAGCGGAAATCGACGTGCCGGTAGAGGCACTACCCACGCTCGCGCAGGCGAACGACGACATCAGTCGTCCGATCTATCCGCCCTCGTGGCGCTACTACCTGCTGCTCGCGATCTGCGGGATCGGCATCCTCGCGGGCGGCACTGCCTGGGCGATACAGATCCGGAACGGGATCGGGATGACCGGGATCAACAACCCGGTCAGCTGGGGCGTCTACATCGTCACCTTCGTGTTCTGGGTCGGCATCGCGCACAGCGGAACTCTGATCTCGGCGGTGCTCTACCTGGTCCGGTCGGGCTGGCGCACTACCATCAACCGCGCCGCCGAGGCGATGACGATCTTCGCGGTGATGACCGCGGGCCTGTTTCCGCTCATCCACCTGGGCCGCGTCTGGTATTTCTACTATCTCGTTCCCTATCCCTCGACGCGGCTCCTCTGGCCCAACTTCCGGTCGCCGCTGGTGTGGGACATGTTCGCGATCGGCACGTACTTCACGATCAGCCTGGTGTTCTGGTATCTCGGCCTGATCCCCGATCTGGCGATTCTGAGGGACAAGTTCACCGGCGTGAAGAAGAAGATCTACGGCGCCTTCGCGCTCGGCTGGCAGGGCTCGGTCAAGGACTGGAGCCATTACCGCCGCCTCTACCTGTACCTGGCCGGGATCGCGACGCCGCTCGTGCTCTCGGTGCACAGCGTGGTGTCCTGGGATTTCGCGATGGGGATCGTCCCCGGCTGGCACTCCACGATCTTCGCGCCCTACTTCGTCGCGGGAGCGATCTTCTCCGGGATCGCGATGGTGATCACGATCATGATCCCGCTCCGCTGGGCGTTCGGTCTCGAGAAGTACATCACGAAGTATCACTTCGACAACATGGCGAAGCTGCTGCTCTTCACTTCGCTGATCGTCGGCTACGCCTACGCGATCGAGTTCTTCCTCGCGTGGTGGGTCAACGATCCGATCGAGAAGGAGAGCTTCGGCTGGCGGGCGACGGGATACTACGCCCTGCCCTTCTGGATCATGGTGTTCTGCAACGTCGTGGTCCCGATGAGCCTCTGGTTCAAGCGCACTCGCAACAACCTCGCGGCGCTGTTCGTGGTCACGATCTTCGTCAACATCGGCATGTGGTACGAGCGTTTCGTGATCATCGTCACCTCGCTCGCCCACGAGTTCGAGCCGGGCGGCTGGGGCATTTACGTGCCCACGACGACCGAGATCCTGATCATGATCGGCAGTTTCGCGTGGTTCTTCTTCTGGTTCCTTCTCTTCTCCCGTACGCTGCCAGTGATCAGCATCGCGGAGGTCAAGGAACATCTGGCACACGAGCATGAGCACGGGCACTGAGATGAGTGGCATTGTCGCCCATTACGACACCCTCGGCGCCACGCGTGACGCGATCGAACGACTGCGTGACGCGGGGCACTCCGACTTCGACGTGTTTTCTCCCTTCCCTGCGCCGGAGCTCGAGGAAGCGATGGGAATCACGTCCAGCCCTGTTCGTCGCTGGGCCCTGATCGGAGGGATCACGGGATTTCTCACGGCCACGGCGCTGACCGGCCTTACGTCGCTGGCCTACCCGCTGGTGACGCAGGGCAAGCCGATTCTCTCCTGGCCCGCCTTCTTCGTGATCATGTTCGAGATGACGATCCTGTTCACGGGACTCTTCGGTTTTGCAGGCGTGTTGTTCCATACGTGGCGTTCGCGGCGGCGGCTCTCACCGGGATACCGGGAGGTCTTCTCCGTCGATCGATTCGGAGTCTACCTCCACGATGCCGGCGGCAAGGCTGTCGAGCTGACCTCGATACTCCGCGAAACGGGAGCGATCGAGATCGAGGAGGTGGCCGCGTGATGAAGCCCACACTCGGCTCGCTGCGGATCCTGGCGCTTCCCCTGGCGGTCACGGTGGCACTCACCGGCTGTGACGACCAGGTGAAACGGGTGCCCTGGTTCGAGACGATGTTCCGCACCCAGTCGGTGCGGACGTACGAAGCGCCGCACATGTTGCCTCCCGAGGGAACGGTTTACATAGGCGCGCCCCGGCACCTCGACCTGCTCGCCGCCGACACCCTGGCCGTGAACCCGATGACGGCCACGCCGGAGATTCTCGAGCAGGGCGAGGTTCTCTATCTGCAGTACTGCGTCATGTGTCACGGAACGGAGGGCGCGGGTGACGGTCCGGTCGTCGGCGAGAACCGGCTTCCTCCTCTCCCGACCCTGAACCTGCTTTCGGACAGGGCGAAGAACGACCTCTCGGACGGTTACCTCTGGGGAATGATCGCGAACGGCCGCGGCGTGATGCCGTCGTACAGGAGAATCCCTCACGAGTCCCGCTGGCAGATCGTGGAGTACGTACGCTTCCTGCAGGACGCTTCGAGCGGTGGCGCACCGGCCGGAACCGGTGAAGCGCAGGCCGGCAATGACTGAGGAGCACAGCACGTTGAGCGGAGATACATCAGTCGTCTCGGCCGAGAGGGCGCTGAGTACGGTCCACGGGCGGATCAGCGGACTGGCAGGCCTCCTCTGGCTTGCCGCGTTCGCGGTTGGCGTGGCGGGGTTCGTGGTCGCTCTCGGGACCGACCCTCAGCGTGCCTGGATGAACGTGTGGGCGAACTTCCTCTTCTGGACGGCACTCGCGCAGGCGGGCGTGATTTTCGCCGCGGTTCTGGTGGTTGCGAAGGGACACTGGGGAAAGCCGTTCCGGCGCGTAGCGGAGGCGACCGGCGCCTTTCTCCCGTTCTCGTTGATCATCTTTCTGCTCATGTACTTCGGGGGTCCCTACATATTCCCGTGGATGAAGCCGGGTTTCGAGGGGCACATCAATCGGGACTGGCTGACGCACGACGGCGTGTTCATCCGCAACGGGATCCTGCTCGCGATCCTGTTCGGCGCGAGCTGGTACTTCCTGCGACTGTCGCTGCGCCCGGACGCGCCGATGATCGCGCAGAAGCAGACCGGCTGGCGCAAGTCGATGCTGGAGAGGCTCTCCCGCGGCTGGCGTGGCGACGAAGAAGAGGCTGAGCGCACCCGCAGCATTCTCTCCTGGTTCGCTCCCGTATTGATCGGGCTCTGGGTGATCATCTTCAGCCTCCTGTCCTTCGACCTGACCATGTCGTTGATGCCGAGCTTCATGAGCATGATCTGGGGCGCGTTGTACTTCGTGGGCGGCTGGCTTTCGATGCTGGCGATCGTGGCCTTCCTGGCGCACCGCTACAAGGAGCACTACAGCCTGGAGGACGTCTGGGGGAGGTGGGAATTCCACGATCTCGGTAAGCTGATGTTCGCTTTCGTGATCTTCTGGAGCTACCTCTGGTTTTCCCAGTTCCTTCCGATCTGGTACGGAAACATCGGACGCGAGACCCAGTTCTTCGAGCTGCGCGTGGACAACGGCTTCAAGCCCCTCCTGTGGGCGCAGATGGCGCTGATCTTCTTCATCCCCTTCGCGCTGCTCCTGTGGCGAAAGCCGAAGATGAGGTCCCGGCACCTCGCGATCGCGGGACTGGTCATCCTGCTCGGTTTCTGGCTGGAGCGATGGATGCAGGTCGTTCCGTCGATATGGAAGGGTGAAGGCCCGCCGCTCGGTTGGCAGGAGATCGCGATCGCGCTGGGCTTTCTGGGTCTGTTCGGCCTCAGTTACTCGCTGTATCAGAGCGTAATGGCGAAGATCCCGGTACAGGAAGCCCTGATCGTCGGCGAGAGGTCCCGCGGCCCCTGACCGCGGGACGAATGCGATGACGTACCTGCCGGCCGGGCCGGAGGCTGGCGCGCTGCCCGTCCCGGAGAATTCCACCAGCGCGTTCTCGGACATACGCAACTTCATCTTCCGACGGCCCGCCATTGCCACGCAGGTGGCGGTGGAATCGGACAGCTGGCGCGAGGACTATACACGGCGGATCGCGGAGCGAACCGGCGTCGATGTCTCGGTCTATTCCATCCTCAATATCCACCGCATCGGGATCGACGCGGCCGTCGAGACGGTGTTCGATGAAGTCGAGCGGTGGGAGGGAGGCTCCGCCTGCTGGCCGGATCACCTGGCCACGATCGAGCAGACCCCCGGCGAACAGGATGGATTTCGTGTCGTGCTGCTGGGCCGATCCGGGGCGATGCGCTGGCTGCGCCGACGCCTGGGCCCGGAATTCGGCACGCTCTTCGTAGCGACGGTCTCGGAGGCCCGGCGAATCCCCGACCATCGGGATACCGAGAACGCCCGGTTCTTCCTCTGGAATTGCTCGGGCGGCTACCCGATCGGCGTGTTCTCGATCTTCGCGCGCTCTCGGATCTCGGAGCGAGGAGAGACTCTGCCTACGCAGCTCTTCTTCGCGGTCGGTTTCAATCCGTACGGCAGCTGGACACTGGGTCGGATCGGCGGACCGTTTCGCTCGGCCTGGCAATTCGTGCACGACCGGGTCACCTCGAACGTCCTGAACCGGTTCAAGCAGCTGTGCGAGGTTGCCGACGCCCTTCCCGATGGCAGTCTCAGCGCCTGAGAATCAGTTCGCAGTCAATCCATCGTCGGAAAGCGCCTCGGCTACGATCGACTGCTGCTCGAGCTGATGCGCGGCTGCGGTTCCCTCGGCCGGACTCGCCCGCTCCGGGCGGCCGATGTAGCGTACTGAGCGCTCGGATCCGGCGAGGCGCTGGAGTCGCGGCCGGACGAATTGCCATGCTCCCATGTTCGCCGGCTCTTCCTGGAGCCAGACGATCTCGGTGGCCCTGGGATACAATGTGAACAGGGCCGCCAGTTCTTCCTCGGGAAACGGCTGAATCCGTTCCACCCGGATGACGTCCACCGCATCGCTCTCCGCCCAGGCATCGGACCCGACGAGATCGTAGAACACCTTGCCGGAGCAGAGCACCAGGCGGCCCACTTCGGCACGCTCCTCGTCGCTGCGAAGCCCGGGCAACACGGGGCGGAAGTGACTGTCGGTCAGGTCGGAAAGTGAGGAACGTGCCGACGGATTGCGCAGCAGGCTCTTCGGAGTCATGAGGACGAGTGGCCGACGCGCCGGCCGCAGCGCCTGGAGTCGGAGCAGGTGGAAGTACTGGGCCGGGGTCGTCAGGTTCGCTACCCGGATGTTCTGCTCCGCCGCGAGCTCCAGAAACCGCTCGAGTCGTGCGCTCGAGTGCTCCGGCCCCTGCCCTTCGTACCCGTGCGGAAGCAGAAGAGCGAGGCGTGACTCCTGGCCCCACTTCGACCGGCCGGCCACGATGAACTGGTCGATGATCGCCTGCGCGACGTTCGCGAAGTCGCCGAACTGCGCTTCCCACAGTACGAGCGTATCGAGCGCGGTGGTGCTGTAACCGTATTCGAACCCGAGCACGGCGGCCTCCGACAGCGGGCTGTTCCACACCTGGAATTGACCCTGTCCATCGGCCACGTGTTTCAGCGGCGTCCAGGTCGCACCGGTACCCGAATCATGAAGCACGAGATGGCGCTGACTGAAAGTGCCCCGCTCCGAGTCCTCGCCGCTGAGCCGAACCGGCACGCCCTCGGACACGAGGCTCGCGAACGCGAGGGATTCCGCGTGCGCCCATTCGATACCGTCTTCGAGCGATGCCTGGCGCCGGGCCAGCTGCCGCTGGAGCTTCGCATTCGGTTCGAACCCCTCGGGCCATGCGTGAATCGCATCGTTCAACTCGCGCAGGCGGTCGGCGGACGGTGGATCCAGACTCTCGCGCCAACCGGCTTCCTCCACCGTGAGGACATCGTAGCCGCGAGGACGATCCCGTTCGACTTCCATGCCGATTCCCAGGGTCGTTCCGGCCGTGGACGTGTACTCCGTATGCTCGCCGGATTCCGTACCCGGCGACTCGTCGATGGCTCGTGACCGGGCCTCGGACAGTCTGGAGGCCGATGCCTCGGTCATTTCATCCACTTCGGCCTGCGTGACGACACCCTCCTCGACCAGGCGGTCGGCCCAGATCTGACGGACGGTCGGGTGCTCCCGGATCTTCCTGTACATTACGGGCTGCGTGTAACTCGGCTCGTCGCCCTCGTTGTGTCCGTACCGTCGATAGCCGACCAGGTCCACGACCACGTCTTCGGCGAACTCCATGTGGAAGTCGATGGCCAGCTGCACGGCAGAGAGGCACGCCTCGGGATCGTCGGCGTTGACGTGCAGGATCGGGACCCGGAAGCCGAGCGCGATGTCGCTCGCGTACCGGCTGGAGCGAGTGTCCCAGGGATCCGTCGTGAATCCGAGCTGGTTGTTCGCGACGATGTGAATCGTCCCACCGTTTTCGTAGCCGTGCAGCCGCGCGAGATTCAGCGTCTCCGGCACGATTCCCTGGCCCATGAACGCCGAATCGCCATGCACGAGGATCGGAAGCACGGCCGTGCCGAAGGCGTCGAGGCCGCTCTCGTCCTCGCCGGTCAGCGGGGCGCCGCTCTCGCGGGCCATGACCTCTCTGGCGGCGCGCGCCATCCCCTGGACCACCGGATTCACGTGCTCGAGATGGCTGGGGTTCGGGGCGAGCGAGATCTCCAGTTCTCCGACCGGCGATCGAATCAGCTGACGTGCGCCGACGTGATACTTCACGTCGCCCGAACCGGCCTCCGAGATCCTCGATTGCATCCCTCGAGAATGTCTTCCCTCGAACTCGGCCAGCAGCGACTCGTAGGGAAAGCCGATGATGTGCGCCAGGACGTTCAATCGACCCCGGTGGGCCATGCCGATGAAGAACTTCTTCGTGCCCGCCAGCGCCGTGCGTCGGATGATCCGCCGGATCATCGGCACCATCATGTCGATTCCCTCGATCGAGAATCGCTTCTGGCCCAGATACGAGCGCTGCAGAAACGACTCGAGTCCATCGACTTCCGTCAGGATCCGCAGCAGATGGACTTTCCCGTTCCGATCGACCGGTTCCAGGTGCCGACCCGACTCGATGTACTCGACCAGCCAGTTCCACTGGACCGGGTCTTCCATGTGATCCAGTTCGTAGCCGATCCGACCGCAGTAGATCTCTCGAAGGGCGCGCGTCGCGTCGAGCGCCGTACTGCCATGCCGTTCCAGGCCGATCGCGGCGGCGGGTATCCTCGACAGGTCTTCGTCGGTGACTCCGTGGAATTCCGGGTCGAGCGACGGATGGCCCGGTGGCTGAGAACCGAGTGGATCGATCGGCACCGACAGATGACCGACGGTCCGATAGGATTCGACCAGGCTGCCGGCTGCGGCCGCCGTGCGCAGAAGATGAGTGAGCGTAGACGGATCCACGCCGCTCGGCCCTTCCGCGGCGGTGGAAGCGGTCATGATCGGAGCCCGTGGGACCGACCCTCCGTTCTCGTACCACTCGGACAGCGACGGAGGCACCAGGCCCCTGTCGCGGAGATCCTTCTCGTACAGCTGCTCGGCATAGCCGGCGTTGTAGCCGTCCGCCGCCCGCTCGTCGCTCATCGTATCTCGGGTCCGGGTCTCGTGACTGGTCGCGTGTCGACGCGACGGATCCGGGAGAGGGCAATTCCTCGACCGGGGGGTGAAAGGTAGGCGATGATCCCGCCGGCACAAGCGGAAACCGCTGGTTCGCCTCGCGGGCCGGCGGGACCCCGGTCCGAGTTCGCGACCGCGTCGCCCGTGAACTCAGAGGTCGAGTGCGACCCTCCAGGCGATCGTGTGGCCGGGGTCTCCGATGAACAGCAGGCCGAAGGGCGAGGTGGCCACACCTCGTGGCTCGGAGAGGCTCGTAGCGCCGGCATCGAACAACTCGCCGGAGAATTCCTGATCACCCGTCCCGGCGAAGGTCTCGATCGTGCCCGACGGCTGCCTGACGAGCCGAATCCTGTGGTTGAAGGTGTCTGCGATGTAGATCCGCGTCCCGTCCTCCGAGCCAGCCACATCGTTCGGCTGACGCAGTGACGCATCCACCGCCGGTCCGCCATCGCCTGTGAAACCCGGCTGTCCGCTTCCCGCCACCGTGCGAATGGTGCCGGTGAGGAGATCCACGACGCGGATCCGGTGATTGCCGCCATCGGCGATGTAGAGGCTCGTCCCGGCCCGGTCCA
>CBDTXM010000081.1:0-12848 GCA_965364445.1 uncultured bacterium | reverse complement strand
CTACTCGTAATACAGCCGGTTGACAGGCTCCAACCGTTCCCGGACACGCTCGATCTCCTCCGCGTGCAACGATCTCCATTTTTCCTTCTTCGGCGCCGAGCCTCCGGTCGTGTACTTCTTCTCGTTGGCTCGTTCGACGACGGTCCTGAAATACGGAGAGTCACGCAGCTCGCAGAAATCCATGATCCGACCGTAATTGCCCGCCGGATCTGCAATCAGGTCCTCGTGACGGACCAGCAGGTAACGGTCGGAAGCGAGGCGATCCAGATCTTCCCGTGCGTGGCGGTTCGATTCGATCCACTGGAGCGCGCAAATCTCTTCCAGCGGCCTGTTCACGTACTCCCCCCAGCCGGGCGGTACGAGATAGTGCCACTTCGTGAAGCTCCAGGCTTCCCCTTCCGGGACCCGGTTCCAGAGCTTCCAGCCTTCCATCAGGGAACTGACGACTGCTTCGCCTCTTCGCACCACGAAGATGAACCGGGCGTCGGGGAATGCCTCGACCAGGAACGGGATGCGCAGGCTGTTGGCCGGCGTCTTCTCGACCAGCCGGATGCTGTCGGGCTTGTACAACCGGTTGAGGGGGCGCTGGACCAGCCTCGGAGGAATCCGGCCCAGGGCAGCGCGGTCGAGGAAGGCCTCCTTGTTGTGTGCCTGCCGGTACAGATCCTCGCGGATGGCATCCACGTCGGCCGGCGCAGCGGGGCCCGTGACCCGCTCGCCCAACTCCGGATCAACGGGGAATCGGGCATGAAACGTCGGCTGCGCCTCCACGTACAGAGACCAGAGGTCCGGGTGCTCGGAGAGGTTCCGGAACAGGAGCGTGGTTCCCGAGCGATTGCAGCCGATGATGAAGATCGGGCTGTGTAGTTTGTCCTTCATGGTCCCCCGGCAACAGGCTGTGAACAGGGCCTGGCATGTCGTCGTTCGATTCCCCGGCCGCCGGGGATCGCCAAATGGTCAGTCGGGTCACGGTCACGCACCTGCCGTGCCACAAGCTGGCACCTCGGGCGACGAATCCGAAACTGGTACCGGACTTGCCTCTGTGCCCCCCACTTTCCCGCGCGGGGGGCGCGAGGCACTATTGGGTGCCGGCGCGAACCGCGCTCAGCGGTGCAAATTGACAGCCCGGAGACCGACAGACCATGAAACCGTACGTGACGAAACCCAAGATTGTTGACAAGCCGTGGGGACGGGAGGTGTGGTACGCGCACAACGATCAGTACGCGGGCAAGATCCTCGAGGTGACTGCCGGCCATCTCCTGTCGCTCCAGATGCACGAAGTGAAGCACGAGACGCTGTATCTGCATGCCGGGCTGATGCGTTTCACGCGCGGGGATGAGGTCTTCGAATGGCATCCGGGCGAGGCGATCGAGATCCCCCCTCATACGGTGCACCGGATGGAAGCGATCGAGGACAGCGTGATCCTGGAAGTGAGCACGCCACAGCTGGATGATGTCGTGCGGCTCGAGGACCGATACGGGCGGAGCACCGGGTGAGCTCACGCCTGATCGAGATTCCGCGGCGCAGCTACCCGCAGACCTGGTGGCTGCTCGACGTCCTGGGCCGCGATGTGCGGCTGCTGGGCGAAGAGATCGTCGATCTGTCTGCCGGCGCGATCGAGCTTCGTCACGTCGCACGGGAGCTGCGCGGCTGGGCCGAGCCGAGCGAGCGGTGGACGCGGGCGAGCGGGGAGAGCCCTTTTCCTGCACTCGAAAGCAGGCACTTCCGACGGCTTTCGTTCGGCCCCGAACTGACCTACCTGGTCGAGCAGGACGCGCGCGGCGGGCTCCACGGTGGCCGACCTTTCCGGCATCTCAAGATTCGCGGACGGAGCGCGAATCTCACGCCGGCGACCTCGGCGGAAATCGGTTTCCACTTCTACGGTCGCCGACCGGCGGTATTTGCCTATACGGACCCGGTCACAGCGCATGGCTTCATCGGACTGGACTGGGAGGCGCTCTCGGAGAGCGACCTGGCCTTGTTGCTGGAACGCGAGATGTCGGAACCATCAGGGTGATTTGCGGGGGGCGCCGGTACTCCGTATTCTCTCCACCCATCGGAATCGGGCACTGAGTCCGAGCCCGATGGACGGTGATGAGAAGACCCCCTCGGCCACGGATCGACTGCGGGGATAGGATCCAGGTAGGTTCCGTGGCTCCGGGGGCTCTCATTCACTTTCTATCACACCCGGGACCCGAGAGGGTTCCCGACCGGCCGGCCCGTCACCCCACCACGAGAGGTGACAGATGACCTCCGACCCCTCTGCAACATCCTTCGATCGACTTCCGATTCTCTATGCGGCACTCGCTTCCGGCGTCTTGCTCTACGCGGCCGTCCTGGTATTCGCCCTCGAGCCCACCGGCGCCGTTCCGGATCCGACCTGGCTGAGGATCGCGTGGCTGGCCGTGGCGGTGGGAGTAACCCTCATGGCCGGAGTCGTTCAGGCGCGCCTGCGTTCGGGGACGGTGGACGAGTCGGGGCGGGCGTCGAGCGCCATTCTGGTCTGGGCATTGGCGGAAGGACAGGCCCTGCTGGGACTTACCGGGTACCTGTTGTCGGGTGACCGGATGCTGCTGATCCTGTCGCTGGTCCTGTTCGCCTACCTGTATCTCAGGTATCCGCCTTCGGCTTTCCGTCAGCGCTCTCGATGACTACGAAGGCCACCGCCTGACCGTCCTCGTGCGTGAAGCTCAGGTGAATCGCGCCCCCCCCGCGTGAGAGGAAAGCCCGCTGGGCGGCGCCGGCCAGGACGATCCGGGGTCGCCCGTTCGCTTCGGTGCGCACTTCGATCTCGGTCCATTGCATGCCCTCGCGAAGTCCGCACCCCAGCGCCTTGACGAAGGCTTCCTTGGCCGCGAATCGGGCCGCGTAGCAGTCGGCTCGTCGCTGCCTCGCGTCGCACGTCGACCGTTCCCGTTCGGTGAACAGTCGCTGCGGCCCCCGTTCCGGCCGGTTGGCGAGCAGCCGTTCGATTCGCTCGACCTCCACCTGGTCTACGCCGATCCCCAATATCATTCGCAGCTCCCCTCAGTCCTGCAGCAACAGTCGGGTCTGGTAGGCTTCCAGGATCTCTGCTCTGCTCAGCAGCCCCAGAAGTCGTCTCGAATCGGTGCTCTCGACGACGGGAATGTAGTCCAGGTCCCGGATCCCCATCCGCCGCGATGCCTCCAGGAGCGTATCGCGAGGCATGACGACCTCCACGTCCGGGTCCTCCAGGTCGGCCGCGATGACGATGTCGATCAGCCCCTCGTGCATCGCCCGCGCGACGTCGGCGTAGCTCAACAGGCCTGACAGGCGCAGTTCACGGTCCACCACCGGAAACGCACTCTGCCTCGAATCCCGCAGCTGGCCGAGCAGCTCCCGCAGCGGCGCGTCGTCGAGCACCACGTGGGGGTCGCGGTTGTAACACTCCGACACCTGCACCCGCTCCAGGATCGACCTGTCGGCCCCATGGCGGATGTGGTCCCCCGATCTGCGCAGCGACTCCGAGTAGATCGACTCCGGGTGAATGCGCCGTGCGACCAGGTAACTGATCACGCATACCATCATCAATGGCAATATCAGCCCGTAATCATCCGTCATCTCAAAGATCATGATGATCGCGGTCAGCGGGGCGAATGTCGCGCCCGAGACGATCGCGGCCATCCCCACGAGAGCGTACGCCTCCGGCGTAATGCCCAGATTCGGAAACAGGCTGGCCGCCGTGATTCCGAAGAAGCTGCCGAACGAAGCGCCCACGAAGAGGCTGGGCGTGAACACGCCTCCCGCGCCACCGCCGCCCATCGTCAGTCCCGAGGAGACGATCTTCAACAGACCGAGCGCGAGTGCCGTCAGGCCCGTGAGCTGCGAGGCCAGAACCAGCTCGATGCCGTGCCTGCCGTCGCCGAGCAGTTCAGGGTGCACGAAACCCAGGCCAGCCAACAGGACACCTCCGACGACGGCCTTGATCTCGGTCCGCTCGCCGGTCACCCGGTGAAGGAGATCCTGGGTCGCGAAGAACCCGCGCACGAACAACGCGGCGAGCACTCCTCCGCAGAGTCCGAGCAGGGCGTAGAGCCAGAGCTCGCCGGCGGACGAGAATACGTACTCGTTCGGAATCGCGAAGGCCGGGTCCGGTCCCCGGGCCCAGCGGGCCACCACCGCTCCCATGACGCTGGCAACGACGACTGGACTCAGGGCCGTGACGGCGAACGTGCCGAGGACGATCTCCAGGGCAAACAGGACACCGGCGATCGGTGCATTGAAGGCGGCCGAGATCCCGGCCGCCGTGCCGCAGGCCAGTAGGACGCGAGTTCGCCGGGCTCCGAATCGGAACAGCTGGGCAAGCCCCGATCCCACGGTCGCCCCTGCCGTGGCGACCGGGCCCTCCGCTCCCAGCGATCCCCCGCTTCCGAGCGTGAGTGCCGCGCTCGCGAGCTTTCTCAACATGTCGGAGACAGGAACGCTGCCCCCACGTCTGACAGATGCACGAATCAGAGTCGGGACCATGTCGCCGCCCGGTTCGTGCCGGGCGCCCTTGCGGACCTGAACGGCCAGAACCAGGCCTACGGGAAGGGTCACGAGTGCGAGCCAGGGCAGGTTCGCTTCGCCCGATCGGCGGACGGCCCAGCCCGCGATTCCCCGAACGCCATCGATCAACTCGTAGAAGAGGATCACGGCGCCACCCGCGGCGGCTCCGGTCGCAGCGGCGAAGAGCAGCAGCAGCCACCCTTCATCTCCATCCCGGGCGATGATCCAGTCCGTGACCGATCGCCATGCGCGTCGCGCCCGGATGGCGAGAAGGGTCTGGAGGTTGCGGCTGCGCGTCATACGGCTCCGGCTCCCGGCACGAGACGCGCCGGGCAGAGGTCCCATTGAATCCCACGGGTCATGCAGGCAGAATGTCGTCAGTATCGGAATCCCGTCTCTCGCCAGCAATGGCGGCAGACCGAGCGGGCCCGCCATGCCGGGCCCTTCTCTTACCTTGACGATCCGCCGCTACCGTCAGGCGCGAGCGTCGGAGTGCAGGCCTGAGCCATGGAAAAACCGCTGTTGTCCGCGGGACCCGCGGGCGAGGTGATCGAAATGCTCGGTGAGGTCGCCCCGGGCGTCAATCCGGAAGTGCTCGAAGAGTTCACCCGCCGACTGCTGAGCAGAGCATCGAGCGAATGGCTGCAGAGCGAGCCTGCCGAGAGAATCGCACTCGCATCTCATGCACTGCTGGACCTGGCGGAGCGGACCGCGCCGGGCGAGGTGGGCGTACACGTCGTAGCCGCGGAAAAGTCGATGCACAGGGCGGTGCTACTCACCGTGATGCCCGATTGTCCGTTCATCGTGGAGACGCTTCGAGAGGGTCTCCAGGCCGCCGAGATTCCGATCATTGCGCTGTTGCATCCGGTGATCGGCGTGGAGCGCGACGCCGATGGACGGGTCACGCGGATCCTGGACCGAGGTGAAGACGGGGAGTGGTTGTCGGCCATCCTCATCCTGCTTGACACGCAGCTCGATGCCGATACGGGACGGACACTGGAGACCGAGGCGCTGTCGCGGCTCGAGCAGGTGAAGCGCGCCACCGACGACTTCCCGTCCATGCATGCCGCGCTCGAGTCCCTCGTTGGTGAGCTCGAGACGGAGAAGACGTGGCTGAGCTGGCGGGAAGAGGAAATCCAGGAGATTCAGGACCTGGCGTCGTGGCTCGCGGACGGAAACTTCGTACTGCTTGGCTACCGGGAGTACGACGTGGCGGACGGGGGAGAGGCAGGCGAGCGCGAAGTACGGGTCCGCGCAGGTTCGGGACTCGGAATCCTCGGCGACGACGACCGGTCTGCCTTCGTATCTCCACGAGCTCTCTCGGAGCTGCCCGCCGACCTTCGCTCGCGGCTCGTTGGCGGCCCGATGTTGATCGTATCGAAGACCAACGCGCTCTCGCCGGTCCATCGGCGCGTTCGCATGGACGACATCAGCGTGAAGAGAATCGGGCCCGAAGGCGAAGTCGTCGGGGAGCGACGATTTCTCGGGCTGTTCACCGCGAAGGCTTTCGCCCAGGACGCGTCGAAGATCCCGATTCTACGGCGCAAGCTTCGCGAAATCCTCGAAGCCGAGCAGGTAGACAAGGGATCGCACGACCACGGCCTCGTTGTACGCACGTTCAACAGCCTGCCGAAAGAGGAGCTGTTCCTCACGCCGGTCGCCGACCTGGTGCGCATGATCGACACCGTGCTCGAGACGCACGGGACGGAGGAGATCCTCGTCTATGCCCGGCCTGACTCTTTGCGCAGGGGCGTAAACGTCATGGTGATCCTGCCGCGCAGAAAGTTCTCGGGCGAGGTGCGCCGCAGCGTGCAGAGGGCGCTGGTCGAGGAGTACGACGGGCAGCTGCTCAACTACTACCTGACGATGGGCGAGAGCGAGCAGGCCCGACTCCACTTCTACATCGCGGCTGATGCGGCGGATGTCGAGAACGCGGACATCGGGGAGGTACGAGCCCGGGTTCGCAACGCGATTCGGACCTGGCCTGAGCAGCTGACGCTCGCTCTGGAAGACAGGCACGATCGAGGACGGACGGCCGAGCTGACCGAGCGCTATGCGCACGCTTTCTCGTCGGGCTACCGGGCGGCTACGAGTGTGGATGAGGCGGTGGACGACATCGAGGCGCTCGAGGACCTCCGGGACTCGGGAAGCCGCCAGGTGGTGCTCAAGGACCTCATTCCGGCGCAGGCCTGCACGTTCCAGCTGAAGGTCTTCGACCAGGAGACGCGTTACGTCCTGAGCGACGTGATGCCGGTGCTGGAGAACCTCGGATTCCGAGTGCTGACGGCGGACGCCTACGACGTCAGGCCCGAGGATTCGTCGGTTGAAGTCACGGTGCACAGCTTCGTCGTTCAGATCCCTGACGGCTGGGATGTGGATCCCGAAGCGGCGGGCCGCAGGATCTCGGAAGCCTTCTTCGCGATCCGGAATGGCTGGGCGGAGAACCTCGGGATCAACAACTTGATCCTCTCCGCGGGGATGGACTGGAGGCAGGTAGCGCTCATCAAGGCGTACGGCGCGTACGCGTTTCGGATTGGCGCGGTGTCGAGCCGTCTCGGCCTGCGCCGACCGCTGCTGGAGCAGCCCGGGGCCGCGCGCATTCTGTTCGAAGTCTTCTCGACTCTGTTCGATCCGGAATTCGACGGGGATCGCGGAGCATCGGTCCGGGCGCTGGAGAGCACCTACGCCAGGATTCTTGGCGAGGTGCGCAGCATCGAGGATGACCGCACCCTGCGCCGGCTCATGGCGCTCGTGAAAGCGACAGTACGGACCAACTACTTCCAGGCCGACTTCCAGCAGCGACCCGAAGCGGCGATCGGGCTCAAGTTCGATTGCTCGCAGATCGAGTTCATGCCACGTCCGCGGCCAAAGCACGAGGTCTGGGTCAACAGCGCGCGTACCGAGGGTGCGCACCTGCGGATGGGGGACGTGGCACGCGGCGGACTGCGGTGGAGCGATCGCCAGGAGGATTTCCGACTCGAGGTTCTGGGTCTGGTGAAGACGCAGCAGGTGAAGAACGCGGTCATCGTCCCGGCCGGTGCGAAGGGGGCGTTCGTCGTGTCACAGCCCCCTGCCGATCGTTCCGCCTGGCGGGAAGCCGGCGTGACGAGCTACCGCGATTTCGTTGGAGCGATCCTCAGCATCACTGACAACATCGTCGAGGGCGAGGTCGTTCATCCGGCCGATACGGTCATCCGCGATGGTGACGATCCCTACCTGGTGGTTGCGGCGGACAAGGGCACGGCGACTCTATCGGACACGGCCAACGCACTCGCGGCCGAATACGACTTCTGGCTCGGTGATGCTTTCGCGTCCGGCGGATCGAATGGATACGACCACAAGGCGATGGGAATCACGGCGCGCGGCGCGTGGGAGTGCGTGAAGCGCCACTTCCGCGAGATGGGTCTCGACACGCAGACCGAGGAATTCACCGTCTCCGGCATCGGCGACATGAGCGGAGACGTATTCGGAAACGGAATGCTTCTGAGCCGCACGATTCGTCTGGTAGCGGCGTTCGACCACCGGCACATCTTCATCGATCCCGACCCCGGAGCGGAATCCGGCTGGGAAGAGCGGAAACGGCTGTTCGAATTGCCCGGCTCGAGCTGGGATGACTACGATCGCGCCCGGATCAGCGAGGGAGGCGGGGTGTGGGACCGCGGGGAGAAGAGCATCGCTCTGTCGCCCGAGGTTCGGCGAGTGCTCGGCGTCGATGACGAAGAACTGAACGGTGACGCGTTGATCCAGGCGATTCTCCGTGCGCCGGTGGATCTGCTGTGGAACGGCGGAATCGGAACGTACGTGAAGGCTTCCACGGAGACGCACGCGGAGGTCGGGGATCCCGGTAACGATTCGGTTCGCGTCGACGCGACCGAACTGGGTGCCCGAGTCATCGGAGAGGGCGGCAATCTGGGCCTGACGCAGAACGCCCGGATCGAATTCGCACTCGGCGGCGGCCGGTGCAACACCGACGCCCTCGACAACTCCGCCGGCGTAGACACCTCCGATCACGAAGTCAACTGCAAGATCCTGCTGGGTGCCGCACTCGAGTCGTCCGCCATCCTGCCGGAAGACCGTGACCGCCTCCTGCAGGAGGCGACCGACGACGTAGCCGCCCGCGTGCTCCGGAACTCCTACTGGCAGAGCCTGGCCGTGAGTCTCGACGAGGAGAGAATTGCCGCTCGACCCCAGGTGTTCCGGGACGCCCTGACGGCGATCGAGAGAACCGGGCTCCTCGATCGCAGTCTCGAGTTCCTGCCCACTACGGAAGCGATTCTCGAGCGGGAGGACCATGCTCAACCCGCCCTGGTACGCCCGGAGCTGGCAGTGCTGCTCGCCTACGCGAAGCTGCAACTGAAGGGAGCCCTTCTCGCCTCCGAGATGGGACAGGGGGCCGACCTGCTTCCCCTGCTGCGGCAGTACTTCCCGGAAGGGATCCGGGAGGCCGCCGGCGAGCAGGTCCTGGCGGAGCATCCGCTGGCACGCCACATCGCGGCGACGCTGCTTACCAACATGATCGTCGACCTGCACGGTGGAACAGGCGTCCTCCAGCTGCTGCAGGACACCCACCGGGATCCGATCGAGGTCGCCCGGGCATGGTTCGTGGCCTGGCAGGTGATCGGAGCGGAATCCCTGCTGGAGGAGATTCTCGCCCCCGAAACGACCGTTCCCGCCTCCGTTCAGTATGGATGGCTTCAGCGTGCCTCGTCCTCGATCGACCGGGCTACCCGCTGGCTGCTGGCGAACGCCGACCTCGGGCTGCGGGTCGCGGAACTCGCGGAGTGGTACGGCGAGCCGATCGCCGTGCTTTCGGGCTCGCTCGCCGAGTACCTCACGGAACGGAAGCGCCTCGAAGTAGCGGACCGGATGGCGGCGTTCACTGCCGACGGAATGACGGCAGAGCTGGCCGCCCGGTTCGTCGCCCTCGAGTATCTCGACGGGCTGCTTCCGGTCGCCCAGCTGGCACGCGAGACGGAGGTCGATGCCGCGAGCGTGGGTCGGATCTATTTCGGACTGGCCGGCGAGGTGGATTTCCCCTGGCTCCAGGACCGGCTGGCCGAGCTTCCTGGAACGGATCGCTGGCAGCTTCGGGCTGCCCGGGAACTGACCCTCGATCTCGAAGCGGCCCGGCGAAGAATCGTGCGACGGCTACTGGCAGATTCCGGCGGGGACGGCGACTCTGCAGCCGCCATCGAAGCGTTCCGTTCATCGTGTGCGCCGGGCCTCGCACGCGTGGAGCGTATGCTGGCGGAATTGCGGGACGGGGAGGAAGCACCGGGGCTCCCGGGACTGATCGTGGCGGTGAAGGCGATACAGCAGCAGTGCGATGCCTGGAGCGATGGCTAGAGGCGACAGCTGAGGACGTAGCGCGAAGTGCGGGCTGCAAGAGGAGAAGGGGGCCGGGTCCTTCCCGGCCGGCCCCCTCGATTCGGCAGTCGGGACCTCAGTAGGAGGTGAGGTAGCGGTCCAGCTCCCAGGTCGACACCTGCGAGATGTACTCCGACCACTCCTTCTTCTTCGACTCGACGAAATTCGTGAACAGGTGCTCGCCCAGCACCTCACGCATCGTGTCGCTCTTCTCCAGCTCCTCGATCGCCTCTCCGAGATTCGCCGGCAACGACGTGATCTCGTACTTCTCGCGGTCGGCGGCCGAGAGCTCCCACACATTTACGTCCAGCGGCGGCCCCGAATCGATCTCGTTCTCGATTCCGTCGAGTCCCGCGGCGACCTGAACGGCGAGTGCGAGATACGGGTTGCAGGCCGGGTCCGGCATCCGGAATTCCACCCGCGTCCCCACGCCCCTGCGATCGGGCACCCGGATCATTGGAGAGCGATTGGACTGAGACCACGCTATGTCCACGGGGGCTTCGTAGCCCGGCACGAGACGCTTGTAGCTGTTGACCAGGGGATTGGTCACGGCCGCGAGGGCCTTCGCATGCGTCTTGAGTCCGCCGATGTAATGCCGCATGAGGTCCGACATCTGGTATTCGCCCTTCTTGTCGAAGAAGACGTTTCCCTTCTTGTCGAACAGCGACTGGTGCGTGTGCATACCCGAGCCGTTCTGCCCGTATATCGGCTTCGGCATGAAGGTGGCGTGAAGATCGTGCGCGAGCGCGGCGTTCCGGACGATGAACTTGAAGGTCGCGAGGTTGTCGGCCGTGATCATCACGTCCGCGTACTTGAAGTCGATCTCGTGCTGCCCGGGCGCGACTTCGTGGTGCGCGGCCTCGACCTCGAAGCCCATGGCCTCCAGATCGTTCACGATCATCCGGCGAGCCTTCTCCCCCAGGTCCACCGGCGTCAGGTCGAAGTATCCGCCCCGATCGTGAGTGATCGTGGTGGCGGCACCCTCCTCATCCTTCATGAACAGGAAGAACTCCGCCTCGACGCCGGCGTTGACCATGTATCCCATGTCCGCGGCCTTCTGCGCCACACGTCGGAGGACACCCCGGGGATCACCGTCGAACGGGGTCTCGTCCGTGTTGTAGACGTCGCAGATCAGGCGTGCGACACGGGCCTCCGGATTGCCCCAGGGGAACACCCTGAACGTCGAGAGGTCGGGCTTGAGAAGCATGTCGCTTTCCTCGATCCGGACGAAGCCCTTGATCGAGGAGCCGTCGAACATGATCTCGCCGTCCAGTGCCTTCGGGAACTGGCTGGCGGGGACTTCCACGTTCTTGATGTGGCCGGCGATGTCTGTAAAGGTGAGACGCATGAATCGGACGTTCAGCGCTTCGCACAACTCGAGGACGGCCTTGGGATCCGGAGAGGCTCCCAGGATCGCGCCGTAGCTCGCGTAGCGTGCGGTCTCTTCGTGCTCCAGCGGTGCGGCGAAAATCGAATCGGACGACATCGGGTTCTACCTCCGGTTCCCTCTGTGATCTGCCGGCCCCGGGCGCATGCCCGGACGACCTTCGGACTACGACGCGAACGAACGACGCGAAGGGTATGCAAGCTCCGTGCGAACGTCAAGCTATACATAGAAAATCAATACAAATACACAGAAAACAAATACTGATACAACTGTATGGTGTCTTTTGCTACACGCAATCGCTCATACGTGCGATGCAACACCTCCTCCGGGAAGCGTCTGCTGCTGACGACCCGGAGGAGGTGTCGATATACCGCCACATTCGCCACCGGCGCCGCGACGGCAAGCCGGCCTGCGAGGCGGATCAGTCGAGAGGGCAGACCTGGTGATTGAATCCGGCGAGCGTCTTCGTCGCCGACTTCTCATCGCCGCCATCCAGTCCGCCGCGGAAGATCGACTCCACCTCGGCGGCGGTGAGATCGAAGCTCACGTCCGAGGAGACCGCGTTGAGGTACGCGGCTGCGGCCTCGCGAACCAGCCTGTTGACCTTGCCTCCCTTCAGACGAAGAGCTTGTTCGATCGACAGCTCGGAGGGCGAGATCATCTGTTCAGGATTCGCCAGCTCCGCGGGCGTCGCACCCAGGAGATCGAGAAGGCGGGCGTCCGGAAGTACGCCGGTTCCGTTCCACGCGTCGGAATTCCCCGATTTCTCCCAGAAGCTCACATTGCAGCCCTCGCCTCCCTGCTCCGACTCGCCCGGGTCTTCCGTGGTCTCCATCATCCTGCAGAGCTGAAGGTCGTCGAATCCGCCCTTCGCGGATGAGAGAATGACGAGTTCGACGAAGCTCGTGATCGGGGGTTCGGAGGACGGTACGAGCGTCTGCACTCCGCCTTCGGCATTCGACGAGGCAGCCAGCTGCTCCGCGTCCACCCAGACCTGGTGTGAGGCGTCGAACGAGCTCGACACCGCCTTCACGCTGCGCAGGCGCACGTCCGGCTGAGTGAACCCGTCCAGGAAGAAGGTGCCACCGAAGTCGCTCGCGCCTGCGTTCGCAAAGCCGTCACGGTCCTCGAGCACGAGCACGTTGCCGAGGCCCAGGCACGCGGGGCAGGTCGCTCCGGTGCCTGCCCAGGCGAGGAAGGCATCGCCCGGCGGCGACATCGAATCGGTGGAGTAGATCCGTGCGCTCGGGAGGCCTGAATTCGCTGGCCACACCGTGATGTCGAAGGACACTTCGAGCTCCGGCACCTGCACGGAGGATATCTCGTCCCCGTGCGTATACGATTCGAAGTCGATAACCGCACAGACTTCCTCGAGTGTGCCCACCGCCGCGAGCGGCTGTCCGTCCGGCCCGATCGGACCGACGAGGCCGGAATCCGGTGCGAGTACGGTCTCGCTGCCACATCCGGCGGCCACCAGGAGAACTGCCACGATGGCGAGACAGGCTCGCCCGTGATTCATGCGCATCCAGCTACCCTCCGCTACTGAAGGTACGCGTGTTCCGTGCACTCGATCTCCCGGGTGTCC
>CBDTXM010000080.1:0-13034 GCA_965364445.1 uncultured bacterium | reverse complement strand
CGGCCGAGGCGTTGTACCCCTGCGTCCCCTGCCACGACATGACGACGTACACGACCCCGATCGTACCGATCAGGAAATACCAGAAGTTGAAGTCGCGGACCTGGCTGGTGCGGAATGGGTTCACCAGCGAGGCATTTGCGGGCGCCGTGCCGAGTGCCGTGAAGATCTGGTCCCAGGAGACGGTGGAGAGGAGAAAGAGGACGATCGCGAGAAACACGAGATTCACGAAGATCCCCTGCACGAAGTCGGTGATGATCACGGCCACCTGACCGCCCGAGAAGACGAAGAACAGGGAAGTCAGGAGCAGCAGAGCCATCACCGTCGGGTAGGTGGAGGCGGCGACCGGCCCCAGCTGCAGCGACTCCGGCAAGCCGATGTAGTGGATGAAGAATCTCGCCCCCACGGCCGGGAATATCCCGAAGTTGACGACGCCCGACAGGAACGCGAGCAGACCCATGAATACCCGGAAACGCCGGCTGTATCGTCTCTCGAAGAACTCGGCCAGGGTGAGGCAGCGGGTCTCGCGGAATCGGTAGATGACGAAGCCGGTGACCGTGATGAGCAGCACGACGATCGCCGTGCTCATCCCCCACCAGGTGAAGGCGAAGCCGGCCACATAGTTCTGTTCGAGGAATCCGACGACCGATATGGCGCCGAGCGCCGCCACGCCCTGGGAGACGCTGATCATGTACCGACCCGCGGTTCGGCCCGCCGCGAGGAAGTCCGCGACCCCACGCATGTAGGGCCGGAGAAAGAAGACGCCGCCCACCATCGCGAGATAGACGGCCAGGAGAATCGTCCAGTCCAGTGCGGTGAAATTCACCGCGACACCCGGACTCGGCCTTCCTGGTCGATGCGGATCGTGGAGCCTCCGTCCAATTCCACCCACGCCTCGAACCCGTTCGGCGTCGTCGCCATCCCGGCGAGCTCGAAACCGGCGTCGCTACCGAGAGCGAGGTCGGCCGTGTCGCTCGCCCACCTGCCGGTGCGGGCTCGGTGCTCGTGCTGACCATAATAGACCTGCCGCAGGAACCAGCCGGCACGCTCCTCCGGCAGCGGACCCCGGTCCCAGCTCCCCGGATCCACGTCCTCGCCGGCGAAGATCAGAAACCCCCACATCTCGGGGTAGTGCATCGCGATCAATCCCTGGGGGGACCAGACCCAGTTGCTTTCCGGCAGGGCTTCTCCCGTGCCGGAATCCACTCGTTTCACGGTGGCGCCGTCCCGGATGTCCACCGGCCAGTCGACGCGTGAGAAATTGAGGCGCCAGCGATCCCCGGGACGCGGCGGGACCGGAACCTCGGTCGCTTCGGCCAGCGCGGCCCAGGGAATCGCGATCTCGAGGCTCCAACCGAGGTCGGTGTCATCCGGCTGGTTGAGAGTTCCCTGGACGCTCACGGCCGTTTGAAGTCCGGGGATGTCCCACGCGTGGATCGCCGGGCCTCCATCCCGGTACGGCCGGACGAGAAACAGGTCCCACTCGGTCCCGAGCGCGTTGATCTCCAGCTCGTAGTAAGCGTGCGTGTCGCCATCCGGGTCCAGAAACACCTCGAAGTCATCGTCGAGGTAGATGACCGCATCCCGTTCGGTCAGGGTTCCCCAGACATGCGTCTCCTGCAACTCCGCTCCGATCCACAGCGCCTCCTCGTTCCAGAGGACCTTCGCCCGGGTGAGCAGCGGTGGAGGCGGTCGCGACGATCCTTCGATGTCGATGAACGCCTCCGTCCAGGGGGCCATCCGCCAGGCCGCTTCGTCGAGCGTACCGTCCACCTGGATCGGGCCCGCGGCGCGCACGGCGACGTAGCTGCGCGGCGACCAGTCAATCGCAGGCCTTGGCGGAGCCTCCTCCCGGGGCCGATCCGGTTCGGATTCGGGTGTGCAGGCGAGGTTGGCTGCGAGCGCGGACAGTACGAGCAGGATGGCTGACCGTTGAGTGCCTCTGCCGGCGTGGCACGGCCAGCTCGTCGAAGTGCCGTCGGGCATCACAGGTGTCCGGTGGTGGATGGCCCCTCCCTGGCGTGCACGCCCCGCATGGTCGTCCGGTCTGACCGCGGGGTGCCGTGTGAAAGCGCTGTGCCTGCGAAACTCCACCGCTTCGCCCGGCCCGTCAACGCGAGCCATCCGGGTCACGAGCGGTCGACCCGTACCTCGCAATCGGCGATCCCAACCGCAAAAAGGTGCCAACGTCACGGCGCGGCGACGCGCTGACGAATGTCACAACATGATTTAAAACATTCACTTATGGGGTTTGCAAACTCCGGGTACGAGCCTTGCTCCTGATCTTCGCGCGTCCGCTCGCGCGCGAGTCGGGTCGCGGAAGTGGTCGCAGCACAATCAGGCACGAATCGAGGAGTCCGGGCGATGACAGGGAACGGCAGGCCGGCTACGAGGTGGAGCTCGCTCGCGATCGCCATGACGCTGTTCGCCGTCATGGTCGTTCCAGATGCGGCCACTGCGCAGTCGGAACGATCTCTGCTCAAGAGCGATCTCGTCCGGATGATGACGGGCAGCAGCTACTCGGCCGAGGAGGTTCTCCAGATCGTCAGGATGAACTGCGTCGCTTTCGCTCCTAGCGATCGGGACCGGAACGATCTGGCGAGACTGTTCGAAGGCGACGAACTGCTGGACGAGATCGACAGGTGTCGAGAGGTCGGGCAGGCAGACGGATACCGCCATGGTCTGCCCGTCGCCCGCACGGCTACCTCTGTGAATACTCCGGACGCGCCTGGGGCCGACGGCCCCCGGATCGAGTCACCGAGCCTTACCGGAGAAGGGTTCGCACCGCCCGACCTGGCCCGCCCTCCCCTCGGAAGCTACGAACTGGCGGATGCGCTTCCGGGCGTGAGTCCGAGCGCGCCGCCGCGTCTCCTCAACTGGGACTACGTGACCCGCCGGATTCTCGCGGAGTACCGACCCGACCGTCGCCATTCCGGCAAGGTGGTGCTCAAGATCTGGGTGGATGAGGAGGGCAGCGCCAGCGACGCATCGATTCTCGATGCCGATGGCGACCCGGCGCTTTCGAAGGTGGCGCTGGCCGCCGTGCCCCTGATGCGGTTCGCCCCGGCCGAGAGCCGGGACCGGAAAGTGGGCGCCTGGGCCACGCTGCCGATCCAGTTCCAGGCCGAGTGACATCCCGGTCGAATTGACCTGAAGGCGAGGTTCCCGGCAGACGCGTCGTACGCCTTCTCCCCGTGACACCCGTTCCGGGGGCCATTACCATTCCCCACTCCAGAAGATCGCCTCCCGTGGGATCGGGAAGGCGTCGACCGACGACCCTCGTGCATCGGGAGACGAGCGGTGGAGTGGCGCACCTACAAGCGCACGGGCCGGGTCTACGCCGGCCGGTTCAACGAAGACGTCGTGATCACGACGGACACCGGCCCCGTCGAAGCAGCCGCCGGAGACTACCTGGTGGTCGATGCCGGCTTGCGACAGGTACGGCACTACACCGCCGCCGAGTTCGCGGAATGCTTCGCTTCCTCCGACCGACCGGTACCGATCAAGGCACTGCCGGAATTGTCGGCTGTCGTCGCGTCACGGGTGAGCCGGGTGCCTGGACCGGAGCCGGGTGAGACCTGTTCCCGCTGCAACAGGCGGACGGCACTGAGAGAATTCGAAGGCACGCTGGTCTGCGCCGACTGTGAACTGGCGATCAAGGCCGGTCGGGAAGAACGCATCCGCTGCCTTCGCGACGATGCGAAGATGTCGAAGGAATTGATCGAGGGCGTGATCGTCGATCGGTGCCCTTCGTGCGGAGGCGTCTGGTTCGATGGCGGAGAGCTCGAGGCTCTGAGCGCGATCCTCAAGAGGGCGGCCGACCAGGGCATGCCGTCGCCGGTCGCCTCGCGCCTGTTTCACAGTCTCACCCAGAGAATCGCGGAGTAGGTTTCCGGCAGCTGCTGCAGGGGTCGATCCAGTGAATCCAATGCTCAAAGGTCTATCGAGTCCGTTGTTGGCTCTTCCGATCCTCGGAGTTCTCGTAGTCGGGCTTGCCTCGCCGTCCGGGGCCTCCGCCCAGGTGTCGGATCCGCCGATCGCGGATACGCTGGCGGCCGCTACCGTGCTGCCGTCGGCGCCGATGCCGACCGACCCGAAAGTCCTTCACGGAACCCTCGCGAACGGACTCACGTGGTACGTGCGGGCGAACGCCAGGCCGGAAGCGCGCGCCGTGCTTCGCCTGGTGGTCAACGCAGGCTCAGTGCTCGAAGCGGACGACCAGCTCGGGCTCGCGCACTTCCTCGAGCACATGGCGTTCAACGGAACCGAGAGCTTCGAGAAGCAGGAACTGGTGGACTACCTCGAGCGGATCGGCATGCGATTCGGGGCCGACATCAACGCCTATACGAGTTTCGACGAAACCGTCTACATGCTCGAGGTTCCGACCGACAGCGCGGGCATGCTCGAGACGGGGCTGCAGATCCTCGAGGAATGGGCGCATGCGATCACGCTCGATTCGCTGGAGATCGAAAAGGAGCGGGGCGTGGTCCTCGAGGAGTGGCGACTCGGCCAGGGAGCCGCTTCCCGCGTGCGTGATGAACAGTTTCCCGTGCTATTTCAGGGCTCACGTTATGCCGACAGGCTCCCGATCGGAGATCCGGAGATCATACAGAGCTTCGATCATGCCGCGCTGCGCAGATTCTACCACGACTGGTATCGACCGGACCTGATGGCCGTGATCGCCGTGGGCGACTTCGATGCGGCAGACGTGGCTTCCCGCATTGAACGGAGGTTCTCGGCCATCCCGGCCCGGCCCGACGCTCCCCGGCGGCCGGAATTCGACGTGCCGCGCCACCCGGAGACTCTCGTCTCATCGGTGACCGATCCCGAGCTCCAGGTCTCGCGGGTGGAGGTCCTGTGGAAGCTGCCACCCGAGTCCGATGGGACACA
The DNA here is from genome assembly GCA_965364445.1 of uncultured bacterium. Classification (GTDB taxonomy): domain Bacteria; phylum Gemmatimonadota; class Gemmatimonadetes; order Palauibacterales; family Palauibacteraceae; genus Carthagonibacter. Next base: position 8,147 of record CBDTXM010000080.1, on the reverse strand, counting down.
CGCCGATTACCGGCGGCGCATGGTCGAGCGCAGCTGGAATTCCATGCTGAACTTCCGCTTCTTCGAGATCACGCGGGAGTCCGAGCAACCGCCCTTCCTGTTCGCGGGATCGGGGAAGGGTTCCCTGGTGCGAGGCAGCGAAGCGTTCCAGTTGCAGGCGGCCGTCGCCGACGGAGAGTCTCGCGCCGGCCTCGAGCGGCTTCTGCTCGAGGCGGAGCGGGTGGAACGATTCGGCTTCACACAGGCGGAACTGGACCGGCAGAAGGCAGACATGCTGCGGGGCTACGAGCGGGCCTGGGAAGAACGGGAGAAGAGCGAATCGTCCACCTATGCGGCCGAATACGCCCGGGCCTTCCTGCAGGGCGAGTCGTTTCCGGGGATCGAGTACGAATACGCGCTGGCCCGTCGATACATTCCGGGGATTCAGCTCGACGAGGTGAATCGACTCGGACGCCAGTGGATCTCAGATTCCAGCCGGGTGCTGCTCGCCGCGACGCCGGAGAAGGAGGGCGTCGAGGCGCCGACGGAGGCACAGCTTCTCGCCGCCTTCGATGCCGCCGTCGCCGCGTCCATCGAGCTCACGCCATGGGACGACTCGGATTCCGATCGTCCGCTGCTCGACGAGCTGCCCGCGGGCGGCTCGGTGGTCGCCGAGACCCGGCACGAATCCGTGAACGTGACCGAGTGGCGACTCTCGAATGGGGTGCGGGTCCTGGCGAAGCCCACCGAGTTCAAGTCGGACCAGGTGCTGTTCAGCGCGCGTAGCCCGGGCGGAACCTCGCTCGCCTCGGATGAGGAGTACCTCTCCGCGACCTGGGCGTCCTCGATCGTCGGCGCCTCCGGAGCCGGCGAGTTCAGCGCCGTGGACATCCAGAAATCGCTCGCCGGCAAGGCGGTCTCGGTCAGTCCGTTCATCGGGGAGAACGAGGAAGGATTCAGCGGGTCGGCCTCGCCCCGTGACCTCGAGATCCTCTTCCAGCTGATCTCGCTCTACGCGACGAGTCCGAGGCGCGATGAAACGGCGTTCGGATCGCTGATGTCGCGGGTGCAGACCGCGATCGCAAACCGGGGCACGAGTCCCGAGGCCGTCTGGGCGGATACGCTTTCCGTGGTCCTGTCTCAGGGGCATCCTCGTCGCCAACCGCCGACCCCTGAGAGGATCGAGAGGGTGGACCTCGATCAGGCGCTTTCCTTCTACGACGAACGATTTGCGGATTTCGGCGATTTCACCTTCACCTTCGTCGGGTCGTTCGACCTCGCTGAGCTTCGTTCCCTGGTCGAGCTGTACCTCGGTTCGCTGCCCGCAACGGGACGGTCGGAAGCGTGGCGTGACATCGGCGTGCGTCCGCCCGGGGGAGTGGAGCGGCGCACGGTGTTCATGGGGAGTGAACCGAAGGCTCGGACCGCGATCGTGTTCACCGGACCGTTCGAATACGATCGCGCGAACCGGATGCTGCTCGGGGCCACGACCGACGTCCTGGACATCATGCTGCGTGAGGTGCTTCGCGAAGAGTTGGGCGGCACCTACGGCGCCAGCGTCAGCGTGAGTTCTTCCCGGATTCCGGTCGAGCGATACGGTGTGCGCATCGGCTACGGGGCCGAACCGGAGCGCGTGGAGGAGTTGACCGCTGCGACATTTGCGGTGATCGACAGCCTGACGACGTACGGTGCGTCAGAGGCGAACCTGGACAAGGTGAAGGAAACACGTCGTCGGTCGCGCGAGACCGATCTGGAAGACAACGGATTCTGGCTCGCCGCGATCTCGGGATACGACCGTGACGGCGAGCCGCTGGGCCAGATCCTCGAGCTCGATCCGCTCCTCGAGGCGCTTACGCCCGAGAGCATCGGGGAGGCGGCCGGCCGCTGGCTCGACCCCGAGCGGTACGTGCAGGTGTCGCTCATGCCGGCGGACCCGTGAACCGGCGGGCCTTCTCGGCCGTGATCGCCGGCGTCGCGGCCGGGCTGGGTGGCGTGGGCGCCATGCGGCTCTGGCAGTCCGGTGGGCCGGTGACACGGGGCCCGCTTCCGCCTTCCGACCTGCCAACGAGACGTCTCGGACGAACCGGCGTCGATCTTCCGATTCTCGGCCTCGGGGGACACCACCTCGGGCTGGCCGGCTCGGAACGCGACGCCCGCCAACTCGTCGAGACCGCGCTCGCGGAAGGGGTCCGCTTCTTCGATACGGCCGAGAGCTATCAGGCAGGCACCTCCGAGCGATGGCTGGGAGCGGCGATCCGGGAAGTCCGGTCCGAAATATTCCTGATGAGCAAGACGCACGAGCCGGGTGAGCGGAGCGCGCAGAGCGCCCGCGAACACCTGGAAGGAAGTCTCGAACGGCTCGGCACAGACTATCTCGATCTCTGGCAGCTACACAGTATCAAGAGCCCCGAAGATGTGGATCTCGCCTTCCGACCCGGCGGTGCGATGGAGTACATCTTCGAGGCGAAGCGGGAAGGTCGGGTCCGATGGATCGGGGTGACCGGACACATGAACGCGGCCTCCCACGAGCGTGCGATACAGTACTGGGATGAGGGCTGGGACTTCGATACGCTGCAATTCCCGATCAATCCGATCGACTATCATCAGAACAGCTTCCAGCGAGTCATCCTGGACGCGGCACGGGAGAGGGACATCGCCGTGATCGCGATGAAGACCTCGGCCGACGGGGCTCTCGTCCGCGAGGGGGTGTGCACGCACGAGGAATGCCTCAGGTACGTCTGGTCGCTGCCGGTCAGCATGGCGGTAGTGGGGATGGAGAGACCGGACCTGGTCCGGCGCAACGCCTCGGTGGCGCGCGCCGGGACGTTCATGGATCCGGCGGAGCGGGAGGCATTGCGCGAGCGCATCCTGCCGCGGGTCGACCCGCGACTGGAGTGGTACAAACGAGTTGTCTCTGGTTAGGATAGACTCGGCAACGGTGGAACTTGATCGAATCACCGAAGGGGAGCTGACCGTATGGACACCAGGCAGGAGATCGCGGACCGAATGAGCCCGAACCGGACGATCGTGGACCGGATGATCGGCGCCGCGCGACTCGACGTCCCGACGTATGAAGAAGTCGAACACGACACGTCGTTGACCGCGCAGGCCGCTCTGGTGGTCGCCCTGGCCGCGGTAGCTCGAGCGATCGGCGGTCTCGACGGCGGATCGACGCACGTGCTCTCCGGTCTGATGACCGCGTTGTCGATGTGGCTGGTCTGGGCCGGCATCACCTATCTGATCGGCGACAAGGTGCTGGGCGGTACGGCCACGTGGGGCGAGCTGCTTCGAACCCTCGGCTTTGCCCAGGCCCCCGGTCTCCTGGCGGTCTTCGGGGTATTCGGCCCGCTCAGCGGCGTGACCGAACTCGTAGTCTCGGGCTGGCTGCTGGTCACTGGAATCGTCGCAATCCGGCAGGCGCTGGACTTCGGCACCGGCAAGGCGGTTCTCACGGCGGTGCTCGGATGGCTCTCGGCCATCGCCGTGGCCATCCTGATCGCGCTCGCAATCGGCGGGATGGCTGCGATCTTCGGCGGTGTCGTGTCGATGTTCGGCGGTTGAGAGTGACGCTCCACATTCTCGCTGTGCTGGGTCTGCTTGCGCACGGGACCACGGAGATGGCTCCATACCCGGCCGCCGCCCGGTGGGAAGCGGCAGCCGATACCTCGATTTCCGGCTGGCCGACCACGCGTCCTGAGCGGACCGGTTTCGAGGAGACCTCCCGCTACGCGGATGTCGCAGCGTTTCTCGATTCACTGTCGCTGCTTCGCCCGGATCTCGACCTGCGGACGTTCGGCGTCAGCGAGGAGGGGCGCCGGCTGCCGCTCGTCGTATTCGGCGCCGATTCGGGCGCGACACCCCATGCAATCCGGGATGATGAGCGGATTCGGATCCTGGTGCTCGCCAACATCCATGCGGGAGAGGTGGCCGGGAAGGAAGCCGCGCTCGTCCTCGCCAGGGACATCGCGGCTGGAAGGCACGACGACTGGCTGGACGCGGCGATCGTGATGATCGCACCCATCTACAACGCCGACGGCAACGAGAGGATCGGGCTCCGGAATCGGCCCGGTCAGTTCGGCCCGCTGGCCGGCATGGGACAGCGTTCCAATGCCAGGGGCCTCGATCTGAATCGCGACAACATGAAGCTGGACGCGGCCGAGGCGCGCGCCCTGGCTGGACTCCTGAACGACTACGATCCGCACGTGCTGCTGGACCTGCACACGACTAACGGCACGGCCCACGCCTACCACTTGACCTACGCGCCGCCCCTGCACCCCGACACCGATCCCGCGATCACCGCGGAGCTTCGCGAGCGATGGCTGCCGGCGGTCACGAACCGTGTACGAGCAGAGAGCGGCTGGGAGTTCTTTCATTACGGTAACATCCCGAGTACCTGGGGCATGCCGGGAGAACAGGGCTGGTACACGTTCGACCACCGGCCGAGGTTCACCACGAATTACGTCGGGCTCCGGAACCGATTCGGGATCCTCAGCGAAGCTTACTCCTACGCCAGCTTCGAGGAGCGGATACGGGCACACCGGCTCTTCGTGGAGGCGGTCATCGAGTATGCCGTGGCCGATGCGCCCCGGCTTCGCGCGATCGTCGCGGAAGCCGACAGGACGGCGGTATCCGGCGGCGAGGTAGCGCTCTCGGCCTCGCGGGTGCGGGGGGATACGATCGAAGTTCTGCTGGGTGAGGTCCGCGAGACCCGGAATCCGTACAGCGGTGAGCCGATGCGCGAGCGGCTGACAGTTCGCCGGCCCGAGAGGATGCCCGACTACACGAGCTTCGAGGCATCAGTGACGACCGTGGCGCCCGCGGCCTACCTGATCCCCCCGTCCGAGACGGAGACGATCGAGAGAGTGGCCGCACACGGGATTCGCACGTGGGTGCTGGGTCGCAGCGGGCCCGTGGCCGTGCAGCGCTTCACGGCCGACTCGGTCAAGAAATCGGAGCGCGAGTACCAGCGGCGCACACCTGCCGTGCTGCACGGGACGTGGACCGATGTCACCGTCGAATTGCCTTCGGAGACGGTGGTCGTGCCGGTCGATCAGCCGCTCGGACGCGTGGCCGCACTGCTGCTCGAGCCTGCCTCGGACGACGGTCTGGCGGCATGGTCCGTGCTCGAGGTAGATGAAGGAAACCGCTTTCCCGTGCTTCGATCGGAGAGATTGCCCGAACGTCCCTGACCGACCCCTGGGAAGAGGAACGGGTGAACGCACGAATCGCCGTCCCGCTGCTCGTAGTGGCCGCGACACTTGCGGGAGGGGTGCGCCCGCTCTCCGGACAGACCAGCGGGCGGTTGATCGGACGCGCCGTGGACGTCGAGACGGGTGCGCCCCTGGCGGGCGCAGTCGTGGGCATTGAGACCCTGGGCCTGCGAACCTCCACCGACCCCGATGGCCGCTTTCTGCTGGCCGGGATTCCCTCCGGGCGACACCCGGTGTCCGTGGACCTCCTCGGGTACGAGCCGCTGCGGCTGGAGGACGTGATCGTCCGCGCGGGCCGCGCCACCCGGGTTCCAGTCTCGCTCCGGGCCACCGCCATCGAAGTCGCCCCGCTGGTCGTCGAGGCGGAAAGGGTTCCGCTGATCGAACCGGAGGTGACCGAGTCGAGAGAGGTGATTCCGGGATCGATTCTGCGCGAGCTCCCGGTGGTCCGAACGGAGGAAGCGGTCGAGCTGGCGACCGGGGTATCGGATGGACACTTCCGGGGCGGACAGATCGGTCAGGAGTCCTATCTGGTCGACGGGATGGAGATCAAGAACCAGGCGGAAGGCTCCACCCAGGGAGCCGGGCTGGAATTCTCTCCGTCCTCTCTCGCCGAAATCGAGGTGATCACCGGGGGGTTCGGAGCGGAATACGGATCGGCGCTGAGCGGGATCGTCAGCTACCGCACCCGCAGCGGCAACCCGGACAGGTGGGATGGCTCGGCCGCGTTCATGACCGATCAGTGGGCCCCGGAGTCCTCGTCGGCGGGATTCAGCGAATTCGTGCTCAACGGGGGCGGACCTGTGCCCTTCCTCGGCCCGGAGGCGACACTGTTCGCGGATCTCCAGCTCCAGGGTCTCCTCGATGCCGATCCACGCGCTCGCGGTCTGACGTGCATACGACCCTCGGATGCCGGGCCGGAGCTGGCAACCGCAATCGACTCGTTCGCCGCCGATCCCCTGACCGGTCCGCTCTACTGTCCGTACGAGGACGAGGCGCTGCCGTACCAGCGTGGTGATCGCCTGATCGGATTCGTCCGGTTCGACAAGCGGTTTTCGGACGGCGTCTCGATTGCCGCCTCGGTTCTGCGCAACCGGTTTCAACGAGAGCTCTACACCCCCGAGCTCAAGTACAATCCGACCAGTCAGCTCGGACAGAAGACTTCGTCGTGGTATGGCTCGGCGACGCTCGACATCGCCGGACAGACCGACGGGGGCGGGAAACACATCGCCGTTCGGGTAGCCGCCCAGAGCCTGGATCGATACCTGGGCGCCGTCGATTCCGGGTGGCTGGACGGACGATCGGAGGTGGCCGGTTTCGGGCTCTCCGACTTCCGGTTCCTGGGTGAGAGCTTCGTGCGGCTCCCGATCGAGATGCAGCTGGATTCGATCGTACCGGTCCCGGGGTACCAGCTTCCCCAGGGCTTCGACGGATCTCCGTTCGGGCCCGCTTCCGAGGGCCTGTTCACCACGGAGGGCACGAGCGGAATCGCCAACTGGAATTCGTCGAAATTCGTCGGCGCGGACGTCGTGGGAGAGCTTTTCCGTGCGAACGGGAACGTCTACCGCGGCGGTCTGACCGGGAAGCTCTACGAGGTGGAGACGTACGAGCGGCCGAGGAGCTGGCTGGCCGGTTCGGCTCCCAACTACGCCCGCTTCTATCCCGCGCGGCTCGCCGCATTCGGCGAAACCGTGCTCAAGCCCGGGGACCTGTTCACCGTGTCTCTCGGCCTGCGGGTCGAGGGGTTTCGCTCGGGCCTCGAGTTCAGCGAGGACCGGGCCGACTTCCTGGCACCGGTGATCTCGACCGATTGGGCCGTAAACGCCTCGCCCCGCATCGGGATCGCGGGAGCGTTCGAGAACTCGGCCGGCCGTTCGGCCTTCCGGGTGAACTTCGCCCGAGTCGCCCAGCCCCCGGATTTCCAGTACTTCATCGACAATACGATCGGAGACTCGCTGCGCACCGACGTGCGAAGGCAGGGGAACCCGAATCTCGCGTTCGAACAGGGACGGGTATTCGAGCTCGGGGCGAGCCAGCTGTTCAGCGACCAGTTCGGCGTCGAGCTTACGCTCTTCTACAAGAACCTGACCGACATCGTGACGGGCAACGTGCTGCTGGCCGGAAGCAGCCCGGGCCAGTACACGACGGGAGATCGCGGCACGGTGAAGGGAATGGAGCTCAGCGTTCGCGGACGATTCTCGGGAGCGGAACTGAGCGTCGGGTACGCGCTCATGGAGGCGACCGGCCTGACGTCGGGCGCGCGGAACGACAGCTCGGTCGTCGTCTCGGGCAGCCTGGCCGAGTTCCCGCTCGCCTTCGATCGGCGCCACACGATCGATGCCGCCTTGCTGCTCGGGAGGGCCTCGCCCGATGCGGCACGGGCGAGGGCCGAGGGCGCCGGAGGCCTGGCCGGCCTTCCCGTCGGAGCCGCGATCACGGCCAAGCTTCGGTCGGGCTACCCTCTCTTCCTCGACACGGGGGAGGATCTGACCCTGGAATCCGACGACCGCCTGCCCTGGACGACGGTGGTGGACTTTTCGCTGACCTGGGACGTGGCGCGTCTTCCCGGCTGCACCGACTGCGCCGTGCGGCTCGCGTTTCAGGGGAAGAACCTGTTGGGCCGGGCGAACGTGATCGGCCTGCGTCGGGACTCGGGTCTGATCGCTCCGACGCTGGAGACGGTGCTCGAGACCGCCGCGCAGCCGATTTCGAGCAGTGCCCCGATTCCGGCAGAGTCCTCCCGCTATTCGGAAACCGTCGACCTGGATCGCGACGGGACGATCACGACCGAGGAGCTCGACGCCGCGAGATTCGGAGCGGCACTGGATGCGTCCGATCCCTCGCTATTCTACGGAGAGGCCCGGCAGCTGCGTCTCGGCGTCGAGGTGATCTTCTGATGCGGGCCGTTCGATGCTCGCTGGCGGTGGTCGCTCTCGCACTCACAACCTCGCAATGCGG
>CBDTXM010000079.1:0-13061 GCA_965364445.1 uncultured bacterium | reverse complement strand
TGGCAGGGGACTTTCTGGTCAGCGCGGATTCATGAAGGTTGAAGAAGTCGAGGGTGAGGAGGAAACTCCCGACGCAGAGGCTGCGCAACGGAACCCGACTTTTCGGAGGGAGGGAGCTCCATTTCATAGAGGATCGAGGCCGGCTTGCCTCGACGCTACCGCTGTCGTCGGCTCGGCCTGCCGCTCGTGTGGATCGACTGGCGCACGCCGCTTCCGGTCCGACTCGAGGTCGACGAGCCGCACTCGGTCGGTGCGGACCGGATCGTCAACACGCTGGCCACGAAGTGCCTGTTCGGCCGGGACACGATCGTCGTAGACCTCGGCACCGCAACCACGTTCGACTGCATCCGTGCCGACGGGGCGTTCCTCGGCGGCGTGATTTCGCCCGGGCCCCGGGCCGGAATCGACCGGCTGCACGCGCTGAGCTCGAAGCTCCCCTCGGTTCAGATCGCGCCGCCCGAGAGCGTGCTCGGTCGCAACACCGTGGAAGCGCTCGAGTCCGGCGTGTTCTACTCGATCGTGGAGGGCATCGACGGGATCGTCTCCCGGCTGCTGGACGAGTGGGGGCCCGACGACCCGCTCGTGATCGCCACCGGTGGACTCGCCGAACTGATCGCGCCCCATTGCCGGACCGTCCAGGCGACGGACCCGTATCTGACCCTGAAGGGACTCGTCTGCGCCGACCGTCACCTGGCCGGAGGGGCCGAATGAGGGCGTGGAGACGGGTGCTCGCCGGCGCCACGTTGGCCGTGGCCTTCGCCCCGGCCGGAGCGAGGGCGCAGGAGGGTGCGACCTCGACGCGAGGCGGTGGGGTCGAGGTCAGCGGCGCCGCGGATCCGATCCCGGGGTACGCCGCCGGCTCGTGGGAGACACAGCGTGCGTACGAGCGGGCGCTGCGCTCGGCGATCGACCCGGACACGGTGGCCCGCTACGCGACGGGGCTCTCGAATCGTTCGCACATGGCGGGAACACCCGGACAGCGGGCCACGCGGGACTCCGTGATCGCGTGGCTGACGGCGGCAGGACTCGAGGTGGGCTACGACAGCCTGGTTCTGTACCTGCCTCAGCCGCTCGAAGTGTCGGTCGCGCGGGTCCTTCCCGCTCCGCTCGAATTCGATCTCACGGAGCCGCCGATCCCCGAGGATCCTTCCACGCGCTTCGACGTCGTACCGGCCTTCCACGCCTATTCGGGCTCGGGGACCGTGGAGGCGGAGATCGTCTATGCGAATTTCGGCCTCCCGGCCGATTACCGGGTGCTGGACTCGCTCGGCGTGTCGGTCGCGGGGAAGGTCGTGCTGGCTCGCTACGGGCGGAGCTTCCGAGGCATAAAGGCGCGTGAGGCGGAGCGACGCGGGGCGGCCGCCCTGCTGCTCTACAACGACCCCGAGGGCGACGGATTCACGAAGGGGGACGTGTACCCGGAGGGTCCGATGCGGCCCGAGCGCGGTCTGCAGCGCGGCAGCATCCTGAACGCCGATGGAGACCCCTCCACGCCGACCGGCCCCTCTCTGCCCGGGGCGCCGCGCGTCCCCGAGGAGCGGATGATGGGCGTCGCCCGAATCCCGGTCGTTCCGATCGGCTACGGTGCGGCGGCCGAACTGCTCGGACCGTTGAGCGGAGCCGTGGGGCCCGAGGCATGGCAGGGCGGCCTCGAGCTGAGCTACCGGATCGGACCCGGACCGGTCACGGCCCGCGTGCACGTGCGCATGGAGAGCGGGGAGCCAGCGTACCGTGCGGCGTTCAACACGATCGCCGCCATCCGGGGAACCGAATGGCCCGACGAGTGGGTGATCGCGGGCGGCCACCGGGACTCCTGGGGCCCCGGAGCGATCGACAACGTGAGCGGAACGACCAGCGTGCTCGCGGCCGCGCGAGCCTTCGCCGACCTCGCGCGAGAGGGCATGCGGCCCCGGCGCACGGTCGTATTCGCGACCTGGGACGCCGAGGAATGGGGGATCATCGGTTCGATCGAGTGGGTCGAGGCCAACGAAGATCGTCTGAGAGGCGCCGCCGTGGCCTATCTCAACCAGGACGGCGCCGTGTCGGGCGGCCGCTTCGGATCCGCCGCGTCTCCCGAACTCGCGGGCCTCGTGAGGGACCTCTCGGTCGAGATCTCAGATCCCGGATCGGGGCTGCGACTTCGCGACGCCTGGCTCGCGGCCGTCAACGAGTCGCGCGAGGGTGAGCCGCTGAGCGAGCCGCCCGTCGGGACGATGGGCGGGGGCTCCGATCACAAGGGCTTCTACCTGCGACTCGGCATCCCGGCGGCCGGCTTCGGGTTCGGCGGGCGAGGCGGCGTCTATCACTCGATGTACGACACGCCCGCCTGGATGCAGCGCTTCGGCGATCCCGGCTATCGTTACCACACCGTGGCGGGCGGGATCACCGCTTCCATGCTGGCCCGGATCGCGAATGCCGACATCCTGCCGTACGACCACGTCGCGCTCGCCGTCTGGATTCGAGAGGAGCTCGGGTCCCTGTCGGACTCCGTGGACGAGACCCTCCGCGCTTACGGCGCGAGCCCGGACCCCGCGGCGGGCGTCATGGACCTGCCGGAAACCGCCGGTTCGGGTGCATCGTTGCGGGCCGCGCTGGCCGACGCCCTGTCGGCCGCCGATGCGATGGAGGTAGCGGCCCGATCCCTGGAGGCTTCCCGGGACGGCCGACTCGCCTTCGGACGCCCCGATCCGGAGACCGTGTTGCGTGTGAACGAGACCTTGCGCCTCGTCGGCCAGGAACTGGCGCCTGCACCGGAGGGGCAGGGGACCTGGAGCCGGAATCTGACCGTGATTTCGGACCCCGACAACGGCTACTCGGCGCTCACACTGCCGGGTGCCCGGCTCGCGCTGCGAGCGGGGGATCTCGGGGCTGCGGAGGAAGCTCTCGTGGAACTGGCGGATGCGATCCGCGGCGCCACGGATCGCATCCGGGACGCCGCGGTGCTGCTCGGGGGATCGTGACGCGCACCTGAGACGGCGCGTCACGGTTCGTCAATCGCACACGATCCCGGCGATCAGTCCTTCTTGTTGCAGTAGCCGTTGAGTTTGTCGCGGACTTTCGCGGCGTCCGACGGGCTCACCAGCCGAAGAATGAAGTAACCGACCACCAGCACCGCCGCGACCTTCACCGCGATCACGAGTAGCGGCATCAGCACGCCGAACAGCAGGCTGAGCACGGTCATGCCCACCAGGCCGAGTACGAGCAGGGTCACGATTGCGCGGAGCATCTTGTCCTCCCGGTTATCTCTCACTGAACGGGACTGTCGATCCGCATGGCGGCGGTCCCTGTATCTCCATCGTTCGATCTCTCATACGGGTGGGCAGGCGACGGGGTTTCAGCAGACGCGCTCCGGCTCGCAGGTGCCAGCCTGACAGCCGGAGCGCCGGAACGGCAGGCGAACTGCCGGACCGACGGGTGACAGGGAACGAAATCACGGCGAAAGGGCTGGTTTCAGGCACATATTCGTGGCACGTCTCGTGCTTCTCGCAAGCGACAGGTCGTGCAGCCTTGACCGGCAGAGCCACGCCCGTATTTTTTGGCACGTGACATTGGCACTCGAAAGCATGGAGTGCTAACAACAGCCGGATCGCCGGCATGAACAGTTCGGTTCATTTCGAGGAGGGAATGGACATGGCAAAATCGAAGATCAAGCCTCTCGCCGACCGCATCGTGGTCGAGCCGCTGGAGGAGACCGAGGAAATGCGCGGTGGTCTCTACATCCCGGACACCGCGAAGGAGAAGCCGCAGCAGGGAACCGTCGTCGCCGTCGGCCCGGGCCGACGCTCCGACAAGGGCGACCTGATTGAAGTCGAGATTTCGGTCGGGGACCGCGTTCTGTACGGGAAGTACTCCGGGACCGAGGTCTCGGTGGACGGCAACGACTACCTGATCGTCAAGGAATCCGACGTCCTCGCGGTGCTCGGCTGAGATCAGCCGGCCTCAAGCGCACGAAGACCGGAACACGATACTGAGAGGAGCATCCGAATATGGCTAAGGATCTGCAATTCAGCACCGACGCGCGTGCGAGTCTGAAGAAGGGCGTCGACAAGCTCGCCGCGGCGGTCAAGGTCACGCTCGGCCCGAAGGGGCGGAACGTGATCATCGAGAAGAAGTTCGGCAGCCCGACGATCACCAAGGACGGCGTGACGGTCGCGAAGGAGATCGAGCTCGAGGATCCGATCGAGGACCTCGGCGCGAAGATGGTGAAGGAAGTCGCGACGAAGACCTCCGACAACGCGGGTGACGGTACCACGACCGCCACGGTTCTGGCGCAGGCGATCTACGCCGAGGGCCTGAAAAGCGTCACGGCGGGCGTGAACCCGATGGCTCTGAAGCGCGGCATCGATGCTGCCGTGCTGGAGGTCGTCGATTTTCTGGCCGACATGGCCGTCGACACGAAGGGCAAGAAGGAAATCGCCCAGGTCGCGTCGATCTCGGCGAACAGCGACTCCGTGATCGGCGACCTGATCGCCGACGCGATGGAGAAGGTCGGCAAGGACGGCGTGATCACGGTCGAGGAGGCGAAGGGTCTCGAGACCACGCTCGACACCGTCGACGGAATGCAGTTCGACCGTGGCTACCTGTCGCCGTACTTCGTCACGGATCCGGACAAGATGGAAGCCGTGCTCGACGATGCGATGATCCTGATCCACGACAAGAAGATCTCCTCGATGAAGGACCTGCTTCCGGTCCTCGAGAAGGTCGCCCAGATGGGCAAGCCGCTCGTGATCATCGCCGAGGACGTCGAAGGCGAGGCGCTCGCGACGCTCGTCGTCAACAAGCTGCGCGGCACGCTGAAGGTCTGCGCCGTGAAGGCGCCCGGCTTCGGTGACCGGCGGAAGCAGATGCTTCAGGACATCGCCGTTCTGACCGGCGGCCAGGTGATCAGCGAGGAGCTCGGCTTCAAGCTGGAGAACGCCGTGGTCTCGGATCTCGGTTCGGCGAAGCGCGTCGTGGTGGACAAGGACGACACCACGATCGTGGACGGCGCCGGTGACCACGAGGCGATCAAGGGCCGGATCAACGAGATCCGTGTCGCGATCGACAAGACCACCTCCGACTACGACCGCGAGAAGCTGCAGGAGCGGCTGGCGAAGCTGGCCGGCGGCGTCGCGGTGATCAACGTCGGCGCGGCGACCGAGACGGAGATGAAGGAGAAGAAGGCCCGTGTCGAGGACGCTCTGCATGCGACCCGTGCCGCCGTCGAGGAAGGCATCGTGCCCGGAGGCGGCGTGGCGCTGCTGGCGGCGCAGAAGTCGCTCGACAAGATCAAGCGGGACGATACCGACGAGATGATCGGAGTGCAGATCGTTCGTCGCTCACTCGAGGAACCGCTGCGGCAGATCGCCCAGAACGCTGGAGCCGAGGGCTCGATCGTGGTCGAGAAAGTCCGCGAGAAGGGCACCAAGAACTTCGGCTACAACGCCGCGACGGATAAGTACGAGGACCTGGTGAAGTCGGGAGTCATCGATCCGACCAAGGTCACGCGGACGGCGCTGCAGAACGCCGCATCGATCGCGGGCCTGCTGCTCACCACGGAAGCCGTCGTGGTGGACAAGCCGGAAGAGAACCCGATGCCCGCAATGCCGGGCGGCGGGGACATGGGCGGCATGTACTGATCGTCCCGCCGGTGGGGTGGGCGTCGGTCGACTCCCTCCGCGAACTCCTCGTCGCTGCGCGACGAAAGGTTCGCTTCGGAAGCCGACCGACGCCACTTCCACGTCGGTTCCATGTAGGGAGGGGAGGGCCCGGGCCGTTGGCCGGGCCCTTTCTGCATCCGGATGGCGTCATCAACAGGCCGGCCGGCTCAGACGTCCAGCCCGTACTCCTTCATCTTCCGCCACAGGGTCGTGCGGCTCATCCCGAGCATGCGGGCTGCCTTTTCGCGGTGGCCGTCCGCCGATTCGAGCGCGGCGCGGATCGCCGCCCGCTCGGCCGCCGCGTCGCCGGCCGCAGCATAGCGCTCGTCCGGGCCGGCAAGCTCGCCGCCCGAGTCCGCTCGCTCCCGGATCTCCAGGGGCAGATGCTCGACCCCGATCCGCCCGCCTCCCGAGCGGATCGCCGCCGACTCGATGACGCCCAGCAGCTCGCGCACGTTGCCGGGCCACGGCCAGTCGCGGAGCAGCCGCATCGCGGCCGCCGTGCAGCCGTCCGGTACCCCGGTGGGCGAACGGGAGCGGAGCCGGTCGAGCGCGGCCTCCACGAGGAGCGGAACGTCGCCATGCCGCTCGCGCAACGGAGGCAGGTGGATCGGAAACACCGCCAGCCGATAGAACAGGTCGTCGCGGAACCGGCCGGCGGCCGCCTCCTCGCGAAGGTCCCGGCGCGTGGCGGCGACGACCCGTACGTCCACCGGCACGGGGCGAGTGGCCCCGACCGGCGTGACCTCCCTTTCCTGCAGGACACGCAGCAGCCGCTGCTGCAGCCGCTGACTCATGTCGCCGACCTCGTCCAGCAGAATCGTTCCTCCTCGCGCGGCCCGGAACAGGCCCTCCCGGTCGCCGGCCGCGCCTGTGAACGCGCCGCGCACGTGCCCGAACAGCTCCGACTCCAGAACGCCCTCGGCGAGCCCGGCGCAGTTCACGGGCAGGAAGGGGCCGGCGGCCCGCGGCGAGTGATCGTGCAGGGCGCGAGCCACGAGCTCCTTGCCGGTGCCGGTCTCCCCCGTGACGAGCACGGTGGTCTCCGAGGGAGCCACGCGCCGAACCGCCTCGTACACCTCCCGCATGGCCGCCGAGCGACCGACCATCCCGAGCGAGGTGAATTCCTCCCAGCCGTGCGGCCTCTGATCCAGGAGCTCGGCGACCTTGCGGCTCAACAGCTCCGGATCGACCGGCTTGGTGAGGAAATCGTCCGCACCCAGCTGCAGGGCATCCACGGCCGTGCGGATCGTGCCGTAGCCGCTGATCATCAGGACCGGCACCCGCTCACCGCGCAGGCGCAGCGCCTCCAGCACGCCGAGCCCCCCGATCCGGGGCATCCGCACATCCAGCAGCACCAGGTCCACGGGCCCCTCGGCCAGTCGCTCGCCGGCCTCGGCCGCGCCGGCGGCAGTCGCCACCTCGTGGCCGTCCTGGCGTAGCAGCTCTGCCGTGGAGATCCGGAAGGCCCGGTCGTCGTCTACGAGCAGGAGCCGAGCGGGGCGCGGCGCGCTCATGCCTCGCCGATCCAGGGCAGCTCGACCCGGAATTCCGCTCCGGTCCCTTCCGCACGGTTCCGGGCGGTGAGCGAGCCGCCATGCCGTCGGACGATGCCTTCCGCGACGAACAGACCGAGCCCGACGCCGCTCACCTCGCCCTTCGTCGTGAAGAAGGGGTCGAAGATGCGCGAGAGGACGTCCTCCGGGATCCCGGGACCGAAGTCCGTCACCTTCACGACCGCGCCGGAATCACTCGCCGCGAGATCGATCGCGATTCCGCCGCCGTCCGGGCTCGCCTCCTGGGCGTTCTGGACGAGATTGATGAGCACCTGCTTGAGCGCCTCCGGGGCGATCGCAGCCTCGCGATCCGCCGGCAGGGAACCGCTGACCGTGATCGGCCAACGCTCGCCCAAACGTCCCGCGCCCATCAGCGCCGCGACCTGGTTGGACACCTCGACGGCGTCGCAGCCCGTCGCCTCGGGGTCCAGGGGCCGGTTGAGGTCCAGCAGCCCCTCGGCCAGCTCGTGCATGCGGGCGAGCTCGCCGATCGCCAGTTCCGTGAACACCCGTCCCTCGGGGTCCTCCGCGAGACGGCGGTCGAGCACCTCCAGGCAGTTGCGGATGCTGGCCACCGGATTGCGAATCTCGTGCGCCAGCTCCGCCACCAGCCGGCCGCTCGCCGCCAGCCGGTCCCGCTGGATCAGCTCGCCCTGCAGCGCCTGCAGCCGCTCCTGCTGCGCCGCGAGCTCCTCGTTCGCCGCTTCCAGCTCCTCGAGCCGTCGGGCGAGCGCGCTGCGCATCTCCCGGAAGCTTCGGCCCACCCGGTCCACGTCGGAGAGCGCCGTACGGGGTACGGGCGCCCCGAAGTCTCCGGCCGCCAGCCGCTCCGAGGCCTCGGCCAGCGCTCCGACCGGGCGGGCGGCTGCCCCGGCCGCGAGCACCCCGAGCAGGAGGGCGAACACGAGGGCGATGCCCAGAGCGACGAGCGCGCCCCGCTGCAGACGCGGGAGGATGGCGAGGGCCGTCTCGGCGCTCCGGGCGAACAGCACCCGGCCCGAGGCGTCGAGCTCTGCGCATGCGACCCACCAGCGCGAGCCATCCGGGAGTGCGATCTCTTCGACCTCGGTGCCGTCTCCGTAGGCGCGGGCGATGGCCGTGGCCAGCTCCGGGTCCAGCGTGGCGGCGGTGACGGAGCCGTCGGCGAGCGCGACGATGACCTGCGATCGGGTGAGACCGGCCAGCGCCGCCGCTCCGGTCTCGTCCAGCAGTTCGTAAACGCCGGCCGCACCCAGCCAGGCACCGTCGCTCATTACCGGTGCCAGCGCGACCTGCGCCGGTCCGTCTTCCACCGGTACGAAAGAGACGGGCATCTCTCCGGCGCGCGTCGCGTCGATGAGTGCGGGGTCGGGCATCGGCCCCGACCACGACTCCTCGCCCGGTGCAGGGACGACGACGACCTCCTCCCGCTCGTCGAATTTCGCCTCCTCCGCCGCGCGCACGGCCGAGACCTCGTCGGCGGCCTCGAACGCCGCCACTACGGCGGGAGCGGAGGCCAGGTCCTTGGCGTGCATCATCAGGGCATCGGACCGCGCCGCGTTCCGGTCGCCGATCAGCCGCGGCGCCACGGCCAGCTCCTCGCGGGCGGCTCGCTCGAGCTCCGCCTGCAGGCGGCGGTCGAGCAGAATGCCCGCAGGCACGAAGGCCACGAGCAGGACGCCGGCCAGCAACAGCAGCAGCGCGGGGAGAAGCGATATCTTCATGGGCGCATCAAGCTAGGACCCAGCTTCACGGGGAGCCAGACGGGGAGCGGGGAGACGCCAGCCTGCGGCGCCCCCCGCGATCGATCCCGGACCAGGTCCGCCGATCGTCAGTCGAGACGCTCGATCGTGACCCGCGCCACCGGGCCGGACCAGTCGTGCAGACCGGCGATCAGGTCGTCGTCACCCGTGATCCCCGGGTGCATGGTGATCACGCCATTCTCCGCCAGCGACGGATCGCTCATCCCGGTGCCCGGATCCGTGCTCGGCACGCCGGTGAGGGGGGGGCAGGGCGGGACGATGTCTGCGAAATCCTCCGTATTCAACTCCGTGCCCGCGTCGTACGCGTACGAATCCCAGCTGGCGCTGGCCCCCACCTGATTCGGCAGCTTGACTGCGTCGAGCCCCGTGAACCCGTCATTCGTGCAGATGAGCATCGACACGAAGGAGAAGAACTGCGCTCCGTCACCGGCCTCGATCTCGAAGCTCACCGAGGCGCCGGGGAACAGCGGCGGCGGACTGCCGGCCACCGCGACCACGGCGTCGGAGACATCCTTGCTGTCCTGAAGGGCCATGACGAAGGGGTCCAGGTTGCCGTTCTCGGCGATCTCCTTCACGCCGAAGCTGGCCGGCTGCCCCACTTCGTAGGCGCGGATCGCGCGGCGGTGCGTGGCCGCGGCCGGCGGGGTGAACGGCTGCCCGGATGTGAGATTGGTGATCGTCACCTCGTAGGTGCGCATATCGGAGGCCTTCTCCGAGGCCTTCTCGCTGGCGAACGCCGGTTCGAGCTGCAGTTCCGCGGTCTCGGGCTCCATGGTGTCGTTGCAGGCGGCGGCCGCGAGCAGCGCCATGACCGGCAACAGGAATGTCCTTCGCATCGTTCCTCCTTCGTTCAGGTTCGTGCCGGTCACTCGATCCGGCGCGAGGGAGGTAGGGCACGTGCCAGGCCGCGGGCGATCGATCGTGTGACAAAATCGTAACCACTTGCAAAGAATACGCTTGCGGAGTTGTCGTCTGCCGAACAGGCTGGCAGTCGGTGTTTCAGGAAACGCCGGCGGGTGGCCGTTGAAACGTTCCATGGGTTCGCGGTCGCGGGGTTCCTGATTATGCTGGCGCAGAGGCCCATGTCGCAGGACACGCCCCCAAAACGCATTCAGGAGCGTGACCGCTCCGGACGCCGACGGCGGCCGGTCTTGCAGCCCGGAATGGAGACGAGACGATGACGAGAAGGATTCTTACGGTGTTCGCGCTGGCCCCGCTATTCGGATGTGCACCCGCCGATGAGCCCGGGGCGGGCACGGCCTCCGAGGTAGAGCAGGTGGCCAGCGAGTCCTCCTACGGCACCCGCCTCGGTTCCGTGGACATTCCCGAGGAGTGCTCCTCCGAAGCCACCGCTGCCCTGGAGCAGGGGCTGGCTCTGCTGCACAGCATGACCTACGAAGATTCACGAGAGGCTTTCGGTCAGGCGGCCGCCGCCGATCCGGCGTGCGCGCTCGCCCACTGGGGCGTAGCCATGACCTGGATCCACCCGCTGTGGAGCGACCCTCCCGGCGAGGAGGAATGGGCCGCGGGCGACAGGGCGATCAGCCGCGCGCGTGAGCTCGGCGCGGACGACGGCCGCGTGCAGGCATGGATCGATGCGGCGGCGTCCTATTACGGAGCCGGCCGGGCGGACAGCGAGCGACCGAGCCTCGAGGCATTCGCCGACGGGTGGCAGACGGCGCACGATCGCTATCCCGAGGACAATGAGGCCGCGGCCTTTCACGCGCTCTCGCAGCTCGCCCTCGTGGATCCGGCCGACCGCTCCTACGCGATCCAGCTCGCAGCGGGAGCCGTGGCCGAGAGCGTGCTCGCGGCCAACCCCGACCACCCGGGCGCCTACCATTACGTGATCCACGCCTACGACTATCCGCCGCTGGCCGGGAAGGCTGAAACAGCCGCCCGGGGCTATGCCGACGTGGCACCCGCCGTACCGCACGCCCTACACATGCCCAGCCACATTTTCACGCGTCTGGGGCTGTGGGAGGAGTCGATCGACTGGAATACCCGCTCCGCCGCCGCGGCGAAGGCGCACCCGGCCGGAGACGCGATTTCGCTGCACTACCTGCACGCGCTCGACTACCTGGCCTACGCCCGCCTGCAGCGAGCCGAGGACGCGGCGGCGGACGAGGTCGCTGCGACGACGGCGGCGCTGGAAGGACCCTTCCAGACGCATGGCGCCAGCGCCTACACCCTGGCCGCCGTGCCCGCGCGTGTGGCTCTCGAGAGGGACGACTGGGAGGCAGCCGCGGCACTGGAGGCGCGCGTGGGAGAGTTCGCCTGGGACCGGTTTCCGCAAATGGAGGCGATCACCTGGTTCGCCAGAGGGATCGGCGCGGCCCGGACAGGCGACGCGCCCGCCGCGCGCCGGGCCGCTGCGCGGCTGAAGGATCTGCGCGATGCCGTGCCGTCCACAGCCGGCTACTGGGCGACCCAGGTGGAGATCCAGCGGCTCGCCGTCGAGGCCTGGGCCGCGTGGGCCGAAGGTGACACGGAGGGCGCGCTCGGCCTCATGGAGGAATCGTCGGATCTCGAAGCGTCCACCGAGAAGCACCCGATCACACCGGGCGAGGTGCTTCCGGCGAGAGAACTGTATGGCGACATGCTGCGCGAGGCCGGTCGCTACGACGATGCCATCCTTGCCTACGACAAGGCCCTCGCCCGGAGCCCGAATCGCTTCCGCAGCCTGTATGGCGCGGGCCGGGCCGCCGAACTCGCCGGAGACCCGGAGAGCGCTGCCGAATGGTACCGGCAGCTGCTCGAGCTGGTCATCGGCGATGGGGAGGGCCGCCCGCACGTCGAGCACGCAAAGCAGGTCGTCGCCGCGATGTGAATCCGTTGACGGCCCCCGGCGAGCCTCGGGCATGGCCGATCCGATTCTGTTTCAGCGCCGCCGGGTCGACCGCGGCGAGACCCGCGTGCTCGATACCGTCCGGCGAGAGATCCGCGCCCGGCAGTTCAGCCCGCGGACCGAGGAGGCGTATACCGGCTGGATCCGACGCTACCTGCGGTACCATCGAACGGCCGATCCGTCGCGCCTCGGATCGGAGGACGTGGCTCGATTCCTGACCCATCTCGCCAACGACGAGGAGGTCGCATCCTCCACCCAGAACCAGGCGGCGAGCGCACTGCTGTTCCTGTACCGGCAGGTGCTGGGGGTGGAGGTCGAGCCGCCGCGCGGCATCGCCAGACCGAGGGCGCCGAGCCGACTGCCCGTGGTGCTCACCGCCTCCGAAGTCCGGGCAGTGCTGGGGCAGATGCGCGGGACACAGCAGCTCGCGGCCACCCTGCTGTACGGTAGCGGACTCCGGCTTCTGGAATGCCTGCGACTGCGAATCAAGGACGTGGACTTCGAACGCGCCGAGATCGTGGTGCGGGTAGGGAAGGGGGACCGCGACCGAGTCACCATGCTGCCCGGGGTCGCCAGCAAGGCGCTGAGCCGCCATCTCCGACGCGTACAACTGCAGCACCAGGAGGACGTCAGCACCGGCGCCGGGTGGGTGCCCCTGCCCTCCGCCCTCGCCCGAAAGTACCCCAACGCCGGCCAGGAGTGGGCATGGCAATGGGTATTCCCGGGTACCCGGGTTCATTCGGACCCGGTGCAGGGGCGCCACTGGCGCCACCACCTGCACGAGTCGTCCATCCAGCGAGCCGTCAAGCAGGCCGTCCGCCGTTCCGGAATCGCGAAGAAAGCGACCTGCCACACCTTCCGGCACTCCTTCGCCACGCACCTGCTGGAATCCGGCTACGACATTCGAACCGTGCAGGAGCTGCTCGGCCACCGAAACGTTCGGACGACAATGATCTACACGCACGTGCTGAACCGGGGCGGACTGGGTGTCCGCAGTCCCGCCGACGCCCTGTAAGAGCGAGTCATCCGCCCACCGGAGAACTTGATTCGAGTGGCGACGCCGAATCCCCCGTTCTACCTTTAGGCTGCGACCCCACCTACATATCCACAGCGTCCAGCATTTGATGCGGACGGTGTTTGTCTGGCTGGATTGCGATCCCAGCCGGAACGCAAGGCCGTGCTTCCGTCGTCGTTGGTGGCGGGGGCTCGGACATCTACTGAGAGTTAGGAGTACGAGTCGAGTGAGCCGGGATGAACCTAAAACGGTGTTGGTGCC
>CBDTXM010000078.1:0-13092 GCA_965364445.1 uncultured bacterium | reverse complement strand
CACGATCAACGGTGCCGCGTCCAGGCTGCGAACGAGTTGCGAAGCGGCAGAGAGGTTCGCGTCGGTATCGAGCACCACCCGAGCCGGCACCCGCTCTGATTCCGGCCGGTCTCTGACCGTGAGAAGCGGGTCGTCCGCGCGGGCAGTCCCGGATCCGATGAGAATCGCGTCAGCGGCTTCCCGAAGCCGCATCACTTCGCGCCCTGCCTCGGGTCCGGTTATGGAACTCCTCGCTCCCGTGCGCTCGGCAATCCGGCCATCGAGGGAAACGGCCAGCTTCAGGGCCAGAAACGGCTCTCCGGTCGAATGCCACCAGTGAAAGGGAGCGTTCACTCGCGCCGCCTCGACGGCCAGCAGTCCCGTATCCACACGCGCACCGCCGCTCCGCAGCACCTCGACACCGCCCGCTGCAATCGGATTCGGATCCCGGCAGGCGACGACCACGCGCCGGACTCCGGCATTCAGGATTTCGCGGGCACAGGGCGGAGTCTTCCCCTCGTGCGTGCAGGGCTCCAACGTCACGTAGAGCGTAGCGCCGTCTGCCGCCTGACCCGCACGCGCCAGCGCTGCGACCTCGGCGTGCGGAGCGCCGAATCGCTCGTGGTACCCTTCGCCCACGACTTCGCCATCCGGACTCACCACCACCGCACCGACTCGGGGGTTCGGCTCGACGTGTCCTGCGCCCAACAGCGACAACTCGATCGCCCTCCGCATCAGGCGGTCCTCGCCGGGTCCGAAGCGTGTCATGCGACCGCCTTCACGCCGAGCGCACGAGTTCGACGGTGCCGTCACCCGGCACGACTTCGCCGCATGCGAATCCGCCCGCCGAAGCGATGGCGGCATCAGCCAGCACCGCCTCTGTTCGCTCCTCCGGTACGATTGCAATCATCCCGACACCCATGTTGAGCGTCTCATACAAATCACTGTCGGCGAGCCCGCTCTCCTCGGCCAGGAGTGCGAAGAGCGCGGGGCGCGACCAGCTGTCGAGATCCACTACGGCATCGCAATCCGCGGGAAGGACCCGGGAGAGATTTCCCGGGATGCCACCGCCGGTGATGTGCGCCAGGGCTCTCACGTCCCCAGCCTCGAGCACCCCCCGCAGTGGATCCAGATACGAACGGTGGACACGCAGCAGCGCCTCACCGACCCGCTCGCCGTCCAGTCCTGGCCACACATCGTCGACATCGAGCCCGAGTCGCTCGAACACCACTTTGCGGGCGAGGCTGTAACCGTTCGTGTGAAGACCCGTCGAGGGCAGGGCGACCAGTCGGTCTCCGGCCCGCACCCCCTCCTTTCCCGGAATGTCGAATACGCGCCGTCCGACAATGAATCCGGCGAGATCGTACTCGCCGGGGGCGTACATGCCCGGCATCTCGGCCGTCTCCCCGCCGAGAAGCGCACAGCCGTTACGCCGACAGCCGCGGGCCACCCCCTCGATCACTGCAAATGCGACCTCCTCGTCCAGCTTCCCGCAGGCGAAGTAGTCGAGGAAGAAGAGTGGCTCGGCGCCCTCGGCGAGAATGTCGTTGACGCAGTGGTTCACGAGGTCTTCACCTACCGTGTCGTGAACGCCCGTGCGGGCCGCGACCAGGACCTTCGTTCCTACACCGTCCGCGCTGGCGACGAGTTCGGAGGCCTGCGGGAGTCGGAACCGCCCCCCGAATGACCCGAATTCGCCCCCCGTGGAGGCCGTTCGCGTGCCGGCCACCAGCGCGCCGAGTCGCCCGGTCAGGCTCTCCGCCGCTCGCAGGTCCACGCCTGCGTCCCTGTAGGTAATGGGCTCCTTGCCCCGCCCGGCTCTGTCATTCGGATTCACGCGTCCTCCTCTTCCACCTCTCGGATCATCCTTTCCGGCGCCGAAAGACCGAGCAACGTCAGGCCCTGTCGCAGCGTCACCCTGACCGCGTTGGCCAGACCGAGTCGGGCCTCCCTGGCCGGGCCTTCGGCGAGAACCCTCTTCTCCGGATCCAGGTTCCCCTCGTGATACCAGCCGTTTACGACGCCGGCGAGCTGCTCGAGATACTGGCAGACCTGGTACGGTGCCCGTGTGCGCGCCGCCGACGCGACGATCTCGGGGAAGCGCAGGACGGTCTTTGCCACCTCTCGCTCCGATGGCAACTCCAGCGCGGCGAACCCTCCCGCCCGGACTGTGTGAAGATCCGGGTCCAGGCCGGCACGTTCGAAGATCCTGCACATCCGGGCGTGCGCGTACTGCACCTTGTATACGGGGTTCTTCTCCGAGGTATCGAGCGCGAGATCCAGGTCGAAGGCCATCGGCACTTCGGCCCGACGCATCAGGAAGAAATAGCGGGCGACATCCCGACCCGTCTCTTCCAGCAACTCGCGCAGGGTGACGAACGTTCCCGCCCGTTTGCTCATCTTCACCTCTTCACCGCCTCGCATGACGGTGACCAGCTGGATGATGATGACCTCGAGGAATGCCGGGTCCACTCCAGCCGCTTCCAGCGCCGCCTGCATCCGCCGAACGTGACCGTGATGATCCGCGCCCCACACGTCGATCGACCGATCGAACTGCCGGGACCGCTTATCGATGTGATAGGCGATGTCGGAGACGAAATAGGTATGCGTTCCGTCCCGCTTCACGAGCACGCGATCCTTCTCATCGCCGAACTCGGAGGTGCGAAGCCACAGCGCCTCATCGGCTCGATATGCCGTGCCGGATCGTTCGAGTCGAGCCAACAGCTCGGGGACTTCGCCTCCGTCGAACAGACGGCTCTCCGCAAACCACGTATCGAATCGAATCCCGAACCTGCCGAGGTCGTCGGCCTGCTCGTCCCTCAGTATCTCGGCCGCTTTCGCCGAGAGGGCTGAGATCCGATCCGAATCGTCGTCGGCCCGCGCCGGTGCGGCGACATCCTCTTCTCGGACCTCCGTCCCCGGAGTCAAATCTGCCCCTGATTCCGCGGCGATCCGGGCGGCGACGGATGCCAGATACTCGCCCTGATACCCACCCTCCGGAACCTCGACAGACTCTCCGCGAGCCTGCCGCAGTCGCGCATCGACCGATCGGCCCAGGAGTTCGATCTGCCTGCCGGCATCGTTGATGTAGAACTCCCGCTCGACCGAGTGCCCCGTCCACTCCAGCAGCGAGGCAACTGCGTCCCCGATGGCCGCCCCGCGCCCGTGTGCGACGTGGAGTGGTCCCGTGGGGTTCGCCGAAACGAACTCGACGTTGACCTTTTCTGGCTCGCTGGCGTCGGATCGACCCCAATCGAAGCCGGCCGGGACCACGCCGGCCAGGCTCTCCCAGAGAACGTCGTCATCCAGTCGGAAGTTGATGAACCCGGGCCCCGCGACCTCGACCGCAGCGACACCGGCCTGTCCGCTCGGAAACATGCTCGCGAGTTCGAGAGCGATTTCGCGCGGTGGGCGACCCAGTTGACCCGCCAGAACCAGCGCCGCATTGGTCGTCAGGTCACCGTGCGACGGATCACCCGGACGCTCGAGTCGCGGACTGAATCCGTCCGGCGCACCCAGCTTCTCGGTCGCTGCCTGAAGTGCCTGACGCAGGGCTTCGGGTGCAGCGACTTCCACGTCAGGCGTCGTCATTCCCACCACCTGACGACGCACTGGAACTCGTCCCGGAGGCGTCGCTCGCCGAGCCGCCTTCCTTGCCCGATCGGGACGGATCGCTCTTCCCGCCGCCGGACGCGGACGATCCCCCAGTGCCGTAGTCGGTTGCGTAGAATCCAGGTCCCTTGAACACCAGCCCCCCGCCCGATGAAATCAGACGGCGGACGCTTCCTCCACACTCCGGGCACTCGCGGATGGGGTCGTCGCTGATACGCTGCAGTCGCTCGAATGACAGCCCGCAGGCGTCGCATTCGTACTCGTATGTCGGCATCCTTGTCTCTCTTCCATTGGCTACGTGACGGCCCGGGTTCAGGCCTGGAACGTACCCCAGCGGTTTCTGAGCACTCCGCTGATCTCTCCTATCGTGGCCCTGACCTTCACCGCCTCGATGATGACGGGAACCAGGTTGTCGGACGTTCCCGCAATATCGTCAACCCGCTGTAACGCCGAAGCCACGTCCCGCTCATCGCGGTCGGCCCGTATCCTCGCCAGTCGATCAGCCTGTTCTCGACCCAGCCTCGCGAAATCAGGCTGTGCCAGTCGCGGAGGTTCCGTCGACTCCTCGTAGCAGTTCACCCCCACGACCTTCCTCTCCCCGCTCTCGAGCTCGAGCTGCCAGCGATACGCGGCCTGGTGGATCTCTTCGCTCATGAACGGAATCGCCCGCGCCACGTCGCCCAGTTCGTCGATGCGCTCGAGGTAGTGCAGGGCGTCCGCCTCCAGCTGGTCGGTCAGTGCCTCGACGTACCAGGAGCCTCCGAGAGGGTCCACCGTCGAGATCACGCCGGATTCCTCCGCGATCACCTGCTGCGTCCGCAACGCCAGCTTCGCCGCCTCCTCCGTCGGAAGCGAAAGCGCTTCGTCAAAGCCGTTCGTATGCAGCGACTGAGTGCCTCCGAGGACCGCCGCCAGTGCCTGGACGGCCACGCGAACGATGTTGTTCTGCGGTTGCTGAGCGGTCAGGGTCGAGCCACCGGTCTGTGTATGAAAACGGAGGCGGGCACTGCGGTCGGAGGCGCCGAATTCGTTCCGCATCATGCGCGCCCACAGCCGCCGCGCGGCCCGGAACTTCGCGACTTCCTCGAGCAGATCATTGTGTGCGGCGAAGAAGAAGCTGAGTCGTGGAGCGAAGTCCTCCAGATCCAGTCCGCGCAGCAGGGCGCCGCGAACGTATTCCCGGGCATTCCCGAGCGTGAATGCGATCTCCTGGACCGCCGTACAACCTGCTTCACGCATGTGGTAGCCGCTGATCGAGATGCTGTTCCAGCGCGGAACTTCGGCCGCACAGAACTCGAAGATGTCCGTGACCAGGCGGAGGCTCGGCGCTACCGGATAAATGTAGGTACCGCGCGCGACGAACTCCTTGAGAATGTCGTTCTGCACGGTGCCGGAGAGATCATTCCTCGGAATTCCGCGAGAATCGGCCACAGCCACGTACATCGAGAGCAGGACCGCAGCCGTGGCGTTGATCGTCATCGAGGTGCTGACGGCACCAAGTGGGATCTGGTCGAACAGGAGTTCCATGTCGTCGAGTGTGTCGATCGCCACGCCCACCCGACCGACTTCTCCCTCCGCGCGCGGGTCGTCGGAATCGAGCCCCATCTGCGTGGGAAGGTCGAACGCTACCGACAGTCCGGTCTGTCCCTGGTCCAACAGGTATCGGAATCGGGAATTCGTTTCCTCCGCGGTACCGAATCCCGCGTACTGACGCATCGTCCAGCGGCGCCCGCGATACATGTCCGGGTAGACGCCCCGGGTGAACGGAAACCTGCCGGGACTGCCCAGATCGACGGTCGGATCGAATCGAGCGTCCGCCGGGTCATAGACGACCCGGACCTCGATTCCGGATGGCGTCGTGTATCCTTCTTTCGATTCGGCACTTCCCATCGCGTCGGCCTCCCGCTACTCGATGACTGCGAGCAGATCGTTCCGGTCCACGGTCATGCCCGGCTCGACATGAATCTCCCGGACCGTTCCCGACGCCTCAGCGCGCAGTTCGTTCTCCATCTTCATGGCCTCCATGACCACGAGACCGTCGCCAGCTTCCACATCACGCCCCACCTCGACTTCGACCTTGACGATCAGGCCCGGCATCGGTGCCCGCACCTCGGTCCTCGACGGTGTCGGGGCGGTAGACGCCGCGAGTTCCCGTATGTGGCGGGCCCGCTCGTCTTCCACCCTGAGCTCGAATGCCCTGCCCTCCAGCTCAAGCACCCATCCTTCGGCGACTTGCCTGCCGAACAGCGCCACTGACCGATCTTCCAGCCGGAGGTGTCGGCGATCCGTGCCCGGCAGACTGGAAAGCTCAGCCTGAATGACCTCTCCGTCGACCTTGAGCAAGCCGTCCTCCAGCTCGATCATCTGCTCCCGTCCCTCGACGGTCACGAAGTACTTCAAGCGGCCTCCGTTTCGGTCCTCGCGCCGGTCCCCGCGCGCTCCATCCACACGAGAGTCTCCACGTGCGCCGTCTGCGGGAAGGCGTCGAATCCTCTGACGGCGACAGGGTGCCAGACGCAAGAGAGAAGTGAAAGGTCTCTGGCGAGTGTCGCCGGGTCACAGCTCACGTACGCCAGACCGCGTGCCGGACCCGGGGTCGAGAGGGATTCCACGACCGCGGTCGACAAGCCCGCGCGAGGTGGATTCACGACGATGATCTCGGCGTTCGAGAATGACTCGGGAACGGTCTCGACCCGCGCCGCGATGAATTCGAGCTGCAGACCCTCGGCGGCGGCCGCCCCCTGACCCGAAGCGACGGAGGCGGGGTCCGACTCGACCGCAGTCACCAGGGCTCCCTCACGAGCCCAACGGATCGCACGGGCCCCCGCGCCGGCGTAGAGATCGGCGATTCGAACGCCACGCCGGGGTCCGACCCAGTCGTCCAGGGCACGGTCCATCACGCTTGAAACGGACCGGTTGACCTGAAGGAACGTCTCGGGCCCGAGCTCGAACCGGACTCCCTGCCAGCGATCGGTCAGACAGTCCGAGCCTGCCAGCACATGCCGCGTACCGTCATCGCAGGTCTGGACGTATGAGCCGAGCGATACGACGGAATCCACGATCATGGCCGGATCCCCCGGCTGGCCCGATTCGCCGCCACGAACATGAATTCCAACGCTGCCATCCTCCGTGCAGCGAATCGTGACCTTGAGATCCTTCCCGCCAGGGAGAAACCCGGCACCCGGGCCCCAGTTCGCACGGATCTCGCGCAGCGCCTCTCGAACGGGCCCCTCGGCGAGCAGGCAGTCATCGACATCCAATATTGCGGAGGGATCGAGCCGCTCGCGATAGCCCAACCAGACATCAGCCGGTCCCCGACGCAAGGACAGAGTTACACGGTTGCGGTACCCGAATTCCGTGCCGGCGCTCGACACGCACGGAACGTCCAGCTCCACTCCGCCGATGCGCCTGAGCGACTCCCGGATGATCGCGCGCTTCGACTCTCTCTGAGACTCGATATCGACGTGTTGAAGAGCGCAGCCGCCGCACCGGCCATAAAAGGGGCATGGTGGCTCGCGGCGTCCTTCACCGGGTTGCCGAATCGCGACCAGTTCGGCCCGTGCCCAGCGCTTTCGCGCCCTAACGAGGCGAACTTGTACCCGGTCACCGGGCGCGGTCCTCGGAACGAATACGACTCGGCCGCTCGCATCCCGGCCCACTCCATCGCCCCCGGCAGCGACGGAATCGATCTGTAGATCCATGAGCGAGTTCGACTCGTTCCCGGAATCCGACTCGGCCCCACTCACCGGGGATCGAACGCCCGCTGCCATGCCGTCCGGCCTTCGCCGGATTCCTCGCAGCTGGATGCGGACTCGTGCGGGGAGGATCCTCCTCCCCGCTCCCTTCGCTCCTCCTCGAGCAGAACCGCCGCGATTGCCGCAGCCCGTTCCTGCCAGCTCGCGGCCCCGTCAGCGAGCAACTCCGGATGTTCCTCGATGTATCGGATCGAGAGCTGGCCGGTTCGGAAGTCAGGCTCGTCCATCACCGCCAGGTGAAATGGCTGGGTTGTGCGAATCCCTTCGATCTGGAGTTCTCGAAGGGCACGTCGCATTCTCATGATGGCTTCCCCGCGCGTTGGCGCGTGAACGATCAGCTTGGCGAGCAGCGGGTCGTAGTGCAGCCCGACCTCGAACCCCCTGGCGATTCCACCATCCCATCGGACGCCCGGTCCGGTCGGTACGTAGAGAGATTCGATGCGACCGGTCGATGGGAAGAAACCCGCGAACGGGTCCTCTCCGCTGATCCGGCACTCGATCGCGTGCCCGGACGGCCATTCCGGGTCGGGCTCGACGTCGAGTCGGGCCCCCGACGCGATCTGAATCTGCCATCGCACCAGATCTACTCCGGTCACGAGCTCCGTCACGGGGTGCTCTACCTGGATTCGCGTGTTCATCTCGAGGAAGAAGAATTCTCCGTCCTCGAACAGAAACTCCACAGTGCCCGCGCCGACGTAATCGACGGCCTCGGCGGCCGCCACCGCGACCTCCCCCATTTCGGCTCGGAGACGGGCATCGACGGCTGGCGAGGGCGCTTCCTCGATCAGCTTCTGATGTCGCCTCTGAATCGAGCATTCCCGTTCCCCGAGGTGGATCGTGCGACCGTGCGCATCCGCCAGGACCTGGATCTCGATGTGTCTGGGCCGGGCCAGGAAGCGCTCCATGTAGACCCGGGGATCCCCGAATGCCTGGCCGGCTTCGCGGGTGGCCGCGTCGAAGGCCCGCTCCAACTCGGACGCTTCCTCAACCACCCGCATTCCCTTCCCGCCGCCTCCGGCAGCGGCCTTGAGGAGAATCGGATACCCGATGCGAGCCGCTTCCGCCTGCGCCTGCGTCCCCGTCTCGATCGGGCCTTCGCTTCCGGGGACGACCGGAACACCGGCTGAGAGCATCCTGCGGCGAGCTTCCGTCTTGTCGCCCATCGCCACGATGGCTGCAGCGGATGGACCGATGAAGGTGAAGCCCTCGGCCTCCACACGACGGGCGAATTCCGGGTTCTCGGCCAGGAATCCATACCCGGGATGAATGCCCTGTACATTCGACCTCCGGGCCGCATCCAGCAGGCGGTCAATGTTCAGATAGCTCTCGCCGGCAGACGCTGGACCGATCGGAATCGCCTCTTCGGCGGTGAGAACGTGCGGCGAGAATTCATCCGGCTCGGAATAAACGGAAACTGCTGTTATCCCTAATTCCTGACAGGCTCGAACGATACGCAGTGCAATCTCACCTCGATTCGCGATCAGGATTCTCTCAAGCATTCTCCCTCCGGATCCCCGTTACACCCGGTCCGGAGGCCTGACGACCAGCAGGGCGAATCTGCCGATCGAGTCCAGGGTCTCCTCTCGCAGGCTCCACCCGGTCCAGCCTGCGCGCCACATGCTGTTCCGGGCAGCTCTCCAGATACGCGCCTTGTGAATGTCATCGCAGATGATCGCCCCGCCCGGTGCTACGAAATCGAATGCGGTCGACATCTGCCGCGCCCGCTCCCGGACGCTGCCGAAATCGTGCACGACCAGGTCGAATCGGTCCGAGCCGAAGCGCTCCAGGAAGTCATCCCAGAGTAGAAACTCCCGGTCCCCCGTGCCCGCTTCGCTCGAAAACGCCCGAGACCGGGCGAGCCAGGCCGGGTCATCATCCACGGAGACCACGGTGCTGGAGGGGCTGCAACGGTCCCGCCAGGCCCGAAGCGTCCACGAGGTGATTCCGGATCCGAGGTCCACGAGCCGGCCGGGACGCCGCGCTTCGCACCATCGAACCAGGAATCTGCACAGCTCGATCGAGGCCGCCATGATCTCATCGGTTCCGGTTTGCCCGATGTACTCGTCGAGGCGCACCGGGATCTCTTCGATGAGTCTGTCGACCGGACACTCGGACGACCGGGCATCGACTCCCAAGCCCGCGAATTCAAGGAAGAGCCGCTGTCGATCGCGACGACCGCGTCTCGCCTGCGCCATCAGCTTGAGATGATCGGGCAGCCAGTGATATCCCGGCATCAGGGGGATTCCCTGCGAAGGCAGGTCACAGAGGGATGTTTCCGTGTTTCCGCGGTGGATTCCGGTCTCTCTTCTCCGCGAGCATCTCGAGACCCGAGATCAGTCGCGATCGGGTCTCACGGGGATCGATCACGTCATCCAGGAAGCCCCGACGCGCTGCAAGGTACGGATGGGCAAACGTCTCCCTGAATTCCGCCTCCAATTCCGATGTTCGCGCCTCCGGGTCCGCTGCCTCGGCGATCTCGCGGCGGTACAGGATCTCGACTGCCCCTTTGGGACCCATCACGGCGATCTCTGCCGTCGGCCAGGCCAGGTTGAGATCACCGCGGATGTGTTTCGAGGACATGACGTCGTAGGCTCCTCCGTACGCCTTTCGCGTTATCACCGTCAGCTTCGGAACGGTCGCCTCACAGTACGCGAAGAGGAGCTTCGCTCCGTGGACAATGATACCGCCGTGTTCCTGAGCCACGCCGGGCAGGAATCCCGGTACGTCTTCAAAAGTCACGAGGGGGATATTGAACGCGTCGCAGAAGCGTACGAATCGGGCGCCCTTCCGACTCGCGTCGATATCGAGGACCCCCGCGAGCACCGCAGGCTG
Organism: uncultured bacterium; assembly: GCA_965364445.1. Taxonomy (GTDB): domain Bacteria; phylum Gemmatimonadota; class Gemmatimonadetes; order Palauibacterales; family Palauibacteraceae; genus Carthagonibacter. The sequence continues at coordinate 2,914 of CBDTXM010000078.1, read as the reverse complement.
GTTCGCTATCAGGCCCACGGGACGCCCTCCGAGGCGGGCGAATCCGGTGATCAGATTCCCTGCCCAGCCGGCGTGAATCTCGAGGAACGCTCCATCGTCGACGATCCGGCGAATGACCTCGTGCATGTCGTACGGCTGGGTCGGCAGATCCGGGATTACCCCGAGCAGGTCCTCGTCCGCCCGATCGACGGGATCGTCGGTCGACTTCCGTGGTGGCGGCTCCGCGTTGTTGGCCGGCAGATACGAGAGCAACTCACGAATCGACTGCAGGCACTCGACCTCGGTCGGCCGGGAGAAGTGCGCGACTCCCGAAGTCGTGGCATGTACCCTGGCCCCTCCGAGGTCCTCGAAGCTGACGTCCTCGTGCGTCACCGTCTTCACGACGTTTGGCCCGGTCACGAACATGTGACTGACGCCTTGCACCATGAAGATGAAGTCCGTGATCGCGGGCGAGTATACGGCTCCGCCCGCGCACGGACCGAGAATGGCGCTGATCTGCGGGACGACGCCCGAAGCCATCGTGTTGCGCCAGAAGAGTTCCGCGTAGCCCCCCAACGAGGCGACACCTTCCTGGATTCTCGCGCCTCCTGAGTCGTTCAGTCCGATGACCGGACCTCCGTTGCGGACCGCGAGATCCACGACCTTGCAGATCTTCTCTGCATGCGCCTCCGAGAGCGACCCGCCGAAGACCGTGAAATCCTGGCTGAACACATAGACGGTCCGTCCGTCCACCTTGCCGTAACCCGTCACGACTCCGTCGCCCGGAATCCGTTGCCGATCCAGCCCGAAATCAGACGAACGGTGTTCTACGAACCGATCGAGCTCCACGAAGCTCCCGGGGTCGAGCAGTACGTCGAGTCTCTCGCGCGCCCCAAGCTTGCCACGGTCATGCTGTCGCTGGAGCCGCTCGGGACCTCCGCCCTCGAGAGTCTTCTTCCGAAGTTCCTGCAGCCGCTTCAGCTTGTCGTTCGTGCTCACGGCTGGCTCCTCTCTCGGGCAGCCTTCCTCTTGGCTTCCTCCTCCTCGATTTCCTTCTGCAGTTCTTCCTGGAGGCGCGCCTCTTCGGCCCAGGCGGAGATCGACTCCGGATCCGCGTCTACCAGTCGTCGATCGCGCACCATCTTCACATCCACCTCTCGCGCGGGAAGCCCGGAGCGAGTCCAGCGGATCCGACCGGTCGCGCCATCGAGGTAGCCGGCGTCGAGGATGGCGCGTGTCACCGCACCGGGCCTGCCCAGGGCATCCCGGGACAGGCTTTCCGTGATGATCCTGGCCGCGTCGTAGCCGAGCGCCGGGAGCAGGTTGTCCGGTAGCGGGCGGCGGTACTCATCCTCGTATTTCTCCCGGAATCCGGTCCACGCCGGACCGGGCGCGCTTCGGTCGAGGAAGGTGGCTATGACCTTGAAGTCCGAAAATGAGGGCTCTAGCCGCCGAAGCACCTCCGGTTCCGACCAGGTCTCCCCTCCAGCCACAATGCGGCTCCTGAGCCCGAAATAGGAGAGCTGCGGGGCGAGCTGAAGCAGGGTGCTCGCGTCATCGGCGAGAACGAACACACCCTCCGGGTCGGATTCGAGCACCGCCTCTATCGGTTGCTGAAAGGTCGTGGAATCAGGCTGGTACATGCGGGCTTCGGTGATCACGGCACCTGAGGCGAGGGCCGCCTCTTCGAATGCACGGAATCCGGCGCGCCCCCCCTCGGAGTCCGGGAACAGAGCCGCCAGCCTGAACAGCTCCATGCGATCGGGAAACCACTGTCCCACGGCTTCCCCGATCGCCCTCTCACGGCGGCCCCGGTCCCAGATCGAAAACGCGTGAGGACCGGCCGCCGAGTCCCAGGCCGCCGTGGGACTGACGATCGTCAGCCCTGCGGTGGAGCGTAAGCGAGCTGCCTGTGCGAGAGCCGAGGATCGAATCGGCCCGATCACGGCCGACACGCCACCGGCCTCCAGCTCGGCGACGAGCTGGTCCAGCATGTCCGCGTCCGAGCGGTCGTCAACAACGATCAGCTCTACCTGCTCGCCCGGTCCGGCAGTCGCGTTCCAATCATCGATGGCGAGCCGGATCCCATCCTGAATGTCTTCTCCGACACGCGCGAATCTGCCGGTGAGTGACAGCAAGGCACCGACACGGACCGGCCCGGACAGCTGACGGATTCGGCCGGACTGCAGATCTTCGAGCGTGTCACGGTCGGGCGCCTCGAGCGAGTCGCGGCGAAGATCGCGCGTGATGCGCTCCGCTTCTCCCGCCTCGCCCGTCAGTGCGAGGGCCTTCGCATACTCGACGTGCACCGTGCCGGCGGCGGGCGCTGGAATTCGGACTGTCGAAAGCGCCCGTCTCAGGCTTTCGAGCTCACCCAGCGACATCCCCCGGGCGGCGTCTCGCAGAGCATCGATCCCCTCCGATGACGTGAGAGCCGACGGGTGGTCGAGCAGCAGACGCGCCGCCCGGTCCTCTTCGCCCAAGGACCGCAACAGCGCGGCAACGGCGATGGCATCACCGCCCGACAGACCAGTCCCCACCACGCCCGACGCGAGCAGTGAATCGACGATGACGCCGCCATCACTCCACCTGCGTTCCACCAGTATTGCCCGAACGGAATCGGCCAGGGCCGTACCGCCCATCGGCTGGGTCATCGACTCGTCCGGCGGCCTATCGAACCTCCCGTCGGCCGGTCGGGGGACCGCTGCGTCCGGGCTCCTGCCAGCGCTCGAGCAGGCGACCGTCGGAAGTATCATCGTCAGCAGCACGACGCCGACGACTGGTGAGATTGTGCGAGAGGGCCCGACCACTCCGGCCGAGCCCTCTCGCGCGACAACCTGCCCCTTGAATCTGAACACCGGGCTCAGGAGTCCTTTTCCTTCTCCACCTCGTCTTCGCCGTCCGAGCTCTCCGGTTCTTCTTCCGGCTCGGCGTC
>CBDTXM010000077.1:0-13624 GCA_965364445.1 uncultured bacterium | reverse complement strand
TTGTGAGGTGGACGGGCCGCTGGCCGTAGACCTGGCGCTCTCACCCGCGGCAGCGGAGATGAAGGGATTCGATTCGCCGATCGCGGGACGGGCCGACGTCCTCCTCTTCCCCGACCTCGAATCGGCCAACATGTCGGCCAAATCGGTGGAATACGTGGCCGGCCTCGAGCCGGCGCATTGCGTGCTGGGCGCGCGGGCGCCGGTGCTCATCCCATCCCGATCCGAGCCGGCCGGCGCCCGCCTGAATTCGATCGCGTTCGGGGCGCTGCTGGCAGGCCGGCACGACAACTGATCCGAGTCGCGCCGCTCAATCCCCCCGAGACAGGCCGTACCAGACCAGGGAAGCGAACTGTCGACCAGCGTCCGCACCGCCCCGCTCGGCATCGAACTCGCGCGTGGGCCGCGAATCGAGGAACTCCCGTTCGGAGTCGCCCCGTCCGATCGCCGCACGCGCCCGGTCGCGGATCGTGACCAGCATGGCCTGGTACTCCGCCAGTTCTTCGGCGCCGATAATCGGTCCATGTCCGGGCACGATTCGTTGATCGCCCTGTGCCCAGCCGGCGATGAGACCAACCTCCTCGATCATTCCATCGAGCGAGCCGCCCGCCCACCAGTCAATGAACGGGTAGGCGCCGACCTCGATCAGGTCTCCCGCGTGCAGCACGTTGGCCGCGGGAATGAGCACGGCGATATCGGTCCTGGAGTGAGCCGGCTGGAGCTTCTGGATCGCCGCGATCGTCCCCCCGTCCGGCTGGCTCGACTTGATCAACGAGGGACCCGTCACCTGCACCGTGGGAAGCGATGTCGGATTCGCGCGGCGGCGCTCCCAACGCATCTCTTCGATCGTCGTGTCACGCAGGGCCTCCGCGGCCAGGAGTTCGTGCCCCATGATTCGCGCTCCCCGTGCCGCATACCAGGCATTGGCACCGAGATGGTCTTCGTGGTAATGGGTGCTGATCACGGTCCGCACCGGGTTCTTGGCCAGCGAGTCCACCGTGGCAACGATCGCCATCGCGCTCTCGGGAGCTCCCGCGTCCACCAGATAGGCACCGCCGGGTACATCGTACAGGAGCACGTTTCCGCTCCCGAGTCCGTCGCGAATCACCCAGAGATCCTCGGCGAGCGCTTCCACCGAGATGTTCGGCACCCGCTCCTGGGCTGCCACTACCGGTGGCTGCGCGGCCGTCCAGAGCGCCATCAGCACCCCGACCCCACGACAAGCCCAGACATGCACTGCTTTCGGACGCCTCGAAACTCGCCCGCGCGCAGACGATCTTGATGGTTTCATGGCCGGCAACCTGCGGGTCGAGAGGACGAATCGGAAGGGGCACGCCAGACGGAGGGGAGAGACGGGGCGAAAAAGGTGACGGTGGACGCTCCGGCGCACAGGCCGGCTCTTCACTCGTTGTAGTGCTCCCGCGTGCAGCCCGGAGCATCCTGCCGTCGCCCGGAAGAAGGGCAACTTGCGATCCACGGCGAGCGAACCGGGCCAGTTCGTATCGAGACTCCCGAACGTCAGACGGCGAACGGCAATGCTACCGGTGAATGTAATTACATATTTCACATACTGTTAGACAGGACCTTACTTCTCCGGAACCCGTTCGGGCGGGAGCTGTCCGGAGCCACGAATCGGAGTACGGACTCCCTGGCATGTCGACCTCCTCGGACTCCTGAGGGTCGCGAACTGTCCGACGTGGGGGCATTTCGCCACGAACGGGTCCCGACCATCTTCGTCGCCGTGAACACACTTCCCCCGGAGCCCTCCCGGCGCGGCCTGGACCGCGAGATCATCGGTCTCGCGCTGCCTGCGCTCGGCGCGCTGGCGGCCGACCCCCTCGTGTCGATCGTGGACACCATCTTCGTCGGGCGCCTTGGCGTGGTGCCACTGGCTGCACTGGGCATCAACGCGTCCATCTTCTCGATGGCCTTCGTGCTGTTCAACTTCCTCGCGTATGGCACGACGCCGATGGTCGCCCGCGCCGTGGGCCGCGGCGATCGGGAGGCAGCGGGCCGCGTGGTCGTTCAGGCCCTCGTGGTGGCCATCCTCGCCGGAGTGGTCGCGGTTCTGGCGCTGCAGGCGCTCGCCGGCCCGATCGTCTCCGCCATGGGTGCTGATGGAGAGCTCCGCGACGCCACACTGTCCTATCTGCGAATCCGGGCATTCGCCGGTCCGGCCGTCCTGCTCATAACCGCCGGGCACGGAGCGTTCAGAGGGTATCACGATACCCGAACGCCGCTGCTCGTGACCCTTGGGCTCAACTTCGTCAACCTCGTCCTGGACCCCCTGTTCATCTTCGGATTCGGCTGGGGGCTCGAAGGGGCGGCACTCGCTACGTTGATCGCACAGTGGGTTGGAGCGCTCTGGTTCGTGGACCTGCTGCTGCGACGCAAGTCGGGCGCGCTCGCCATCGAAGCGCGTCTGCCTGCTGCGAGCGAGCTGCTGCCATTCCTGAGGGTCGGCGGCGAACTCGTTGTCCGAACCTTCGCGCTGATCGGCACGCTGACCCTGGCGACCGCTGTCGCGACGCGGGTCGGTACCGTGGCGGTCGCGGCGCACCAGGTGGGCTCGCAACTGTGGCTGCTCCTGGCCCTGGTCGTCGACTCACTCGCCGTGGCGGCTCAAGCGATGGTCGCCCGATACCGTGGAACGGGCGCATCCGGCGCATCGAGAGCCGCATCGGATCGACTGCTGCTCTGGGGACTCGGAACGGGAATCATCCTCGCCCTTCTGTTCACCATGCTTGCGCCGCTTCTCCCGCGCTTGTTCACGAACGAGCCCGATGTACTGGATGCGGTCAACGAGATCTTCCCGTTCATCATCCTCATGCAGCCGCTCAACGCGCTCGTGTTCGTCTGGGACGGCATCTACCTGGGCCTGGAGGAATTCCGGTTCGTGGCCGCACAGATGCTGCTCTCCGGAGTCGCTGCCAGTGTCGTGCTCCTGCTGGTAATTCCGTTAGACTGGGGGCTGCAGGGCGTCTGGTGGGGCATCGTCACTCTCATGCTGGTCCGAGCGATCTCGCTCGCGTGGCGATACTGGAAACCGGTCCCTTCCGGGGGGCCCTGAGGCCGCGAGCCCTACCGTCAATCACAATGGAGGTCCGGAATGGCCGATCACGAACCTGCGGGTCCGTCCCGTCAGATCACGATCAATGCAAACGACGAGCTGGCACGCGGGCGATACAGCAACAACATGCTCGTGGCACACACGGCCGAGGAATTCATCATCGACTGGCTGATGACCGCCCCGAACGGCTCGGCGCTCGTATCGCGAATCATCGTCAGCCCCGGGCATTTCAAGCGCGTGCTGGCAGCTCTCGCCGACAATCTGCAGAAGTACGAACGTCAATTCGGCGAGATCGTACCCGCGGGAGCCATTGATCCGGGACAACAGAATTTCCACTGACAGGTGCGCAGGAGTGCCGTTCTGACGTAGGTTCCCGGCGCGAGACCCGCGGGCGGATGGGATCCGCCCTGGAAAGACCCTGAACAGGAGGCCGAGTGGCGAGACGATCGAATTACACCTACGAGAAGCGACAGAAGGAGATTCGAAAGGCAAAGAAGAAGGAAGCGAAGGCCGAGAAGAAGCGGCTTCGGAAGGAAGCCTCGGAGGCAGGGATCGAGAACCTGGAAGGCATGGACGTCGCCGATCTCGAGGCAGCCCTCGAGCGACTCGGGGCGGAGGAGGATGGAGAACCGGGCGACGAGGGATACGGCGACGAAGACGATAAGACGGACGGCTGAACGAAAGCTTCGATCGACAGCTTACGGCGATCGGGGCGACAGCCTGACCGCCATAGGCACGGACTTGAAGAGGTACGCCGGGATTCTGGGCGGGCTGGTACTGGTACTCTGGACGATCGAACTGGTCGACTGGCTGGTCCTCGCCGGATCGCTGGACCACTTCGGAATCCGGCCGCGCACCGCCGATGGCCTCGTCGGCATTCCTCTCCACCCTTTCCTCCACCTGGGCTTCACACACCTCGCGCTCAACACGATCGGGATACTGCTGTTCGGCGGGCTGGTCCTGGTGCGCGATCCCCGTGATTTCGGGATGGCGCTCCTGCTCGGCACATTCGTAGGCGGCGCAGGGGTCTGGCTCTTCGGGCGGCCCTCGATCCACATCGGCGCAAGCGGAGTGGTATTCGCGCTGTTCGGCTATCTGCTGCTCACAGGTTGGTTCGATCGCAAACCAGGAGCGATCCTCCTCTCCATCACCGTGCTCCTGCTGTGGGGCTCGGCGCTGTTCGGACTCTCACCACTGCAGGTCGGTGTGTCGTGGGAGGCCCACCTGTTCGGCTTCGTCGCGGGTGGATTGACCGCCTGGCTCAGGGCCCGGCGTAAGCAGCGTCCGGCAACGAAGACCTGAAGTGCGTGCTGACTCATCCCGGGAGGTCGAGATGTCACTGAGTCGAAAGATGGCCGCAGAATCGCTGGGAACCTTCTGGCTCGTGTTCGCCGGCTGTGGCAGTGCAGTTCTCGCGGCAGGCGTTCCGGGCGTGGGGATCGGCTGGCTCGGTGTCTCGTTGGCGTTCGGACTCTCGTTGATGACGATGGCCTTCGCCATCGGACACATCTCCGGGTGCCATGTGAATCCTGCCGTAAGTATCGGATTGTGGACCGGTGGGCGGTTTCCGACCGCCGAAATCCTGCCGTACTGGATCGCCCAGCTCCTGGGGGCGGTCGTTGCCGCGGCCATTCTCGCCGTCATCGCCAGCGGTACTGCCGGATTCGATCTCGTGGCCTCTGGCTTCGCGGCGAACGGCTACGCCGAGCACTCACCGGGTGGCTACTCGATGACCGCGGCTCTGCTCGCCGAAGTCGTCCTGACATTCGTGTTTCTGATGATCATCCTCGGCGCGACCGACGGAAGGGCGCCGGCGGGCCTCGGCCCGATTGCCATCGGACTCGGACTCACCGTGATCCACCTGGTCGGCATTCCGATCACCAACCTGTCTGTGAATCCGGCACGAAGCACAGGCCCCGCCCTTTTCGTCGGGGGCTGGGCGCTGTCTCAGCTGTGGCTGTTCTGGGTCGCTCCGATCGTCGGTGCAGCGCTGGCGGGCTTCGCGTACCGGTGGCTGGCCGGCGAGTCCGAGGCGAAAGAGGACTGACACGCCGGAGTTTGCGGAGCTTAGCGTGCAGCCCGGGCGTGTGTCCGGATGAGCGGGAAGTTGCCCACAGCGTGATCGCGAACGAGATTCAGTCTCAACGATGACACACGACCCTTCCGCATCCGCCACGCTCACTCAGCCGAGTGCATCCGAGATTCCTGTCACGGCTCTCGTCGGGAATCCGAATGTGGGCAAGAGCGTTCTGTTCCGGAATCTGACACGGCGCTATGTCACGGTATCCAACTATCCGGGCACGACGGTGGAGATTGTCCGCGCGAGGGCGAGTGAAGACGTCGGATTCCGCGAGATCGTGGACACGCCGGGCCTCAACGACCTCGCGCCGCGCAGCGACGAGGCGCGCGTAACCCGGGAGCTCCTGGAGGGGCATCCCGGAGCGACGGTCGTTCAGGTCGCAGACGCGAAGAACCTCCGGCGCGCCCTGTTTCTCACCCTCCAGCTCGCCGAGCTCCGACGCCCGATGATCCTCGTGCTCAACATGTGGGACGAGCTCGAGAATCGGGGGGGCGAGATCGATGTGGATCGGCTGTCCGCGCTCCTCGGCATTCCGGTGGTCTCGACCGTGGCGCCGGACAACACGGGCACCGACGACCTGGTGGCCGCGCTCGATCGGGCCCGGATTCCGGCTGTCGCACCGGCACCCGGAACGACGGCGCCCAGCGATGTGACCCGGCTGGATGCGGTGAACGAGATCCTGGGCGAGACCTGGTCGATTTCCGAGCCGGACAGGGCCCCTCTCGGCGTGAAGCTCGGGTTCTGGGCCATGCACCCGGTGAAGGGGCTCGCGCTGCTGGCCGCGATCCTGTTGTCGGTGTTCTGGCTCGTGGGGCTGTTCGGCGCCGGTACCCTCGTAGACGCGCTGGAGGTAGGGGTCTTCGAGCAGAGGGTGTCACCGGCATCCATCGCACTGGCCGACCGGGTGCTTCCGTTCCCCCACGAACACCTGTCGGAGGACGTGCCTTTCACACTTTCGCTGCCCGTCAGTCCGGCCCACGAGGTCGTGCTCCGCGAAAGCTCGAAGCTCGTCGTGCGACCGACGTACGAGATCGATCCCGCCGTTTCGCTGAGCTTCGGGGAATCGGTCCGGCGCAGGATTCACGACTTCCTCGTCGGTCCGTTCGGCCAGGTGACCATGGGACTCAGCTACGCGCTCGCGATCGTGCTCCCGATCGTCACGGTGTTCTTCCTGGTGTTCAGCGTCCTGGAGGATTCCGGGTACTTCTCGCGCATGTCCGTGATGTTGAACCGGGTATTCCGGGTCATGGGGCTGAACGGCAAGGCGGTCCTGCCGATGATCCTCGGGCTAGGCTGCACCACGATGGCGACCATGACCACCCGGGTGCTCGAGTCCCGCAAGGAACGCGTGGTGACGACCATGCTTCTCGCCCTCGCCGTCCCCTGCTCCGCGCAGCTCGGGGTTCTCCTGGCACTCACGGCGGCGCTGTCCCCGGCCGGTGCCCTGGTCTGGCTCGCGATCATGATCGGCGTGATTCTACTGGTCGGTTGGCTGACCGCGAGGGTCTTCCCGGGTGAGGGCTCGGAGTTCATTCTCGAGATTCCGCCGATGCGGCGTCCCCAGCTCGGCAATGTCGTCACCAAGACCTACAGCCGGATCGAATGGTACCTCAAGGAAGTCATTCCCGTGTTCCTCGTGGGAACGGCCGTGCTGTTTCTGCTCGACTCGTTCGGAGCGCTGACCGCCATCGCGGTTGCGGCCGAACCGCTGGTGGTCGGCTGGCTGGGTCTGCCGGCGGAAATGGCCAATGCCTTGCTCGTCGGATTCATGCGACGTGATTTCGGTGCCGTGTACGTGCTGGACGCGGCGACCGGCGCAGGCGCGATCCTCTCGCAGCACCAGATCCTGGTGGCGATGGTGACGATCACCCTGTTCATGCCGTGCTTCGCGACGCTCCTGATGATCACGAAGGAACACGGGCGGAAGACGGCGCTCGGCATGGTCGCCTTCATCTTTCCCTTCGCCGTGCTGATCGGCGGACTCGTCAACAAGCTGGGAATATGGCTGGGGACTACCTGACCTGTCCGATGTGCGGGTTCGAGTTCGCCCGCGGGGACACGCTTTGCGCGCACGGCTGCCCGCTGGGATCGATGTGTCGCCTGGTCCGTTGCCCGAGCTGCAAGTACGAATTCCCGGAGACGCCGGCCGCCGTCGGCCTGTTCCAGCGGATCTTCGTCCGCAAGCGGTCGCTGCCCGTGGCGGGCGGCGATACGCACCTCCCCGAAACCGTTCGGGCCGCGTCGGAACTGCGACCGGGGCAGCGAGCGACCGTTCTCTGCGTCGGGTCCACGGCTTCCGATCGACATCGCACGTTGACGGTATTCGGCGTCGTGCCCGGTGCCGACATCCGGATCGTGCAGCAGCAGCCGGCCTGTGTGATCCGGGTCGGAGAAACGGAGCTCGCGCTGGATCGCGAGATCGCCCGCGAGATTCTCGTCGAGCCGGCCGGGGCAGAGCGCGAGGGGCCGCAGCTGCTACCGGAGTCCCGAACCTCCGGTTGATCCCGTAGCACCCCGCACGACACAGGTGCATCCTATCCAAGGTGTGGCGTGTTATATTTGGTGAGTTGACGCGTGTGCGGCGTCACTTCCGTCACTTCTCGCCCGACGTGTCGGGCGAGGTCCCCCCGGACGGAGATCGCGGCCCCTGATCGCGAGACGCACCTGCCTCCCGGTGCTCCCGCTGCAACCCAAAGCGGAGACGAGTCTCATGCGCATTCCACACTGGCAGTATCTGCTCTGTTTCGGGCTCATGGCCGTCGCGGCCTGCGAATCCGATCGAGTCGTCAACCCGCTTCCGGACGAATCCGCGGTCCTCGAGCTGCCCGCGATCCGGGCGGATGCCGCCGATGAGGGCCGGATCGTATTCATGAACTGGAACGTTTACATCGGGGCGGCCATCGAAGACGCCCTGACGGTTCCCGAAGATCAGATTCAATACGCCGCGGGAGCCGCCTTCGCTCGCGTCCTCGCCAACGATTTTTCCAGTCGGGCGGCCGCGATCGGGGAGGAAGCGGCTCGCTTCGGACCGCACCTGATCGGTTTTCAGGAGGTCACCCTGTTCGAGGTGTTCGACGGAGTCTCCTACACGCCAATTCTGGACTACGAGGCGATCCTGCTGGCCGCACTCGGACCGGACTACTCGGTAGCTGCGAGTTCGGAGAATTTCCAGACGCCGGTGCTGCCGGTCACGCTTCCCGACGTGCCCTGCTACGAAGACCGGAGCTGTGCCCCGCCGCCTGACTGCGCGTTCGTGGGCGAGTGCCTGCTGATCCGGCTCACCGACTTCGACCTGGTGGTGGCCCGCAGCGACGTCGAGACCGCGAATCCGCAGGCCAACCGCTACACTTTCAATCTCGGAGCTCCGCCCTTCGTGGATCCGTCGATTCCCTTTCCGATCTACCGGGGATGGGCCTCGATCGACGCCACGATCGATGGCCTCGCGCTGAGATTCGCATCCACCCATCTCGAGCCGGCGGACCGGGCGGACGGCAGCATCGTGCCCGAGCTCGAGGCCCTGCAGCGCCTGCAGGCCGCGGAGTTCGGGGCGACCGTCGGAACCGACGTGCCGATCGTGGCCGTGGGTGACTTCAACACGGATGCGTACGGCGCCTCCACGGCGACCTACGAGGATCTGCTCTCCAGCGGGTTCCAGGACGCGTGGAGCCAGTCCGGCGGTGGCATGACGTGCTGCCAGACGGAGGATCTGAGCATCCGGAAGCCGATCCGGGACCGCCGTGTGGATCTGATTCTACTGCGAGGTGAATTCGGACTCGGCCAACCCGGGGTGAGAGGTGCGGTGCGAACCCGCGTGCTGGGTAACAGGCCCGCTGACCTGGCCGAAACGGGACTGTGGCCTTCCGACCACGCGGGGGTGCTTGCCGCGATGAAGCTGCCGCGACGAGATTGAGTGTGCGTGGAGCCGCGCATCCCTTCTTGCGAGGGATGCGCGTTCCGCAGGACCACCCGCACGTTGCGATCGTCCGAAGCACACCCACTTGCAGTTTCCCAGCGATCCGGAGGAGCCGTGCGGGCCAGTCTCTTCGGTGTTCTGCTTGCGGCGAGCGCTCTCCCGGCCAGCGCGCAGGAATCACCGGGGTGGAGATTCGGGCCGCCAGGTCAGTTGTATCCGGACTACCTGGCGGACCCCCGTCGGCCCCAATCGGCGGCCGGATTCATGTTCGTACTCGAGAGCGACCTCGATCGTCTGTATGACAGCGGCGGAGAGCGGGTCGACATCAAGATCGGGGAGCGAGTTCCGATCCTGCGCTACACGGAGTCGGACGGTCAGGCGTGGGAGCTGGCCGTCGAGGGAGGCTTCTTCGGCCAGTTCGATCGTACGCAGAGCCTCGAGAACATTGGCTGGGATGGCTGGTACGGAGCCAACCTCGCCTGGCGCTTCGACCCCGACTGGGCACTGAAGCTCCACTACCGGCACCTGTCCAGCCACCTCGGCGACGAGTTCATCGAGCGCACGGGACGAGAGAGAATCGGTTACACCCGGGAGGACCTGACGCTGGGACTGGCCTGGGTAAAGCCCACGTCGACCGCCGTGTATGCCGAGTTCGGAGTGGATACGCACGACGGCGCGGAGAGGCAGCGGAGCCTGTACGGACAGCTGGGCGCCCAGTACCGGGAGCCGCGCCGCAGAGTCTTTGGCATCTTCGGGTGGCACGTCGCTACGGACTTTCAGTTCTACCAGGAAGAGTCGTACAGGCCGGAGTTCAGCCTTCAGGGGGCGCTGCTGATTCCCGCCGCCCGGTCCGGCCAGCAGGGCCGGATCGCAGTCGAGCTTCACACGGGTCGCACACTCATCGGCGAGCTCAGTGAACTGACGGAGAAGTCGGTGACGATCCTGCTCGGATGGGATTTCTGACGGCGCCCGCCTGCCCCGTCAGTCTTCCGTGCGAAGGCGAACCGACTCGATGTGACTGGTCACGGAATCGGCGACGGAAGACCAGCTCTGCACGCGAGCAGCCTCGCGTGCCTGCTCCGACCAGTAACGCCGGTAGCCTTCGTCCGTGAGCAGGCGGATGACCCGGTCGGCGAATTCTTCCGGACGGTCGCGCACGAGCTCGGTGAATCGTTCCCGGGCGTAGAGACCGTTGGTCGCCAGCGGTGTCATCACCACCGGGGCTCCCGCGGCCCAGGCCTCGAGGATCTTGTTCTTGATTCCGGCGCCCTTTCTCATCGGGGCCACGGCGGCCCAGGATGTTTCCAGTTCCTCGCGCAGGTCAGGAACCTCGCCCGTCACTTCGACGCGCTCCAATTCGCCAAGAGCCACGATTTCCGGCACGGGTGAGCGGCCGATGATCCGGAATACCGCATCGGGCACCGCCCTTCGAACGCGCGGCCAGATGTCGGTGGCGAAGTAGCTGGCTGCGTCGATGTTCGGCGGATAGCTCATCACCCCCGTGAACGCGACCGTCGGACTCTCGGTGAGGCGGTCAGGATCGGGCTCGGGCCCCAATTCGACACCATTCGGAACCACGTGCACGTTCGGGCTTCCCGAGACGCGCGATAGACTGCGAGCGTCGGCCTCCCCGACGACCATGACCGCCGCCGGATCACGAGCCACGGCCTTTTCGTACTGGTAGAAGACCCTCAGGTGGCTGAGGGCAGCGAGAATTCCGCGCGGCGTCCGCGCCCGTTTCAGCCGACGCCAGGCCAGCAGCGTTTCGCAATCGATCCGGTCGAGGATCACCGGTGGCGGGTCATCCAGATCGGCGACCAGAAACTCGGTTCCCGGCCAGAGCAGCAGGGCCGACGGCCTGCGCCGTCGGATCTCCGACCTGACGGCTTCGATCAGAGGCTCCACCGTGTACTGGTTGGGCAGGTAGGTCCAGCGCCCTTCCAGCTCGACCGGTATCGACTCCGCCACGCCGATGCTGGCGTAGTCCTCACCGGCATCACGCGGCGCCGGGGCCACCAGCCGGATGTGGTAACGCGGCGAAATGCCCTTGAGAATCTCGGCGATCCGCAGCGTCGCTCCGTCCGTAACCGGAAGGACCGGCAGGGCCGAGACCGCCAGGATGTCCGGAGGCGTCCGGATCTGCACGGCGCCGCGGTCAGGCTGCATTCAGCGCGACCCTCGCGAATCGAGCGAACCGGTCCTGTTCCCGTGGAACGGATTCTGCTCTATTCGGTGAGTACGCACCCTCGTCACGGGGCCTCGGCTCGGAGAAACCGAACCGGCCGCGCGTGGCGATCGAGAGGACCTCCAGGAGGCCTGATGCAAACGGAATTCCCCTTGCTGGCGTTCTTCGGCCATCACAAGTGCGCCTCGACCTGGATTCACAGAATCCTCGGCGACTTCGGGCGGCACGCGGGTCTGGAGCACGCCTACCTGTACGACGAGACCAATTTCGACGGAGATCTCGCCGGCTACGTACGAGATCACGGTACGCAATTGATCTCGTACGTCAATGCGGAGACTAAGCACATCGGCGGACTTCCGCCATTCCGGGCGTTTCACGTGGTCAGGGATCCCCGTGACCTTCTCGTATCCGCATACTTCTCGCACCTGCACAGTCATCCGACGAAGGCCTGGCCCGAGCTGATACCGCACCGGGAGCGGCTCGCGTCCGTGTCGAAGACCGAGGGTCTGATTCTCGAGGTCGAATTCCTCGATTTCGCCTACAACGCGATGCGAGACTGGGATTACGACCGACCGGATACTCTCGAGCTCCGGCAGGAGGAACTCACCCGCCGACCCTACGAAGGATTTCTCAGGATTTTTGAATTTCTCGGCGTTCTCGATCCCGAGGATTTCGACAAGGCCGCGAGACTCAGGCACTGGCGACACGTCGCACGAAATCTGGCCGCAGGTCGTGTGCCGGGGCTGAGCGGCTGGCACAGTCCGATCCGACGTTTTCCCGCCGAGCCTCTGCTCGGAATCGTCTACGAGCACCGTTTCGACAAGCTCGCGGGAGGGCGGACGGCGGGCGACGAGGATGTGAAGAGCCACTACCGGAAAGGCACTCCGGGTGACTGGCGCAATCATTTCGATCCGGACGTGATGTCGGCGTTCAAGGCGCGTCATGGAGATCTCGTTACCCTGCTCGGGTACGAGGAGACCGACGACTGGGGACTCGAACCGCACCCCGTCGACGACCATACGCCCGCATGAGTGGCGCAACCCGGCCATAGGGGCTGCCGTACCCGTCCACCGGGTTCACCGAGAGCGATGTGGACGGCGCAGGTGGACCGTGCGTCGGGAAGCAACGCTGCAGCTTCGCGAAACCACCGGGCGACTGACGAGGATCATCACGGCGCCGATCACGGCGAGAGAAGCGAGGACCGGGTGACCGGAACCCGCGCTGATGACTCCCGCAGGCACGAGATTGAGCACCACGTTTCCAGCCGTGAAACTGAGAAGCGACGACGTACCGAGTGTGAGCGGTACACGCGTCCAGGCCGGAAGAGGCCGCTGGAGCGGAACGGCGACCGAGAGCAGGATGAGCGTGCCGGTGGCCGCGATCAGCCCGATCGCGTAGTAGCCGATGTGATTCTGTGACCGATAGGTGAAGTACGCGAAGGACTTCGCCACGTCGAACAGAGATGAAGTCGCTACGAGACCGATGACGATTGCGAGGCTGGCGGCGATCACCCCGCCCGAGTTGCGGTAGAAGTCCCGAAACTGGAAGTCCGGCAGTCGGAAGCCTTCCAGGCCGGTCCCGATCAGCATCCCCGCGAGCGCGAACGTCATCCCGTGCCATACGCTGGGTCCGACACGCATCTCGCCGATCCCGAACAGAATGCCGATCGGGGCCGCAAGCGCACCCGCGCCGATCGGATCGAGCGAGCGCAGCACGACGGCGCCCAGCCAGATCGTCGCCAGCAGCAGCCCGTACGTACGGGCGCCGTACTTGAGCCGCATGTGCAGTATGGGAATCGCCAGGAGCATTGCGACGCTGTAGAAGCGAAGGATGTTACCGAACCTCGACTTGCCGAGGAAGAGAAGCGCATCGGCTCCTTCCGCGGCCGTCAACCAGCCACCGACGACCGCGGCGACGACCGTAAGCTGATATCCGACGTAGCACTGCGCGCTGCGGAGCAGGAGACGCCGGGACACCCCGCGCATTCCCCCGTCCCGGGCGCGGCGAGCATACACCAGCTCGAGCATGATGCCGAACATGAAGACGAAGGTCGGAGTGGCAGTCCTCACCAGAAGCTGTACGAACGGCGAGCCCGTGCCCAGCGTCGCCATCCCGCCGAAGGTCGTGACGCCGTGCGCGAACAGGGCCAGACCGACGGCCCAGGTCCGTGCAACGTCGATGAAGCTGAGGCGCTCGATGGTCGTCTGCAGGTTGCCCTCCACGTGCACACCATTGCATCGAACGCGCTCCCCGCAGGATTCGATCCCGCCAGCGTACATATATCATAGATTGATATTTTACATCAGTTTATGACTATTCAGTTGATGTACAATCTACATCCTGTGGTGCGGTCATTCCACAATCTGTCGGCGTGCGACG
>CBDTXM010000076.1:0-13917 GCA_965364445.1 uncultured bacterium | reverse complement strand
CCGATCTTCTCGCCCGGATCGAATCCCACGACGCGGTCGTGGGCATCATCGGCCTCGGCTACGTCGGACTCCCGCTGGCCGTCGCGTTCGCCGAGGCGGGATTCCGGACCCTCGGCTTCGACGTGAAGCCGCAGGTAGTGGACAGCCTGAACGAGGGCCGCTCCCACATCACGGACATCACTTCGGAGAGGCTGGCAGCGGTCGTTGGCGAGGGTCGCCCACTCGAGGCTACGCTCGATTTCGGTCGGCTCGAGGAAGCCGATGTCGCAGTGATCTGCGTCCCCACACCGCTGTCCAAGACGGACGACCCGGACCTCTCATTCGTGGTCGCTGCGGCGGAAGCCGTGCGTTCGACGCTGCGCTCGGGCCAGTTGATCGTACTCGAATCGACCACGTATCCCGGCACGACACGTGAAATCGTCCAGCCGATGCTGGAAGAAACAGGCCTCACCGCCGGCCGGGACTTCTTTCTCTCGTTCAGCCCCGAGCGGGTAGATCCGGCCAACCCCACCTGGCACATCGAGAACACGCCGAAAGTGGTGGGTGGCCTGACTCCGGCCTGTCATGCGCTGACCGTGGCGCTCTACCGGCAGGTCATCGACGAGGTCATCGAGGTGTCGTCTCCTGAAGCCGCCGAGATGGCGAAGTTGCTCGAGAACACCTTCCGGGCGGTCAACATAGGTCTGGTGAACGAGATGGCGGTCGTCGCCGATCGGCTCGGGATCGACATCTGGGAGGTCATCGACGCCGCCTCGACCAAGCCCTACGGATTCATGAGGTTCTTCCCGGGTCCGGGTCTCGGCGGTCATTGCATTCCGGTCGATCCGATCTTCCTCGCGTGGAAGATGCGCACGCTTCAGTACCGGACGCGCTTCATCGAGCTGGCCGCCGAAGTGAACGGAGAAATGCCCCGGTGGGTGGTCGAGCGGACCGCGGAAGCATTGAACGATGCCCGCAAGCCGTTGAACGGGAGTCGCGTTCTGGTGCTCGGCGTCTCGTACAAGCCGGATGTCGACGACGTCAGGGAGAGCCCGGCGATCGACATCATAAAGATCCTGCGGCAGCGGGGTGCGCTGGTTGACTTCCACGATCCGTTGGTCGATTCACTGGATGTGGACGGCGACACGATCGGGTCGCTGCCGCTCACCATCGAGCGGCTCGAAGAAGCCGACGCCGTAGTCATCGCCACGGATCACTCGGCGATGGACTACGGGACGATAGGCCGTCATGCGAAGATCATCGTGGATCCCCGCAATGCCATGAAGGACCCCGGTCTCGCGGTCGTCTACCCGATCGCGGGACCACCGCGACACGCGGAGGAGGTTTCCCAGCCGGCCTGATCGCCAGGCAGCGTCAGCCTCCGCCTGGCGGCGACCAGCACGGACGAAACGTGCTCGAACGGCGAGCTGACGGTAAGCGCCATCGGTTGACCTCCTCGCAGCGCCTGCAAGAGGCCCTGCGGTCCATCGAAGGCCGGCAGGACTGTCCGCGCCCTTCCGATCTCGTGCGGAAAGTGCGCGTCGCTGCTCGCCGCCATGACGCGTCCCTCGCTCCGGGCAGATTCTGAAGCCCGAAGATTCCAGCGCTTCCAGAAGGCCCGCGAGTTGAACACTTCTACAATGTCCGCGACGGCGATCGATCGAGCGGCATGAACGGCCGGACGATACGCGTATGCCCACGGGTGTGGCGCGTATACGATCCCCCCCTGGTCACGAATCCGGTCCGCGGTCTCTCGAACGGAGAGGCCCTGGGGAATCCGCTCGCGAAGGAAGAGCCCGATCAACTCGGTACGGCCCGCGCAACGGATCTCTTCGCCGACGATGACCCGGTCGGGTTCGATGGCTCGGGCGCGCAAAGCTCCCTCGATCTCTCCGTGATCGGTGACGGCGATGCGCCCGATTCCCTCCTCCGCCGCCCGCTCCACCAGCTCCGCCGGCGACGTGCGCGCGTCGGCCGACCAGCAGGTATGCGCGTGGAGATCGACACTCGTCCAGTCGATCATTTCCCCACGGTGAGCCGGTCGCCGGGATAGATCCGGGAGGTCTTGAGGTTGTTCATCGTCATCAGATCGCTCGTCGTGACCCCGTGAGCGCGAGCGATCGTCCAGAGCGTGTCTCCCCGCTGGACCGTCACGATCCGCGATCCGTCCTCCGACGTGACGGCCGGCGCTGGAGCCGGCGCGGCGCTCGCTACCTGTGCGCGGGCCCGACCCGAGCGCGGGATGATCAGTTTCTGGCCGATCTGCAGGCGGCGAGGATTCACGTTGTTGTTCGTCGCGCGGATCGCGGTGATCGACACTCCGTAACGATCTGCGATGTGCGACAGCGTCTGGCCACGCGTCACCACGTGTTCGAGCCAGGTCACCCGCTCGGATGCGGGCACCTGTGCGTACGCCGTCGTGAATGTCGCGGCGGTGCCGGGAGGAACCCGCACTTCGGCGCGCATGTCCGGTGGCGTGACGCGGCGCGGATACTGGGGGTTGAGCCGCCGAATCTCGTCTTCCGTCGTTCCCGCTGCCTCGGCGAGGACGTCGAAACTCGTGGCGTCCGGCACCTCGACCACGTCGAACGCGAGCGGCGGATGCGGCACGACGTCATCGAACCCGTATTGCTCGGGGTTCTTTGCGATTGTCGTGGCGGCGATCAGCTTCGGCACGTAGTTGCGGGTCTCGCTTCTGAGCACCCTCGCGTCCGACAGATCCCAGAAATCGGTGGACCCCGTGCGGGAGATGCCCCGGTTCACCCTGCCGGGGCCGCCGTTGTATGCGGCTGCCGCCAGGTACCAGGACCCGTAATCGTCGTACAGGTCCCTGAGGTGTGCGACGGCAGCATCGGTAGCCTTGAAGGGGTCGCGACGCTCATCGAGCCAGTACCCGATCTCGAGATCGTAGAGTCGTCCGGTGCCGCGGATGAACTGCCACAGACCCACCGCGTGGGCCCGGCTGTACGCGTTCGGGTTCATCCCGCTCTCGATCATCGCGAGATAGATGAGATCCTCCGGAAGGCCCGCCTCACGCAGCCTGCGGCGGATCATCTCATCGTACGCCCCCGCCCGTTCGAGGTAGATCCGGAATCGAGTTCGCCCCTTGCCGGTCGTGAAGAAGTCGATCCAGCGCTCCACGTGCTCGTTCATCTCGAGCGGGATCTCGTTACGCTCTGCCAGCGTCAGAGCGCGCTCGGACAGACCGAGGGGATCGCTGCCATAGATGTGGTAGAAGGAGCGACGATCGTCCTCGTCAAGTGCAAGGACGTCGTCCTGGAAGCCCGGCGAATCCCCGTCCCAGGCTTCGAGCGCTTCTGCTGTGAGCTCGCCGAGAGTGCGAGCAGGAACCGTCCCCGGTGCTTCGGAAGCGGTGGCGGCAGCCGCGTCCGAATCGACCGCTGAAACCGGTGAGAGCTGCGGTGTGGTGCGTCCGGAGCAGGCCGCGATCCCGAGCAACGTCAACAGCATTGCCGAACGGGCGGGACGGAATCGCCCTTTCACCCGGCTGAACCTGTCACCCACGAACTCGAGATCCATCACGCATTGCCTCCTGTAGGGCCGTCGAGCGCGCCATGCGCGATTTCGCCCGGCTCGCTCCTTCTGTCCGGACGGAGTCGCGGTTTCGACTACAGCCGGTAGTTCGGAGCCTCGCGCGTGATGACGACGTCGTGCGGGTGCGATTCGCGCAACCCACCCGACGTCATGCGCACGAACTCCGCCCGGGTCCGGAGTCCTTCGACGTCTTCTACGCCGCAATATCCCATACCGCTGCGCAATCCGCCGACCAGCTGAAACAATGTGTCGGCGACGGGTCCCTTGTATGGCACCCTGCCTTCGATCCCCTCGGGGACCAGCTTGCGCCGTTCGGTGTCCTCCTGAAAATAGCGATCCGCAGAGCCCTCTTCCATCGCGGACAGCGAGCCCATGCCACGAATCAGCTTGAATCTCCGCCCTTCGAGGAGAAACGACTCCCCCGGGCTTTCTTCCGTACCTGCAAGCATCGAGCCCAGCATGCAGCTGGACGCACCCGCTGCAAGCGCTTTTACGATGTCGCCCGATTGTTTGATCCCGCCGTCTGCGATCACCGGCACATCGCCGGCGCCCCTTACGGCCTCGATGATCGCGGTGATCTGGGGAACGCCGACTCCGGTCACGACTCGCGTGGTGCAGATGGAGCCCGGTCCGATTCCGACTTTTACCGCGTCCACGCCCCGCTCGACCATCTCCCTCGCACCGTCTTCGGTGGCCACGTTGCCTGCGATCAATTGCACGTCCGGCAGCGCGGCACGGATGCGCTCGACGGCGCCGAGCACTCCATCGGAATGCCCGTGCGCCGAGTCCACGACCAGGGCATCGACCCCCGCTCCTACCAGTTCACGGGCGCGCTCGAGGTCTTCCCGGGCTGCTCCGACGGCCGCTCCCACGAGGAGTCGGCCATGCTCGTCCTTCGATGCGTTCGGGTGTGCGCGGCGCTTGAAGATGTCCTTGACCGTGATCAACCCTCGCAGCCGACCGTCGGAATCGACCACAGGGAGTTTCTCGATCTTGTGGCGGTGCAGCGCCTGTTCGGCATCTTCCAGGGAGGTCCCTACGGGGGCCGTGACCAGACCCTCTTTCGTCATCACCTCACTGATCGGACGGTCGAGGTCGTTCTCGAACAGCAGGTCCCTGTTGGTGAGTATACCGACCAGTCTTCCCTCACCGTCCACGATCGGGACCCCGCTGATCGAATACTCCCGCATCAGCGCGGTGGCCTCACGGAGCCGCGCATCGGCGCCGAGCGTGATCGGATCGAGGATCATGCCGCTCTCGGAGCGCTTCACCCGGTCCACCTGCGCGCACTGGGAATCGACCGACATGTTCTTGTGAATGATCCCGATGCCGCCTTCCCGCGCCATCGCGATCGCCATGCGGTGTTCGGTGACGGTGTCCATCGCTGCGGAGACCAGCGGAACCGACAGCTGGATGTCGCGCGTGAGCCGGGACGAGACGCTCACCTCGGCCGGGTGAACTCGGGACCTGCGGGGCACCAGGAGTACGTCGTCGAAGGTCAGCGCTTCGGGAATCGAGCGTTCGGTCATTGGCGGTACCCGGCCGTCGACGGTGCGGCGCGCTGAGCGCGCCCGATACACGAGGCCGAGGTGGGTGAAGGCCTCACGCGGTTCGTGCTCGCGGGGTCACCTGCTCGGCGTCGTCACGAACGCGAAAGGGTAGAGCGCCCTGCACTGGCAGTCAACTATTCGACGGCGATCTCGCGTGACTCCGGGGGCTCGCGATCGGCGTCTCTCCGGGTCGGCGCCGAGGGCTCCGGACGGCTCCCCTCCAGCTCTACGAGGAATTCCTTCCCCGCGGCCCGGACATGCCCGAGCACACGGTCCGCCGCTCCCATCACCTTCATGGTTTCGCGAATCGCCGAGGCCGGGACGCGACGTTTGCGCATCGTGTCCTGGAACATCTCTCCGAGCTTCTGGATGCCGGAGCTGGGCAACTCATCCTCTCCGTACTGCGACTTCAGGTAGTTGATGAAGTCCAGCACCTGGTAGGCTTTGTCATCCGGGAGAGAGTCCAGCTTCCTCCAGATTTCCTTGCGCAGAATCTCGTTCATCGGGCCTCTGACCGGCTCGGGTTCGTCGGGCTGTGTCGCGTCCGCCCCTGTGTAGTTCGGAATCGGCCTCGAAAAGTTTCATCTGCGGGGCATTTCGGCTCATGATACTCGTAGCCCTCTCGTGACCCGGGACGCAAGTCACGGCGTCCGCCCCGACGGCGGGGCTGGCGATACTGTCCGGCCGGCGAGACAATTCGGAGTCGACGTGCCGAGCGAGCGCACACGAAGAACCGGACAGGCCGGATCGGCTGCCTGCACCATCGAGGAGAGATTCGTTTGCACGATCGAAGGGAGAACCCGCGGACGGCACTGGTCACGGGAGGCGCGATCCGGGTAGGACGAGCCATCGCACTCGCTCTGGGTGAGGCCGGGTGGAGCGTGGCGGTGCACTACCGGAATTCCGATGCGGAGGCGTCCGAGGTGGTCCGACAGCTGGAAGACCTCGGTACCGCAGGTGTCGCACTCGAGGCCGACCTTTCCGAGGTCTCCGCAGCGGAGCGACTCATCTCTGACGCGGTGAAGGCCCTCGGGCACCTCGATCTGCTGGTGAACAGCGCGGCCATCTTCCCCCGGCACGACCCCTACACGGTATCGGCGGCGGAGTGGGATCACCTTTTCGCCGTGAATCTGCGCGCGCCGTTCTTCTGCGCGCGCGAGGCAGCCGGGCACATGGCAGCCGCGCGGGGAGGATCGATCGTGAACCTGATCGACACGGGGGCAGATGAGGCATGGCCCGGCTACGTGCCGTACGTGGCAACCAAGGCGGGACTGGCCAGTGTCACGCGCGGTCTGGCCCGGGCCTTCGCGCCCACCGTTCGCGTCAACGGGGTGGCCCCGGGTCCGGTGCTTCTGCCCGCGGGCGAAGACTCGGAGACGTATCAGGCGCGGGCGGCGGAGCGCACAGTGCTCGGTCGAGTCGGATCACCTCGGGACGTAGCCGAGGCGGTTCTGTATCTGGCCGACGCCACGTATGTTACTGGAGAGATTATTCGGGTCGACGGAGGTCAGCACCTGACCTGAAGGGCGTACGCGTTCTGCCGTCGGCCGATCCCGGACATCCGGGAGGAATGCATGTTCGAACGGATCGTCGTCGCGCTCGACGGCTCAGCCGATTCCCGGAATGCGGCCGACCTCGCCATCCGGCTGGCCGTGCGTTTCGAGTCCCGTCTCACGGCACTGTTCGTCATCGACAGCAGATCGATCGAGGGTCCGGCGATCGAGGCGCTGGCCCCGATCTGGGGCGAGACCAATGCCCGTCCGTTTCGGGCCGAGGTCATCCAGACGTGGAACGAGCGGAGTCGGTCCGAGCTGGACCGTTTCGAAGCCCGGGCCGCAGCAGCCGGTAGCACGAGCCTCGAGCGCCGGCAGGTGACAGGACTCGCTGAAGAGGCGATCTCGGAGGCCGGTCGCTCGGCCGACCTCGTCGTAATGGGTCGGCGGGGAGAAAATGCCGGATTCGGCATCCACCCGATCGGCAGCACGCTCGTCAGGGTGCTGCGTCACGCCACCCACCCTGTCCTGGTAGCCGGCGCAGCACCTTCCTCCGGCATTCCCCTGACGGTCATGGTGGCCCTCGACGGCCGCGAGGCATCGGTGCGAGCTCTCGATCTGGCGATACGGTATTGCGTAGCCACGGAAGCGCGGATTCATCTCCTCACCGCGGGCGAGCAACGAGCGGACGCATGGCTCGAGCCTGCCCACCGCCTCTGCAGCGATCACGACGTGGCGTGGGAATCGGTACGCCTGGACGCGGAACCGGGCAACGCCGTCGATGAAGCGATCCGAAGATGGAAGATCGACGGCCTGTTCATGGGCGCTTTCGGGCACGGACGAATCCACGACTTGCTGTTGGGATCGCATACGGAGGAGATCATGGACGCGGCCTCCGTTCCCACGTTCCTGGTCCACTGAGTCGGAGCGCTCGGGACGGGGAGCAGCCTCAGAGTGGCGGGAACGGAAGAAGCACGGCGAAATTCGCACCGCCCACCGGCGTCTGGCCGATCGAGATCGAGCCACCGGCAGCCCGGACCAGCCGTGCGCTGATCGAGAGGCCGAGACCATGCGTCCAGCCTCGTGTCTCTCCTGCCAGGCGATCCGGATCATCCGATTCCAGCGCGGCGCGGATCCTCTCGATGGGAGCCTCGGTCCCGGAGTCCCGGACCTCAAGGTGCAGGCTGCCGTCGTCCGTATCCTCGAACGTAACGTCGATCCGACCGCCGTCAGGAAGCGCGTGAACGGCGTTGGAGACCAGATTCAGCAACACCCGGTTCACCACCTGGGCGTCGCCCGTGCGCAGCCCCGCAGCTCGCATCTCGAGATTCAGATCGACCCCGTTGTGCGCGACCACGGGACCCACGAGACCGTTGACGTCGGTCAGGACGGACTCCAGCGAGAAGGGTGTCCGGGTCGCCACGAGGGGCGCGTCGGTTCCGAGACGCGCGAAGTCGATCACGTCATTGACCATCTTGACCAGTGTCACGGCCGCCATGAACAGGACTTCGACCTGGCGGGCCTGAATCGGATTGAGTGGTCCGCTGTGTCCGCTGCGCAGGGCGTCGGCGAGAAACAGGATCGAGTTGAGAGGCGATCGCAGGTCGTGCGAGATGTCCTGCAGGAAACGTCTCTGGCGGCCGCCGTGCCGCTCCAGGATCTGCGATGCCGCCTCCAGGGTGGCGGCATCGAGATCGGCATGGCGCCGCGACCGTAGCCCGTAGGTGGCGGGGTCCTGGCGTTCCATGTCGCGCAGCAATCCTGCGCGCATGTACGCCAGTGCTTCGCCGAGGTCGTCGAGGGTGAGCCGGGCCAGCTCGGCCTTCTCCGTCTGCGCATCGGATTCTCTTCCGGATGGAGCGAAGCCCGGATCGAGGGCTCGCGCGAGAAATCGCATCGCGGGTTGCAGGCGAGACGGAGCCCCCTCGACGGCCAGACCCGGACTCCACGAGCCGCCCGGTTCCAGCTGTCCTCCGTCTCGCCCGCCTCCCGATCGTTCTCCGATCGCGGGAGGGAGCGTCCGGTCCCGTCGGTCGTCAGGACGCAAAGGCCTCTCTCGCGAGATTGTGCTTGTCCATCAGCCGGTACAACGTCGTGCGGTCTATGCCCGCCTGTCGTGCGGCTTCCGACATGTTGCCACCGGTGCGTGCGATGAGCTGGGACAGGTACTCGCGCTCGAATCGATCGACGAGTTCCTGTTTCGCATCGTGGAACGGCTGTCCGACATCCACGGACGCGAATCCGCTGACCGTGGTCTCTCCGACCGCTTCCATTCCGCCCAGCATGGAGAGCCGGTCGGCGGGAATTTCCTCGTTCGGATCCGAGAGGACGACGAGGTTTTCGATCACGTTCTGCAATTCGCGCACGTTGCCCGGCCACTCGTATGACACCAGCCGTTCCAGCGTCTCCCGTGACAATCGCGGTGGCTCGTCGCCGCCGAGTTGGTGCCGCTTCCAGAAATGCGACACGAAGTGCTTGATCAGTACGGGTATGTCCTCCGGGCGCTCGCGGAGCGCCGGAAGCCGAATCGGGACCACGCGCAGCCGATAATAGAGATCGTGCCTCAGGACCCCATCCTCGAGGGCCTGCTCGGGCTCCCGGTTCGTGGCCGAGATGAATCGCACGTTCACGACGGCGTCGTCCTTTTCGCTCCCCACCCGACGCAGCACGCCATCCTGGAGCACGCGAAGCAGCTTCGCCTGCAGGGGCATCGGCATTTCGGCCAGCTCGTCCAGGAAGAACGAACCCCCGTCGGCCACCTCGAGAAGACCCGGCTTGTCGCGGACCGCACCCGTGAACGCGCCTCGTTTGTGCCCGAACATCTCCGACTCGAGGAGCTCGCCCGGCAGGGCCGCACAGTTCACGGCCATGAACGGCCGCCGTGAACGCCGGCTCTCCCGGTGGATGTATTGCGCGAACAGCTCCTTCCCGGTTCCGCTCTCCCCGGTGATGAAGACGGAGGCATCGGTGGGCGCCACCTTCAGCGCCTTGGCCACGGCCTCGCGCATCGACTTGGACACCCCGAGAATCTGCGCGCCCTTCTCGACGAGTACGCCCTGCCGTTCGGTCGGCGTGGAGATCTTCCGTGTTCGCAGGAGAGTGAACGCGGCCCGGCCCACGAGCACGAGCAACTGGGTGGCTGTGAAGGGTTTCGGCAGATAGTCCCACGCGCCGGCCTGCATCGCCCGCACACTGCTTTCGGCCGTCGCATGGCCGGTCATCACGATCGCGAGCGTGTCGGGATTGCGCTTCCGTACCTCGGCGAGAATGTCGAGGCCGTGCACGTTCGGCATGTTCTGGTCGATCAGGACGATGTCGAATTCCTGCGACCTGACCCGCCGCAACGCCTCCTCGGCGCGCCGTTCCACCTCTACGTCGTAGCCCTCGGCGGCCAGGACCGTTTCGCAGCTCTCGAGGATGCTCGGCTCGTCGTCGACGACGAGTATGTCGATCGTCTTGAGGATCGCGGGGTCGAGCGCGAGCGGATTCCCTTCCGGGTCTCCGGCGTGGTCGGCCCCCTGCGCTTCCTCGAGGATCTCCTGTTCCAGTTCGTAGGACTCGCTCACTTCGGCTGCCGTCTCCCAGGCGCCGTTCGGCGGGCGCCTTCGAGGTCGATCGGGTCCCGTGCCAGGGCGCGGGGCGTCACGCCGGGAGTCGGCAAATCCCGGACCCGTGTGGCGGAAAAGCGTCAGTATCGAAGAAGTCGCTGTGGGGAATTCGCCACGGGAGTGACCTGTCGCATTTTGCCGGTGAGGGTGCCGGACTCGACCCCAATCCGGCCGAATCGAGCAGTTTTTCGGGCAATACGGAGCCGTCGTCGATTCGCGCTTACTGCACAGTTCGACCGACCTGTCGTCGAGCTCGAGCGTCGCAGAGAACGCTCGTGCGGCCGGAGCTTCAGGCCGGGAGGGAGCCGGGATCCGTCCCGTGAATCACGAGAGACCGGCGCTCCCTTTTGCAGGGCGCGATTCGGTCGTGCAGGACGCGACTGAGGCTGTTCGGAGGCGAAGGATTCGGCGGATACCTGCGTCAGGTGCGGGGCGGCAGTGCCTACGCGTGGCTCTCCTCCAGCTGCAGCGTGATCGCCGCGATCCGTTCGGCTGCATGCCCGTCCCAGAGAGGAGGACGCTCCGCGGGTCGCTCGTCGATCAGCGCCTCACGGACCACGTCCAGCAGAAGATGCGGGTCTCCGTCGAACAGCCTGTTGGTTCCGTGCGTCAGCGTCACCGGTCGTTCCGTGTTCGGCCTGACCGTCACGCAGGGCACGCCCAGGACCGACGTCTCCTCCTGGATTCCGCCTGAATCGGTGATCACGCCCGCCGCGTCCTGCATGAGGCCCAGGAAGTCCAGATAACGGAGCGGCGGCAGGATCGTCAGAGGCTTCAGCAGCGACTCGAGTTCGAGTTCCCGAATACGGGCCGACGTTCGGGGGTGTACAGGCAGGAGGACGGGGTACTCCGTGCCGGCGACGATCTCGCCGAGGGCCAGCAGCAGTCCCGAAAGCCGGTCCGGATCGTCCACGTTCGAGGGACGATGCAACGTCACCAGCAGGTACGAGCCCGGACGGAGGCCCATATTCTCGGGCACTCGAAGCGCCGCCGCGCGGTCCCGGTGCCGATCGAGCGTGTCGATCATCACGTTGCCCACGAAGTGAACCCGCTCCTCGGGCACCCCTTCACGGGCAAGATTCTCGCTCGCCGAGGGCTCCGTGGTGAACAGCGCATCGCTGAGGCGATCCGTCACCACGCGGTTGATCTCCTCGGGCATGGTCCAGTCGCCGCTGCGCAGCCCGGCTTCCACGTGGGCCACTCGAATCCCGAGCTTCGCCGCCACGAGCGCGGCCGCCACCGTGGAGTTCACATCGCCGACCGTGAACACCCAGTCCGGCCGTTCGCGAGCCAGGACGGGCTCGAGCGCGATCATCACGCGGCCGGTCTGCAGGCCGTGCGGACCGGATCCCACTCCGAGATCGACGTCCGGGCGGGGCAGTTCGAGGTCCTCGAAGAAGTACTTCGAAAGCTCCTCATCGTAGTGCTGGCCCGTGTGAACGAGGACCTGTTCGGTCTCGCCGGTCCGGTCGAAGGCTCGCATGATGGGTGCGATCTTCATGAAGTTCGGACGTGCCCCGACGATGTGTACGATCTTCAATCTGTCTCCCCATGGCCTGCGAATCGGGGCGGCCGGCAGCGGCCGCTCACTCCACCGTGACACTCTTCGCCAGGTTCCGGGGCTTATCGACGTCGCAGCCCCGGATGACCCCAATGTGGTAAGCCAGCAGCTGAAGCGGAATGCTGGTCAGGATCGGCAGCAGCCCGTCCTTGGAGTGGGGAACGAAGATCACCTCGTCGGCGAGATCCGCTACTCCGTTCGGATGGGTGGTCACCGCGATCAGCCGTCCACCCCGCGCCTTCACCTCCTGCATGTTCGACTTGACCTTCGTATACGCGCCATCTCGGGGGGCGACGACCACGACCGGCATGTTCTCGTCGATCAGGGCGATTGGACCGTGCTTCATCTCGGCCGCCGAAAAGCCCTCGGCATGTACGTAGCTGATCTCCTTCAGCTTGAGAGCTCCCTCCAGTGCCGCGGGGTAGCTGTATCCACGACCGAGGTAGAGAAAGTTGTCATGGTGAGCCAGGCGGCCCGCCA
This sequence comes from uncultured bacterium, assembly GCA_965364445.1. Lineage (GTDB taxonomy): Bacteria > Gemmatimonadota > Gemmatimonadetes > Palauibacterales > Palauibacteraceae > Carthagonibacter. The sequence goes on along the minus strand of CBDTXM010000076.1, from coordinate 1,691 downwards.
TCGCCTCGATTTCCTCAGCCTGCTCGAGGACCTCTTCCACCTGGCTCGGAAGCGTCTGAAGCGCCTCGATCCAGGAGCGTATCTCCTGTTCGCTCATCACGCCCCGCTTGTCGGCCATGCACAGCGCGAACAGGATGAGGGCCGTGACCTGAGAGGTGAATGCCTTGGTGGACGCGACCCCGATCTCCGGTCCGCAGTGCAGGTAGACCCCGGCGTCCGTGAGCCGCGCCACAGAACTGCCGACCGTGTTGACGATTCCGAGTGTCGTGCAGCCGCGCTCCTTCGCCATCTCCAGTGCGGCAAGCGTGTCGGCGGTCTCGCCCGACTGCGAGATCCCGATCACGATCGTGCCTTCCTCGAGCACCGGATCGCGATAGCGCCATTCGGAAGCGTACTCCACGGTCGCCGGCAGTCGGCACATCTCTTCGAGCAGATAGGAGCCGATCACCCCGGCGTGCCAGGAGGTTCCGCAGGCGGTGAAGATGACCCGTTTGGCCTCACGGAGCTGTGGGCCGACATCGCGGAGCCCGCCCAGCCTGACGCCGGTCGATCCGGGCACGATGCGGCCGCGCATGGTCTGGGCGATCGTCTCGGGCTGCTCGTGGATTTCCTTGAGCATGAAGTGCGTATAGCCGCCCCGCTCAGCCTCCTGGAGATCCCACTCGATCTCCTGGATCGGCTTGTCCACCCGTGTCAGGGCCTCCGTGCACACGATATCGCAGCCGGTGGCATCGAATACGGCCATCTCGCCATCGTCCAGGTAGAGCACCCGACGAGTGTAGGGCAGAATCGCCGAGGCGTCGGACGCGGCATAGATCGCGCCCCGTCCAAGACCGATCATCAGGGGAGAGCCCCGGCGGGCGCAGACGATCCGGCCCGGTTCGTCGGCCGAGATCACCGCGATCCCGAACGTTCCTTCGATCAGCTTGAGGGCCCGGGCGACGGCGAGCTGGAGCGGGGGCTCCTTCTGTTCGGCGATCAGGTGCGCGAGCACCTCCGAGTCGGTATCGGAGCGGAACTCGTGTCCCCGCCGCCGAAGCTGCTCTCTGAGCAGGTCCGCGTTTTCGATGATTCCGTTGTGGACGACGGCGATCCGGCCGGCCGTATCGATGTGGGGATGCGCGTTGGCTTCCGTGGGCGGCCCGTGGGTCGCCCAGCGGGTGTGCGCGATCCCTGATGAACCGGTGACCGGACGTTCGAGGACGGCCCGGTTCAGCCCTTCGATCCGGCCCGCGACGCGGCGGACCTCGAGGCCCTGTCCGTTCTGAATGGCCAGTCCGGCCGAGTCGTACCCCCGGTACTCGAGGCGCTCGAGTCCCGCGAGGAGGATCGGAGCTGCTTCGCCGGCGCCGACGTATGCGACGATTCCACACATGAGTTTGCGTCCCCCGTGAATGCCCATCCGAATTCTTCGTCAGTCGGCGGGCTGAGGTACAATAGACGGGCCAGATCCGACAATCAGAACCCGGGCCGGGAATCGCGCGCCCGGATCGTGGCGTACTTATGCAGTAATTCGCCCGGCGACCCGACCTGGATTCGTCGTATCGGGCAAACGGGCAGTGAAGCCCGCTGTTGCGTGGCCACGACAGAATCCGGACTTCGCCGGGCCGGGGTTCCGGTCGCCGATGGATTTCGAGTCCGTCACCCTGCGAAGTCAGCGAGGGACCGCTGCTGCGCCGATCCGTCGGATT
>CBDTXM010000075.1:0-13926 GCA_965364445.1 uncultured bacterium | reverse complement strand
GGCACCAACACCGTTTTAGGTTCATCCCGGCTCACTCGACTCGTACTCCTAACTCCTAATCGACAGCCGATGCGGCCGTGCAAATGACGACCGTTCCGAGATGTAATCCAATAGGGCTGTCAGTGGTATGTGCTTCACCGACCGGGAGATAACCTCACCCGGTCCGGGGCAATACATGGTAGGGGCGCACCACAAACGTAGCACGGTCGCAACCGTGGGCAAACGCTTGTCTGCTGTGGAGTAAGTGGAGCCGACCGGGATCGAACCGGTGACCTCCTGCTTGCAAAGCAGGCGCTCTCCCAACTGAGCTACGGCCCCAATGTCTACGGTGTCACCGTCGCGCGCAGCCCCGTTTTGCGGCGCAGCCGCGAAACGCACTGAGCTACGGCCCCAATGCTCTCCCTCGTCGCGACGAAGGAGCGACCCGTTTTGCGGCCTTTTTGCGCCACAGGCGCGAAAAGCAACGTACTGAGCTACGGCCCCAAGTGCGCTCTTCCAGCAACGGGCCGACCAAAGTACAGGACCCCGCGGCCCGCTGGAAGTGCCGCTCGACCAGGGCTCACATGTAACGATCGTGTCACGGATCCCTGCGGCCACCCTCCTCCATCCCTCGATACCCTATATTGAACGGTTCAACAGGAAGCGCTCCGTGCGTGGAGACGCCGATTCGGCTGAACGTATAGACGAGAGCCCGGGAGGAGCCGGTGCACTACCCACCCACGGCCAGGCTGTTGCTGGTGCGACATGCGATCGCGCAGGAGCGTGACGATTTTGCCCGCACCGGTAGAAATGACGGCGATCGTCCTCTGACCGAGAAGGGGCGGCGGAGGATGCAGCTTGCCGCGAAGGGCCTTCGGTCATTGATCGACGAGATCGATCTGCTGACCACGAGTCCACTGATTCGGGCGGCCGAGACGGCCGACATCATCTCCGAGGAATTCGGAGGAACATCGGTGGAAGAGGTCGAGATGCTCGCGATGGGTCCGGCCGACGCGTTCCTCTCCTGGTACCGCATTGCGTCGGACAGCGGGCTCGTCGTTGTGGTCGGGCACGAGCCCTATCTCGGCGAGTGGGCGAGCTGGCTGCTGGCCGGGCCGTCGGCCGACTTCATGGTGTTCAAGAAGGGTGGCGCCTGCCTGATGGAGTTCCCGGACAGGATCGAGCCGGGCAGGGCGATACTGCACTGGCACCTCGCTCCCTCCCATCTGCGGACACTCGGAGGCCTCGCATGACTGCGCCGGAGCAGCGGGAGAGCGGTCTTCTCGAAGCGCCGGCCACCGAGAGCATCCGTCGTATCGCGCTCGGGCATCTCGACAGCGCGAGGGAGGCGCTCGCCCGGATGGACGCGGGCGACGACGACGAGGCACTGCACGACTTCCGCGTGAGCCTCCGGAGATTGCGCACGATTCTCAAGGCGTACCGTCCCCTTCTGGAGCCGGAAGTACGGAGGAAGGACCGTCGCGCGATCCGAAAGCTGACCCGTAAGACGGGAGGCGGTCGCGATGCAGAGGTTTTGCTGGCATGGCTGGAATCCGTAGAGGCGGATCTCGCTCCCTCCGAGGGTCCGATGGTCGAGCGGCTCGCGGCGGAACTGCGAGAGGAACGCGATGCGGGGTACGGAGCCGTGCTCGATTCGGTCGGCCCCCGGTTCCGGAAGATCGAGAAGCGGCTGCGGACCCGGCTCGGCTCGTTCGGCCTGCCCGACCAGCCGACCCGACCTGGAGAGGAGCGCAGCTTCGCGGCCGTTCTGTATCGGCTGTTTCCGGTATACGCAGAGGACCTGGCGGAGGCCGTCGCCGAGATTCACACGCCCGAGGACCACGACGCCGTGCACGCCACCCGGATTCGAGGCAAGCACCTCCGGTATCTGGTCGAGCCACTGGCCACGGAGATCGAGGGCGTGGACGCCCTCGTGGATCGCCTCAAGGGCCTGCAGGATGCGCTCGGGGATCTGCGGGACGCCCAGTTGCTCGAGCTTCGGGTGCGGGCATCGGACCTTTCCGGCGACGGATCGGAGGATTCGCTCAGTCCGGGAGACGCGGTTCTCGGGGCGCTGCTTCGACAGGAACAGGCGGAAAAATTCGCCGAATTCCAGGCGGGCTGGCAGGGGCCCGCGAGAGGCGAATTCCTCACGGCCGTAGAGGCGATCCGTCGGCGTCTCGCCGATGCAACACCCGACCCGCTCGAGATCGAACGGAAGTATCTTCTCTCCGGACCGCCCGAGGTCATACAGGGCCGATCGGCCCGGGAAATCGAGCAGGGTTATCTGCCCGGGGACCGGATCCAGGAACGTCTGCGCAGGATCACCGAAGCGGACCGGATTCTGCACGTGCGAAGTATCAAGCTCGGAAGCGGGCTGGTCCGGACCGAGGTCCAGGAGGAGATTGAGCCGGAGCTGTTCGAGAGGCTCTGGCCGCTCACCGAGGGCCGAAGACTGACCAAGAATCGCTATCGCTTCGCGGCTGGCGGGCTGGTCTGGGAAGTTGACGGGTTTACCGACCGCGATCTGTGGTTGGCGGAGGTGGAGCTCGCGAGCGCCGACCAGACGAGCAGGCCGCCGGACTGGCTCGAGCCACTGATCGTCCGGGAGGTGACGGACGATCCGGACTACTTGAACGTGAACCTCGCCCGGTAGGGAGATGATGAGCAGCTCGCGTAGCATGGACGACTCGACAGCAAGGGAACGGACAGCCTCCGAGAACGGATCGCCGCCCGTTTCGCCCGCCTCAGCGGAAGCAGCGGCAGCGGCGGAGGCCGCCGATGCGCTGCTGGCCGGCCGGTTCTCTGCCGAGACCGCCGAGTTGGTCGCCGACACGCATGCTCCCGCGGTGGAGCGGATGGCGTTCATCTCGCCGGGAGAGGGGCGCCCCGTACCCGATCCGGATCCGGGTGGCGGCTGGGATCTCGACCGCGCCGAGCTGTATCTGAACCGTGAGCTCACCTGGCTCGGATTCAACTGGCGTGTGCTTGCAATGGCCGAAGATGACCGCACGCCTCTGCTCGAGAGGTTCTTCTTTCTCTCGATCGTGAGTTCGAATCTCGACGAGTTCTTCATGAAGCGGATCGGCGGTCTGAAGCAGCAGCTCGAGGCCGGTGTGAAGCGACTCAGCCCCGACGGCCGCACGCCGCGGGAGCAGATCGAAGAGAGTTACGCTCAGGTGCGAAAGCAGGTGACGCAGAAGCGCGTGCTGGCGCGTCGCCTGTTCCGGGAGCTCGAGGAGCACGGCATCCGGGTTCGTGGTTGGCAGGAACTTGGAGAGGACGAACAGAAGTGGCTCCGGCAGTACTACCTCGAGAACGTCTTCCCGCTCGTCACTCCGCAGGCGACCGACCCGGCCCACCCGTTTCCGTTCGTCTCGAATCTTTCGCTCAACCTGCTGGTCACGCTTCACTACCCGGACGACGACCTCGAGTCGCTGGCACGTGTGAAGGTGCCGCTCGGCCCCGGCGTGCCGAGATTCATCCGGCTGCGCGATTCCGAGGACTACGTGCCGGTGGAGAGCGTGATGGAGGGCAACCTCGACCTGCTGTTCCCGGGGATGGTCGTCGAGAGCTGCGAGCAGTTCCGGCTGACCCGCAACGCGGATACGGAGCAGGACGAGGAGACGGCGGACGATCTGCTCTCGATGATCGAGACCGAGCTGCGCTACCGGAAATTTGCTCCGATCGTACGCCTCGAGGTCGGGGCGGGCATGAACTCTCGTCACCGCGGCATGCTGGCCGCCGAACTGGGCCTCGACGAGGCCCAGGACGTTTTCGAGGTCGAGGGCATGCTGGCGCTCCGGGACCTCATGGAGCTGGCTTCGATCGAGGACGCCGAGCTCCGCTACGAGCCGCACCACCCGGTCGACAACCCGGCCTTCGTCGATGACCGGAGCATCTTCCACATCATCCGGGACGCCGGATCGGTGCTGGTTCACCACCCGTACGAGTCATTCCACACCTCGGTGGAGCGTTTCCTCAAGGAGGCGGCCGCGGATCCGAAGGTGCGCGCGATCAAGATGACGTTCTACCGTACCTCGGCGGAATCGAAGCCGATCGAATACCTGATGGAAGCCGCGCGAAACGGCAAGCAGGTGGCCGTGGTGATGGAGATCAAAGCGCGCTTCGACGAGGCCGCCAACATCCGCTGGGCCGGCAAGCTCGGAGCGGCGGGCATCCACGTTACGTACGGCGTGCTCGGGCTGAAGACGCACTGCAAGTCGATCATGGTCGTGCGCCAGGACTACGACGGGCTCCGGCGCTACTGCCACGTCGGCACCGGCAACTATCACGCGGGGACCGCCAGGGGCTATTGCGACCTCGGGCTGTTCACCTGCGATGAGCAGATCGGTCGCGACCTGACCGAGCTGTTCAACTACCTGACGACGGGATACCGGCCGAAGCGCGAGTATGGGAAGGTCCTTCCGGCGCCGAAGATCATGAAGCCCGCCATCCTCGAGAAGATCGCTCGCGAGATTGCCCACGCGGAGGCCGGTGAGCCAGGGCACATCCAGTTCAAGCTGAATGCGCTCGAGGACCCGGATGTAACGCGGTCCCTGTACGAAGCCTCCAAGGCAGGCGTGAGCGTTGACCTGATCATTCGGGACACCTGCCGGCTTCGACCGGGCATTCCGGGGCTATCGGAGAACGTACGGGTGGTGAGCATTCTGGGCCGGTTTCTCGAGCACGCGCGGATCTACTACTTCCGGAACGGGGGCGACGAGGAGTACTGGATCGGCTCGGCCGACGCGATGCGACGGAACCTCAAGAACCGGGTGGAGCTGCTGGCCCCCGTCGAAGACCCGGCGCACCGGCAGACGCTGCGCTACGTCATCGACCAGCAGCTGGCGGACCGCCGGCTGGCCTGGGAGATGCGGCCCGATGGAAGCTGCGTGCAGCAGTTGCCCTCGACCCAGCAAGAGGAGATGGGCAGCCAGGAGCGGTTCATCGGCGCGGCCGGTGCCCGCAACTTCGAGGCTACACGTCTCCGTCGTCGGAAGCCGCTGACCCCGGGGAGGCACTGGGCGTAGCCTGCGCCGCACCGTCCTGGACCAGGCTCTCCTGAGCGCGCGGCCCTTCGCTCTGCACCCAGTTGACCTTCGCCTTCCGACCGAAGGCTTCCTCGAACAGGTCGGCCTTCCTGTTGGCATCCCACACGTCAACTTCGGGATTGACCGGCGCGCTGGCGCCGATCGCGATCCGATCCTTCCCGACCTGCACGTCGAGTTCCTCGACCGTCTGACCGTGCGTGCGATCGAGTCCATCGACGATGCGGAGAATCCCGGCGAGCTTCCGAACCCGGTCCCGGTCCTCGCCGGACAGGCGCGCGAATTCCGGGTGTGACTTCTTGGGATGGGCCCTCCGGTGATAGCGGGCGATCAGGGCGATCAGTTCGATCTCCCGCCCGGTGAAGCCCGGAAGACGGCTCTGGCTGATGATGTGGTAGGAGTGCTTGTGGTGCCTGGCGTGGCTGATCAGGTATCCCACGTCGTGCAGGAGTGCGGCTGCGACGAGGAGCTCACGGTCAGCCGGATCCAGGCCGAATGGCTCGGCCAGCCGATCGAACAGGTCGCCGGCGAGCCGTGCCGTCTGCTCGCAGTGCGGCTCGTTCGACTGACATTTCCGACCGAACGTGCGAACCCAGTTCATCCGGTTCTCGTGCAGCGGTCCTTCGGCCTGTTCCGGGAAGCGGCGCCCGATCATCTCGAGCAGCACACCGTCACGGATTCCCCTCTCGTTCACGATGATCCGCTGCACGCCGAGGGCCTTGACCAGTCGCTCGATCGCCGTGGCCCCCGCAAGAATGATGTCGGCCCGCTCTGGGCTCAGTCCCCGGATCTGTTTGCGCTGTTTGAGCGGGACTTCCTTGAGTCGATCCATCAGGTGCACGACATCGGCGCGGCTGAGTACGTATCCGTGCGTGATCCGCACCTCCCCGTAGCGCTCGAACTGGGCCATGGCCGCCAGGGCCGAGAAGGTCCCCCCGCTTCCGATCATGGTCGGAGTCGTGAAGTTGGGCTTCCCGATGTGACGACGTATCTCCTTTCGAATGCCTTTGCGCAGCGACTTCCAGTCGTGCTCGCGAATCGGATCCGAATGCACGTACTCGTCTGTCAGCCGAACGGCGCCGAGGCGAAGGGAATGGACCTCGTCGATCACGGTGCCGACGACGAGGATCACCTCCATGCTTCCTCCCCCGATGTCGACGATCGAGGTCGGGGCGTCGTCGAGCGGGAAGTGCTTCTTGACGCTGCGGAAGGCGAGGCGTGCCTCCTCGTCGGCGGGAATGATCTCGACCTCGATGCCGTGCCGCTCGCGCGCTGCGCGCACGAATTCGTCACCGTTCTCGGCCTCTCGCAGGGCGCTGGTCCCGATCACCCGCAGTTCGTCCACCCCGTTGCCTTCGGAGATCGCCTTCATCGTCCCCAGCACGGCGAGGGAGCGCTCGAACGCATCGTCCGAGATCCGGCCCGTGTCGTAGAGGCCCTCTCCCAGGCGGGTTTGAGCGCGTTCGTCGTCGAGGATGCCGTACGTGGCGGGGCTCTCCACCTCGGCGACTACGAGGCGGATCGAGTTGGTACCCACGTCGATGGCAGCGAGACGGGGAGGGCTTTCAAACCTGTCCATAGGTAATAGTAGACCTGACGGCCGGGCGCGGGAAGCGGCTCCCTGCCATGAGTTGGCGCGACGCACGGAAGCGATCGATCGTGAGTGGTCGGGCCTTCGCGGACCGATTATGTTCCGCGACTCGTACGAGGCGCGGATTCGCGCGGAGAGGGCGGAATGTCGCCCCGAACGGACCGAGGATGAATTGCGGATGGCGACGACATCTGAAGGCATGACGGACCGGGCCGTGGCTGAGCACTTCGGGCTGGGGACGTCGGACCTGATCGCGATGTACCGGACGATGGTCACCTCGCGGCGCATCGACGATCGCGAGCTGCTGATGAAGCGTCAGCAGAAGATCTTCTTCCAGATCAGTGGCGCCGGCCACGAAGCGGTGCTCACGGCCGCCGGCATGGCCATGCGTCCGGGCCGGGACTGGTTCTTCGGCTATTACCGCGATCGCGCTCTCTGCCTGCAGCTCGGGGTCACACCGTACGAGATGTTCCTGCAGGGGGTCGGCGCGGCCGACGACCCGGCCAGCGGCGGGCGTCAGATGCCCTCTCACTGGGGACACGCAGATCACAACATCGTCACCGTGTCGAGCCCCACGGGCACGCAGTTTCTGCAGGCTGTCGGCTGCGCCGAGGCCGGCGTCCGCGCCGCGGCGCTGGGACTGGAGGAGGAGGTCCGGTTCGAGTCGGATGAGGTCGTGCTGGTCACGACCGGGGAGGGCACGACATCGGAAGGCGAATTCTGGGAGTCGCTCAATACGGCAAGCAATCTCAAGCTGCCGGTGATCTACCTCGTCGAAGACAACGGATACGCGATATCCGTACCTGTCGAAGTGAATACGGCAGGCGGAAGCATCTCGAAGCTGGTGTCCAGCTTTCCCGACCTGATGATCCGGGAAGTGGACGGAACCGACCCGATCGCGAGCTACGGTGCGTTCGCGGAGGTCGTGGAGCACTGCCGGCTGCGCCGCGGCCCGGGCCTGGTCCACGCCCACGTGATCCGGCCCTACAGCCATTCGATGTCCGACGATGAGCGGATGTACAAGCCGGAAGCGGAGCGCGATGCCGAGGCGGAGCGCGATCCGATCTCCACGTTCGCCGCCTGGCTGGTGGGCGAAGGAATCGCCACGGAAGAGATGCTGGCCACGGTCCGCGAGGAAGTGGACGCCGAGATCACCGACGCCTCGGAGCGTGCCTCCGAGCAGCCGCAGCCGGAAGCGGAGAGCGTCTACGTGCACGTCTTTTCGGAAGAAGTGGACCCGACGGTTGAGGCCTTCGCGACGCAGCCGGTCTTCGAAGATGACGCCACCGAGACGACGGTCGTGGATCTCCTGAACGCCTGCATGCGTGACGAAATGCGGCGCGACCCCCGCATCGTCGTGTTCGGCGAGGACGTGGCCGACGTCTCGCGCGCCGACTACCTGGACGAGGTGAAGGGGAAGGGCGGCGTGTTCAAGGTGACTGCCGGGCTGCAGCGGGAGTTCGGCTCGGACCGCGTGTTCAACTCGCCGCTCGCGGAGGCCAACATCGTGGGCCGTGCGATCGGCATGGCGCTGCGCGGTTTCAAGCCGGTGGTCGAAATCCAGTTCTTCGACTACATCTGGCCCGCCTACCACCAGCTGCGCAACGAGATCACCACCATGCGATGGCGGTCGAACGGGGCGTTCAGTTGCCCGGTCGTCGTCCGCACCACGTACGGCGGCTACCTGTCCGGTGGAGCCGTCTATCACTCGCAGACCGGCGCCTCTCTGTTCACGCATACGCCCGGAATGCACGTGATCTGCCCATCGAATGCCGAGGACGCGAACGGTCTGCTGCGAACCGCGATCCGCTGCGATGACCCGGTGCTCTTCCTCGAGCACAAGCACCTCTACCGCCAGACCTACAACAAGGGCCGGTATCCCGGACCGGATTACATGATCCCGTTCGGCAAGGCAGCTCTGGTCGAGGAAGGCACGGAGCTCACGGTCGTCACCTACGGCGCCCTCGTGGAGCGGACCCGCAAGGCACTTCGGCAGCTCGAGCGGGAGGGTCGGCCGGTATCGGCGGATGTACTCGATCTGCGGTCGCTGAATCCGCTGGACATGGAGGCCATCGAAGACTCCGTGAAGAAGACGAACCGGGTGCTCGTGGCGCACGAAGATGCGAAGTCGTGGGGCTGGGGTGCCGAGATCAGCGCTCGCCTGGCGGAAGAGATGTTCGAGTGGCTGGACGCTCCCGTGAAGCGCCTGGCCTCGACGGATACCTTCGTGGGCTATGCGCCGCAGCTCGAAGAAGCGATCCTCCCGCAGGTGGGGGACATCGCGGCGGCGTTGGAGGATCTCAAGGCGTACTGAGGCATCGCGGCGCATCCCCCCGGGGCCGGCCACCGGGCCGGTCCCTGCCTTGACCCCGTTCGGCGGTTCAGGCGATGGTGGACGGTCCCCACTCATCCCGTCCCGTCCGCAAGGAGGCCTTCTTGAAGCGCATCTCGTCCCTTCTTCTTCCGCTGGTGATGTTGGTCTTCGCCGCACCGGTGCAGGCGCAGCAGCCGGAGGTGCAATGGCTCACGGTATACGCCGAGCACGTTCCGATCTCGAACCAGGCTGCATTCGAGGAGGTCAGCCGGGATTACATCTCGTTGATGTCCGAAGCCGGCATCTCCGACGTGGCGTGGGTCACGGTGCAGAGCCAGCGACTGGGGTATGCCTACGTGACGCCGGGCGGTCCCGCCGAGATGTCCGGACTCAACGCCCGCTGGGGAGCGGCCATGGCCGCGCTTGGCGACCGGGGTGCGGATCTGATGGCGAAGGGCGAAGAGCTCGTATCGAGCCGCGACATGTACTTCCTCGGATTGCGCCCGGATCTGTCGTACCTGCCGGAGAGAGTCCAGATCACGGCTGAGATGCCGTACCGGCATTACACGCAGCTGTTCGTTCATCCCTCCATGGTCGAGGAATTCGAGGCTTCCCTGCCTGCCTGGATATCCATGAACCGCGATGCCGGTGTCGAGTACGGCTTCCGCGTATACCAGTACATGACTGGTGCGGACCTCCCCGCGTACCTGGTCGTACAGGCGGCGAAGACCGAGGCGGAATTCTACGGCCGGCAGGCGGAACTGGAGGCAAGGTTGGGTGACCGGATGCAGGAGTTGCGGGGAAGGACGGGTCCGACGCTGCGTCGCGCGGAGGATTCCGGGGGCTGGGTTCGGCCGGAACTTTCCTTCGGCGCCGGGAACTAGTCTCTAACCTGTCGCAGGGGGTAGCCGTCTACGGACCGCCGTCGGACCGGCTGCGGTCCGGCGGTCGCCTCCCTCCGGCCTCCCGCTCCCGGGCCCGCCAGGCCCGGATGTCGGCCACGAGCTCGGCACGTCCGACACCGGGCTCGTGTTCGGCGACGAGGTCGGCCCGCACATCGTAGTGCGGAAGCACGTGCTTCCGATCCACCCACGCTCGCTTCAACCCGTGTTGCCGGCCCCATGCCCAGAGCTCGCGGATCGAGGTGTCGCTGTACACGTGGCAGAGCCGATCGCCCTTACGGGTTCCCAGGGGCGGAACATCCCGGGGCGCGAGATGAAAGTGGTATTTGATCAAGGAGCGAGTGCGTCTGCACCGGTCGGCCGCCGAGATTCCAGAAACTTGACCAGGTCTTCGGCATAGTCGGGGTCGACCGGGTCCAGCTTCGGCCACGCGATTCCCTTCTCGACCAGGATGATACCCCCGATTTCGCCTCTACCGCCGCCGGGTGCCGGAACCGGATGCGGGTTGTCGTACTCGACTTCGATCCGGTAGAGATGGTCGGGCGAGATCTTACGGCCGAGTCCCCACCACATCTCGTGGATCGGGATCCCTTCCACCTGCCCCTCCCGGCTTGACTCGGGCACCACATCCCAGACAACGGCCCCCGTCGAAACATTCAACAGGCGGAGTCGGGTGGCGAAATCGTGGACGTGGCCGCCGAGAGCCAGGACACGGCCCTCCACGGCCGGACTTCCCTGCCACGAGCGCCTGCTCTTTCCCGGCGGAACGACGAACGCCCGATTGCTCCCGAATCCCATCACGTCGAGATGGAACGGATAGACGTTCCGGGGCTCGATCAGGTTTTCTCCCTCCAGACTGAAGGAGAAGGTCACGTGCAGGAACGCCTCGCCGATCTCCTCCTCAGCGGGCGGTCGGAATTCGGCGGCGATCAGCAGCCGGTCTCCTGCCTCGACGGGGTAGCCGATCAGGCCCGGGATGTCCGCACGGCGTATATCGGGTGTCGAGGCGAAGACGCGTCGGGCGACCGCGGAGAACAACTCGCGGTCGTCCGGGTCGACGAATACGACGTGGTCCAGGAGATCGGGCGCCAACGGGAGCCCTTCCCCGTCCCGCATCGCCACCACGAAGCCATGCAGCCAGCCGTCGAGGGGCAGCGTCGTCATCTGCACCGGGATCCGAAGGTTCGAGATCTCCGGGGCAAGACGCACTGGTCCGATGATGTACTCGATCGTGTGGGCCGCCGGATCGCGCTCGATGCGGACGAGGTCGTCCCGACCGATCGGAAGCTCGGGGGGGGTGGCGGTGGATTCTCGTGTCTGCTGAGCCGATGCCGGCTCAGCAGTTCCCGGGGCGAAGATGAGGACGGCGATCAGGCTCGCGCACGTGACGGGTCGGCGCGGGAGCCGGCCGCATCCGGCTCCTCGCTGCGCGCGCGTTCGAATCCCGCCCGTCAGCCGGTCGGCGGCGGGACGTCGAAATGCACGTAATTCTTCGAGATGTACTCGGTCCACTGCTCGGGTACCTCGTCATCCGGGAAGATCGCCTCGACCGGACACTCGGGCACGCACGCCCCGCAGTCGATGCATTCCTCGGGATGGATGTAGTACTGGTCCTCTCCCTCGTAGATGCAGTCCACGGGACACACATCCACGCACGAGGCGTCCTTGGTGTCGATGCACGGCTGCGTGATGATGTAGGTCATGGTCTCCCTGCCGATGCGGTCGATCTTCCTAAGCGTAGCGCGGAGCAGACGATCCGCGTTCTCGCCGTGTGCGCGAAGCAGAATATCCAGCCTCACGCCGCCGGGCAACTTGGCGGAAGTTCGGGGGTACGGGCTGCGCTCGGACGGGCGCGAAGCTCTGCCTCCTCCGGTGGACGGACCCGCCGACAGCGGGTAGTTTTGCGCGTTCCGCGACAGGTCGGCGCGATCGAATTCGAAACGAGCGTGTGATGCGACAACTGCAGGTCATACAGCCCGATGGGAATGGTGCTGCCTTGCCGGCGCCCGGGGGCGGCTGCGGAGGATCTTCGCCCTCCTGGCCCGAAAAGAAGCCTCGCTGGCTGAAGGTCCGGGCTCCCGGTGGAGACAACTACAGGGCGCTCAAGCAGATGATGCGAAGCCTCGGCCTGAACTCGGTGTGTGAGGAGGCCCACTGCCCGAATATCGGCGAATGCTGGGATTCCGGCACCGCGACCTTCCTCATCATGGGCGACAAGTGCACCCGCAACTGCCCGTACTGCGCGATCGCGCACGGCCGACCCGAGGAGCTGGACGAAGACGAGCCGCGCCGCGTGGCCGAGATGATCGAGCAGCTGCAGTTGCGGCACGTAGTCATCACCTCGGTGGACCGGGACGATCTCCCCGACGGCGGCGCGAGGATCTTCGCGTGGACGATCGAAGAGATCCGCGCCCGGCTGCCGGAGTGCTCGATCGAGGTGCTGACCCCGGACTTCCGAGGGGACGGCGAGGCGATCGAGCGCGTGATCGAGGCGAAGCCCGAGATCTTCAATCACAACATGGAAACGGTGCAGCGGCTTCATAAGACAGCCCGCCCCGGCGGGCGCTATCGCCGCTCGCTGGAAGTGCTGAGCACGGCGCGCGGTCTCGATCCGGATGTCCTGATCAAGACCGGAATCATGCTCGGGCTCGGAGAGCATGCCGACGACATCCGCGGGTTCATGGACGATGCGCTGGAGGCGGGCGTCCAGATCCTCACCCTCGGGCAGTATCTGCGACCCACCGAGAAGCATCTGCCGATCGACCGATACGTCGGCCCGGAGGAATTCGCCGAGTGGAAGCGAACCGGTGAGGCGCTCGGATTTCTGCACGTCGAGAGCGGGCCCCTGGTCCGGAGCAGCTACCACGCGCGTGAGCAGGTCGAAGAGCTCCGCGCGCGCGCCGGAATCGCCTGAGGAGGAGCATTTGGCCAGCACGGAGGAAACGGTGATCGGCGAAGCGCCGGGCGGTCTCCCGAAGGAGAAGCTGCTCGAGCTCCTGCGAGCGATGCTGCTGTCGAGGCGCTTCGAAGAGAAGACGGCCGAATCCTACCAGATGGGCAAGATCGGCGGCTTCTGTCATCTCTACATCGGGCAGGAGGCCGTCGCAGCCGGAGCGATCGGGGCGCTGCGGGAAGACGATTACGTGATCACCGCTTACCGCGACCACGCACAGGCGCTGGTTCGCGGCATGAGCCCGAACAGCGTGATGGCCGAACTGTACGGCCGGATCGATGGCTGCTCGCGCGGTGCCGGCGGCTCGATGCACATGTTCGACAAGTCGGTGAACTTCATGGGCGGGCATGGCATCGTCGGCACCCACCTGCCGATCGCGACGGGCGTGGGCTACGCGATCCGCTACCGGCAGACCGACCAGGTCTGCCTCTGCTTCTTCGGCGACTCGGTCGTGAACGGCGGACCCTTCCACGAGGCGTTCAACATGACGGCCAAGTGGGAGCTGCCGGTGATCTACATCGTCGAGAACAACTCGTACGGAATGGGCACCGACATCGACCGGGTCGCGGCGGTGGACCAGTTGTTCACCCGTGCCTGCGCCTACGAGGGAAAGCGGGCCGAGCAGGTGGATGGACAGGACGTGCTCGCCGTGTACGCGGCCGTCGAACGCGCCGCCGAGCGGGCCCGGACGGAGAAGCGCCCCACCTTCATCGAAGCACAGACCTACCGGTATCTCGGGCATTCGATGTCCGATCCGGCGCACGGCGTCTATCGAACGCGTGAGGAAGTGGCCGAGGAGCGGGAACGCGATCCGATCAACACCTTCGTCGATCAGCTGACGGCCGCGGGCGTGCTCACCGACGACGACGTCGAGGCGATGGACCGTGAGATCATCGCCGAGGTCGAGGCCGCCGCTGAATTCGCCGAAGCCAGCCCGGTACCGGGGCCGGAGGAGATCTACGCCCACGTCTATTCGGACGAGTACCGGGGCGGGCCGGACGGGAGGGACGCATGGCGCTGATCACCTACCGGGACGCGCTGAACCGGGCGCTGCGCGAGGAAATGGAGCGCGACGACAGCGTCTTCCTGCTCGGCGAGGAGGTGGGCGAGTACGACGGCGCCTACAAGGTCTCGAA
>CBDTXM010000074.1:0-13987 GCA_965364445.1 uncultured bacterium | reverse complement strand
CATGCTGGTGGAGACGTCGAGCAGCACCGTTCGCGGTGACACGGACTTCGGGCCCGTACGGAGAGGGGGAAGGAAGAGCCCCGAGAGCAGGAGGAAGATGGCGCAGGCCCAGATGACGGCCGGAATGAGCCGACCCTGAACGCGTTCCTCCCGAATTCCGTATCGGATCCAGGTCGCGGCCACGGCCGCAGCTGCCGCTCCGAGTAGCCAGATCACCGGGCCGGAGGGCATCCCCGGCCCCGGGTCATTCGGCGACCGCCGGTCCCGCCATGGCGTCGGACGACGGTACCGGAAGCGGCACGGCATCCAGCAGTGCGAGCGCCTCGTCCCGCTCGGCTCGGAAGGCGCCCAGATGTTCGTCCTCCAACCGTTCAGCCGATGGAAGGTCGAGTGTCGCCGGATTGCGATGCGTGCCGGCCTGAAGGAACTCGTAGTGCAGGTGAGGACCCGTGGCGAGACCCGTGGCGCCGACCCGACCGATGATCTGGCCCTGCTGCACGAAGGCTCCCACCGTCACGCCGCTCGCGATGGAGCTCAAGTGGGCGTAGCGCGTGCTGAAGTTCTTCACGTGTCGGATCTCCACGATCCGCCCGAAGCTGCCCCACGTACCGGCTCGGACCACGGTCCCGGCGGCTGTGGCCTTGACGGGTGTTCCGTGCGGAGCGCCGTAGTCGATGCCCAGGTGAGCCCGGTTGCGTTTCAAGACGGGGTGATACCGACGCCGGGAGAAGCCGCTCGTGATCCGGAATGGAACCGGGTACCTGAGGAACACGCCCTTGAGCGCCTCCCCGTCCACGTCGAAGTACTCGCGCCGTCCGTCCGGGCGCTCGAAGGGAATCGCCTGCAAGTCACGGTCCCGGTTTCGCAGCTCGATGGCGAGAAAGCGACGCGAGCGAATCGAGCCGTCCGGCCTGCGCTCCCTCTCGATCGCCGCTCGAAATGCGTCACCTCGCCTGATGTCGCGTGTAAAGTCGACCTTCCACGCAAACACGTCGGCCAGATCGAAAACGTACTCGCTGAATTCGTCCTCGCCCAGCTTCTCGACATCTCCGCTCAATTCGGCAAACCACAGACTCGATTCGATCAGACCGGCGAGGACGACCGTGTCGATGCTCACGGGCACCTCGTGAACGGCAGCGTTCCATGTCGTATCGGCCGCCACCAGGTCCAGCAGCGAATCGGGACTCAATTGCAGCACGATCCGATCCGGCTCGGCCCCCGAATCGGCCGTGAACCGAGCGATCAGACCCGCGCGGAGTGACCGCGGGCTTTTGAAGTCCCGGACCACTTCCGTTACGGCGTAAACATTTGCCGGACCGAGACCGTTTGCGGCCAGCAACTCGCCGAGGGTCTCGCCCGAACCGAGCGTGTCGTACTCGCTCACGGGAGGGAGTGGAGCGGGAACGACGACGACGGGAACGGGCTGGCCGGGTTCCGCGGGGCCGGGTGCGAGAACGCCCACGGCCAACAGGATACCCCCGGCGATGAGACCGGCGAGCGCGAGCGGTATCGCTCCCCGACCCATCGCACGTGGCGATTCTCCGCCGGCCATTGCCGACGCCTCGTCTACGTGTTTCACAGCGTCGTCCTTGCGCCTGCTGGCCGCCCAGGCGTTCTCAGTCCATCTGTCGTCGTATGAACGTCGGAATCTCGAGATCCTCGAGCTGCATGCGAGACCCGAGCTTTCCACGAATCTGACGGGTCTCCGGACCCATCGCCTCGGGATCTCCACCGGCGATGCTCACGAGTCGCGGGCCGGTGTCCTCTGCCCTCACCGGGGCCGGAGGAACCACTTTCAGCGTCGGGACCGGCTCCATCTCGGCCTCATCGCCGAAGCCCGTCGCAATGACGGTGACCCGGATGCGTCCTTCGAGTTCCGGGTCGTGCACGGCACCGAAGATCATTTCGGCCTCTTCACCTGCCGCTTCCTGCACGATCGAGTTGATCGTCGTGACCTCGTCGATCGCGAGATCCAGTCCACCCGAGATGTTCACCAGCACACCCGTGGCGCCGTTGATGGATACATTGTCGAGAAGCGGCGAGCAAATTGCCTGCTGAGCCGCTTCGACGGCCCGGTTTTCACCGGTCGCCTCGCCCGTGCCCATCAGAGCCGCTCCCCGGTTGGACATCACGGTGCGCACATCCGCGAAGTCCACGTTGACCTCTCCGGTCACGCTGATCAGGTCGGAAATGCCCTGCGTCGCGTGAAGCAGCACTTCGTCAGCCTTCTTGAGAGCATCGCGGAATGTGGTTCCCTTTCCGACGACCGAGAGAAGCCGCTCGTTCGGCACTACGATCATGGTGTCCACGGAGCGCCTCAGGTCCTTCATCCCCAGCTCGGCGTGGCGCATCCGCTTCTTTCCCTCGAACAGGAATGGACGCGTCACGATCGCGATCACGAGGGCACCGAGCTCGGATGCGATCTGCCCGACCCGCGGCGCCGCTCCCGTTCCCGTTCCCCCGCCCATGCCGGCGGTGACGAATACGAGATCCGCCCCCTCCAGAGCTCGCCGAACCTCCTCCTCGCTTTCGGTGATCGCCTGCCGGCCCACCTCCGGACGCGCGCCTGCACCCAGTCCGCGGGTCAGCTTTCGTCCCACCTGGAGCTTGATGTGGGCGTCACAGTTCTTCAGCGCCTGTGCATCGGTGTTGATCGCCACGAACTCGACGCCGTCGAGGCTCTCGTCGATCATCCGATTCACCGCGTTCCCGCCGGCACCTCCGACCCCGACTACCTTCATCCTCGCGTTCCGGGTCGCCGCATCGTCGAACTCGAATACCATCTGTCCCTCCCGCTCGTGAATTCTTCCTGCGTTAACGGTTCTCCCGGTCGATTCGCCGCGCCTGGAACGCGCATCGATTGCGTCCGGCGGTCGCGTTCGATTCCGGGGCATCAGAAAAACTCCCTCAGCCAGCTCGTTACTCTTCCTATGGCGCGCATCGCGGATCCGACGGGTCTCTCCGCCCTCCGGTGTCGGCCATAGAGCGCCAGGCCGACGGCCGTGGCGTGCTCGGGTCCACGTACGGCATCTACGAGGCCGGTCAGACCGATTCCCGGCTTGCCCAGCGATACAGGAAGGTTGAACACCTCCTGCGCGAGGTCGACGACGCCGTCCATCCCGGCGGCACCGCCTGCGAGCACCACACCGCAGGGAACGGAGTCCAGCAGGTCACGGCTCTCGAGCTCTTCGTAGATCAGGCCGAGCATTTCGTCCATCCGTTGCTCGATGATATGGGCGAGCAGTTCCCTCGAGACGCTCCGCACGCTTCCCGGAGTGGGCCCCGGGATCTCGAGGCTTTCGGCAGCGTCCACCCGCTTCGTCTGGGCGCTGCCGTATTCCGACTTGAGACTCTCGGCAGTCGCCGTGGAGACCCCGAGCCCCTTGACGATGTCGCTCGTCACGGTCGCTCCACCCCAGGGAAGGGTCGCGAACAATCGAAGCCGTTCATCCTTGAACGCGAGCACCTCCGTGGCGGCCGCTCCGATCTCCACGAGAACCACGCCTTCGCGCCGCTGGGCCTCGGTCAGCACAGCGAGATTCGTCGCGAGCGGGGCCAGCACGAGTTCTTCGAGCTTCCAGCCCGCCCGGTCGATCGCCTTTCGAAGGTTCTGCGCTGGAATCGCGCCGGATGTCACTACACAGACCTCCGACTCGAGCCGGGTGGACTCCATTCCGGTCGGGTCCTGTACGCCTGCCACACCGTCCACGACGTAGTCCTGGGGTATGGCGTGGAGGAGCTCGCGATCGGCGGGAACCACAACCGCGCTGGCGACCTCATGAACGTGGTCGAGGTCACGGGGCGCTATCTCACGGCCGGAGATCGCAACGACCCCGGTGGAAGCATCTACCTCCACGTGGTCGCCGCCGATGCCCGCATACACGACGGAGGCCTCGGCGCCAGCCATTTCCTCCGCCCGGCGCAACGCCGTGCGGATCGATTCGACGGTCGAGTCGATGTTGGTGACCACCCGATTCCGAACTCCGGCGGTGGGTGCCTCACCGACTCCGAGCACCCGGGCCTCGACATCCCCCTCGCCCCACGGCACACTGAGTTCGATCAAGACGGCACAGGTCGACTCCGATCCGACGTCGAGCCCCGCGAGGCATCGCTGCTGAGCCATCATCGACCGTCTCCGGTGCGCACGAAGACCTTCTCGGCGTAGCGGGCGTCAGCCGAGACCACCGTACCGCGCTGTTCTGCTGCCTGTATGGCCGCGGCAGCCTGCAGAAACGCTCGAGAGGCGTCGGCGTACGGGAGGGTGAGGCGGTCCACGAGGCTGCCTTCGATCAGATGGAGCTCGAGGGCCTCCGAGTCGAGCGGAACGACCTCGGAGACTCGCCGGATGAATTCGGGGGAGAGCGACGCGAGTTCCTCGAGCACGGCGAGCGACCGCCTGCCCTCCTCTTCGGCGACACGTCGCGTCGCCGAGTCGAGAGTCGCTCCGGCGAGGATCGGCAGATCGAGCTGGTGCTCCGACGGATCTACTCCGAGGCGATTGCCGCTGGCATCCACGGCCGCCAGGCCGGGCGTAGCGACGAGGGCGACGGCCTGTACCTCATGGACCTCGACGCGCAACCGGTCCCTCCCCGCCCGGACGATTCGGACCGACTCGATCAGCGGGTGCGCTGAGATGGCCTCCTCCCAGGTACCGGGATCATCCCAGATCGAGGCCCCGACGCCGAAATCGGCAAGGGTGCGCAGATCGTCGGGATCCGCGAAGCGGGCACCCACGATCTCCACTTCCCGCACCTCGAATGCCGGAATGCCGCGAAGAATGGGAGGTCCCCAGAATGGGCTGGAAACTCCCATCAGGGCACCGGTGAGGGCCACGCCGATGCGCCGCCGGGTCTGCCGGGTCACGCGGCGGCCCCCACGGACGAGAGCTCGTCCGGGTCGAAGCCCCAGAAGCGGATCTCCGGCTCCAATGCAATGCCGAACTGCTCGAGGACCCGCCGGCGCGTCTCTCGCATCAGGCTCAGCACGTCTTCCGCCCGCGCATCCCCCTCGTTCGCGATGAAATTCGCGTGGCGTTCGGCAATTCGGGCGCCGCCTGCCGAGGCTCCGCGCATTCCCACAGCATCCACGAGTTCCCAGGCCGACCCGGCCTCCGGTCCGGGATTCTTCCAGACCGACCCGCAACTCGGCAGATCGTAGACCTGCGTATTGACCTTCCGTCGACGACGCTCGAAATGCGCTGCTTCTACGGCTTCCAGATCTCCCGGAATGAGCTCGAAGCGGGCCGCCGTGAAGATCCAGTCTTCCGGCAGATCAACGCTCCTGTACGTGAAGTCGACATCGTCCCGGGTCAGTCGATGCGTGGCCCCGGCGGCCGATACCGCCTCCACCTCCATGACCCGGTCCCAAAGGCCGGTGTCGGCCGACCCGGCGTTCATTCGCAGTCCGCCTCCGACCGTACCCGGCACCGCCTCGAGGAAACACCAGCCTTCCGCTCCGGATCGCCGGGCCTCGCCAACGAGCGCGGGAAGCCCCGCACCGCCTCCGGCTTCCAGCGCGGTCCCATCGACCCGGATCCAATCGAACGCTCCCGCGAGTACCAGAACCGCGGCGCCCACGCCCCGGTCGGCAACCAGCAGGTTGGCCCCCCAGCCGAGTGTAAGCAGGGGCTCGCCATCGAGGCTCGACAGTGCGTTCTGGAGCTCGACCGGGTCGCCGGCCCGGCCGAAGCGGGGGGCCGGCCCCCCGATCCTCCAGCGCACATGCTCCGCGAGCGACACCTCAGACTCCCAGCGCATGGCCCTCGAGCTCCCTGGCCGCGCGGTGCGCGGTTTCCGTGATGTCGCCAGCTCCCATGAACAGGAATACGGTGTCGTTCCTGGCGCTCTTGACGAGAGCCAACACCTCTTCCGCATCTGCGGTTCGGACGTGCCCGGGCGCGTCCCGGACGACGAGCGAGGAGTCGACGCCGGGTACGGGCTCTTCGCGCGCCGCATAGACGGGAAGCACCAGAACCTGATCTGCCGCGGCGAGTTCCCGCCCGAATTCCGGGGCCATGGCCCGGGTTCGACTGTAGAGATGAGGCTGAAACACGGCCACGATGCGCGCCGCCGGCCACGCCGATCGAACGGCCGCGAGCGAGGCTCTGACTTCCGTGGGGTGGTGAGCGTAGTCATCGACCACGATCACCCCGCCTCGCGAAGCGATCTTCTGAAGGCGCCGTTCCACTCCGCGAAAGTGGCCCAGGCAACCGGACAGCGACTGTTCGTCGACGCCCAACCGGCTCGCCGCGAGGAGGGCGGCTGCCGCATTCTGGGCATTGTGGGCTCCGGTAGCTCCCAGATCGAACGAGAGGTCCAGCTCCGGTCCCCGCAGGCGGCAACGCTGGCCGTCGGCCGCCGACGCGATCACGTGGAGCCGGTAGTCTGCCGTGGCGTCGAACCCGTAGCCGGTGGTCGCTGGAAGTCCGGCTGCAAGAGCTCGAGCTCCCTCGTCATCTGCACACACCAGCACGCCCTCGCGCTCCACCGCCCGACCGGCGAACATCGCGAACGAGGACCGCAGCTCCTCCTCGCCTTCGTAACACTCGAGGTGCTCGGGCTCCACCGATGTCACGATCGCGAGCGTCGGATCGAGCTGCAGGAACGATTGATCGTATTCGTCTGCCTCCACAACGGCTTCCGGACCCGCTCCAATACGCGCATTCCCGCCCCACTCGGGGACGTGTCCCCCTACCAGAACCAGCGGATCGCGACCGGCGGCCTCGAGCGCCAGCCCGAGCATCGTCGTGACCGTCGTCTTGCCGTGAGTGCCACCGACCGCCGCCAGCCGGCGGTCGTTGACCAGGGCCCCGAGCATCGAGGATCGCTTGATCACCGGCACGCCGGCCTGGCGCGCAGCAACCAGCGCGGGATGATCTGGCGGTATCGCCGAACTCCGGACCACGAGAGCCGAATCGACCGCGTGGCTCGTGTCGTCATCGGAAACGACGTCGACGCCCATGGTCGACAGGGTCGTGGAAGAGCTCGAATCCCGGTCAGACCCCGACACGATCCAGCCGCCCTCGACCAGGACCTCCGCGAGGGCGCGCATACCGGCACCCGCCACGCCGAGCAGGTGGACACGAGATCCGCTCGGAGGCAGATCCGACACGTTCAGCAGACGATCAGACATCCGCGCGCGCCGACGTATCATCCGCCATCGCCGCCATTCCGTCACCGGCGGACGAGCCACCCGCAAGGTCCAGGAGTTCACGGGCGATTCGCCCTGATGCCTCCGGTCGCCCGCGCGATGCCATCGCCTCGGCCATCCGCAGCAACCGCTCCTCCTCGGCAAGCAGCTCGAGGACTTCCCCCCAAAGATCTCCCGTCTCCATCGATCGCTCCTCGAGCATGACTGCGGCTCCGGCGGCCTCCAGTGCCGCCGCGTTGTGGACCTGGTGATTTCCGGCGGCCGCTGGAAAAGGCACGAAGACGGCCGGGACGCCTGCCACCGCCAGCTCGGAGCAGAACATCGCGCCGGCACGGGCGACCGCCAGATCGATTCCCGGGAGGCGGGCTCCCAGGTCGTCCACCCATGCCACGGTCAGAATGCGCTCCGCCCAGGGAGTCGCCGCGACCGCCTCCCGGACCGACGCGAGGTGGTCCGGTCCGGTGACCCATACGAGCGTAGTTCCTTCCGGCCATCGACTCGTGGCCGCCAGGTCCGCCGCCAGTTGCTCATTGAGGCCTCGTGCTCCCTGGCTGCCTCCAATGACCGCGACGACCCGCCCTTCGGGCCAGCGGAAACCAGCGGCGCCGTTTCTCAGCTCTCTCCTGCGACGACTCGCGACCGGATTGCCCCAGGCGAGCAGGCGAGTGCGCGGCCCGGCCTCGAGGTGCTCGGCCGCTTCGGGATAACCGAGGAAGACCCGGTCCACGCGAGCTGCGAGGCGTCGGGTGACCAGTCCGGGAATCGCATTCTGCTCCTGCAGCGCGGTCCGGCGGCCGGCGAAGATGCCGTGCAGGACAGCCGGACCGGACGCATAGCCTCCGGTTCCGACGACGACCTGCGGGTCCAGTTCCCGGAAGATCCGAGCGAGTCCGGCGACCACGGCTGGAGCGGTGGAGAACAAGCGCCAGTTCTCGAGGGGTCTGCGACGGCTCAGCGGTTGCATTGGAAGCAGCCGAAAGGGCACATCTGCCTCGGGGAGCACCCTCGCTTCGATTCCGCGCTCGGCTCCGACCAGCATCAACTCGACGTCGGGTCGAGCTTCCCGAAGCGCGGCGGCGAGATTCAGGGCCGGCATGAGGTGTCCCCCGGTTCCGCCACCCGCGAGCAGGATCCGCGCGCCCATCGCTCAGCGCTCTCCCGCCGAGGACACGTTCAGCAGTATGCCGGCCGCCCCGAGTGCGATCACGAGGTTCGTTCCCCCCGCGCTGACGAACGGAAGATTGACCCCCGTAGTCGGCAGCAGCCCCAGCGCGATACCGATGTGCGCGAACGCGCCGAGCGCGATACCCGCAGTGATTCCGGTCGCCAGGAGACGGCCGAACAGGTCGGGCGCCGCGCGGGCGATGCGAAAGCCCAGCAAGGACCAGATCGCGAACAGTGCGATGACGGCCACCACGCCGAGAAAACCCCATTCCTCGGCGATGATGGAAAAGATGAAGTCGTTCTGCGGCTCGGGCAGGAACTGCATCTTCGTCGTGCTTCGCCCGAATCCCACACCGGTGAGACCCCCGGAACCGATCGCGATCAACGACTGCTGAAGCTGATAGCCGGCGGCTCCGGCGGCGGACTCGGGATCGAGGAATGCGAGCACCCGACGAAGACGGTACTGGGCGGTGAACACCTGTGTGACCGCCAGTACCAGGACGATACTTCCGAGCGCGGCGAAGTGAGCGAGCCGCGCTCCGGCTGCGAACAGCACGGTGCCGGCGAGAATCGCCACCCACATCGCGGCCGAGAAATGAGGCTCGAGCAGAATGAGCAGGCAAACGGGGGTCAGAACTACCAGGAAGGGAAGAACCCCCTCACGGAAGTCGCCGAGCCGGTCCTGCTTCTTGACCGCCAGGGCCGCCGTCCAGATCACTACGGCCAGTTTCATCAGTTCCGAAGGCTGAATCCGAAGCCCCAGGTCCAGCCATCGACGGGCCCCGTTGATCTCGGGCGCGATCGCCTCGGTACCGGGCAGCACGAGGGGCACGAGCAGCAGCGCGGCGATCCCGAGAATCGGCCAGGCCAGGCGTCGATAGATCCGGTAGTCGACCACACTGGCGAGTGCCAT
Organism: uncultured bacterium; assembly: GCA_965364445.1. Classification (GTDB taxonomy): domain Bacteria; phylum Gemmatimonadota; class Gemmatimonadetes; order Palauibacterales; family Palauibacteraceae; genus Carthagonibacter. The sequence continues at coordinate 4,761 of CBDTXM010000074.1, read as the reverse complement.
CGCGATGCAGCCGAGTCCCGCCCGGCTCGCCTGCTGGAAGAGGTAGTAGGTGTCGGGGCGTCCCGCCTGTTGCGCTACGTACGAACTCGCGCTGTAGACCGAGAGGAGGCCGAAGCCCACGAGTGCCAGAGTGGTTCCCAGCAGGAACCTCCCGGAGGCCGACGGTGACTCGGTGGTCGGCCGGACCGGAAAGCCTCGCAGACCGAGGGCCGTGGCGTTCGAGGGGCGGTGAGGCATCAGGAACCGTCCCCCGGACCGGGCAGTGCGAGCACCGCCGCCTCGAACGCGCGTCCCCTGGCAGCATAATCGGGGAACATGTCATAGCTGGAGCAGGCAGGGGCGAGCAGGACCACGTCTCCGCTTTCCGCCAGCCCGGCCGCGGTCCGGACCGCGGCATCCAGCCCGGACTCCGTGATGACCACCTCCACGGCGTCCTGCAGCACGGGCACGATCAGCGGTGCGGCTTCTCCGAAGGCGATCACGACGCGCGCTCGACCCCGGGCGGCCTCTGCGATCGCGTTGTAGGGCTGTCCCTTGTGCCGGCCACCGAGGAGCAGGATCACCGGTCGATCGAATGCGGTCACGGCGGCCACGGCCGCTGCCACGTTGGTCGCCTTCGAATCATCCACCCAGAGGACACCGGCTCGCTCGGCCACGGGCTGCAGACGGTGCGGCAGTCCCTCGAAGCTCCGCAGCGCATCAGGAATCCGGTCCGGGTCCGCACCGGCCAGGACGGCGGCCACGCACGCGGCCAGGGCATTGGCCCGGTTGTGCGGTCCGAGCAGGCGGAGATCGTTCAGGGTGGCCCAGCGACGCGGCGCCGAGCCTGACTCCATCCGACCGAGCAGTGCACCCTCCGAATCGATCCAGGCCCCGAGCTCGATCTCCCGCTCGGTCGAGAACAGGTATCGCTGTCCGGCGGCCACGTCCGCGAGCTCCAGTACGGCCGCATCCTCTGCGTTCAACACCCAGGAAGGATTCTCGGATGCCCGCTCGAACAGCTTGGCCTTGTCGGCATAGTAACTGTCCAGGTCGCGGTACCGATCCAGATGATCGGGCGAGAGGTTGAGCAGTACGCCGATTTCGGTTTCGAAGCTGTCCAGGTCTGCCAGCTGGAAGGAGCTGAGCTCCACCACTACCCAGTCCGGCTGACGCTCGGACAGAGCGCATTCCGAGAGCGGGCGCCCGACATTGCCTACGGCTTCGGCATCGATGCCCGAAGCGGTCAACAGGTGCGTGGTGAGCTGAGTGGCGGTGGTCTTGCCGTTCGTACCCGTAATTCCTATGACCCGGCTGCGGAGCGACCGATAGGCCAGCTCGACCTCGGCGATCGTGGGGATGCCGGCCCGGGTGACCGCCTGACGCACGTCGGAGAACGGGCCGATCCCCGGACTCGTCACCACGAGATCCGCCGAGAGGATCTTCGCCATGTCATGCCCGCCCGCATCTGCGTCGATCCCCAGCTCCCGGAGTTCTTCCGCGGCCGCCCTCGGACCGGAACCCGACGCCGCGTCGCTGGCGTACACCTCGGCGTCCTGACGCCGCGCGAGCCGAGCCGCCGCCGTGCCGGACACGCCGAGCCCGAGTATGGCCACCCGGGCGCCCGGTTCGAACGCCGCCGCGCGATTCATCAGCGCACCTTCATGGTAGCGAGCGCCGCGAGTGCGAAGATGATCGCCACGATGTAGAACCGGATCACCACCCTCGTCTCGGGCCAACCGAGCTGCTCGAAGTGGTGATGGAGCGGGGCCATCCGGAATACCCGGCGGCCGGTACCGGTCCGCCAGCGCGTGAACTTGAATCCACCGGTCTGGATCATCACGGAGAGCGCCTCGGCTACGAAAATCCCGCCCACGATGATCAACAACAGCTCGGATTTCAGCAGCACTGCCACGGTCCCGATCGCCCCGCCCAGCGCGAGCGAGCCGGTGTCTCCCATGAACACGGTCGCGGGAGGCGCATTGAACCAGAGGAATCCGATCGCCGCACCGGAGACCGCCACACAGAAGACGGTCAGTTCTCCTGCATCCGGCAGATACGGCAGGCCGAGATAGAACGACGTGTCCACGCGCCCCATTACGTAGGCGAACACTCCAAAAGTCAGCGAGGCAATGGCTGACAGGCCTGCCGCGAGACCGTCCAGGCCGTCTGTCAGGTTCACGGCGTTCGCACTTCCGGCGACCACACAGGCCGCGAACAGCGGGAAGACCAGCGGGGCGAATACGAGGTGCACGTTCTTGAAGAACGGCACCAGGCGGTGTGTCACCTCTCGCGACTCGGGAGCGCTCACCAGGAGTAGAGCTCCGAATGCGAGCCCGAGAGCGAACTGCCAGACGAGTTTGTGGCGAGCGATCAGGCCCCGGGACTCGTGGCGCACGATCTTGAGCCAGTCGTCGGTGAATCCGATCGCACCCATTCCGAGCGTCATGCCAAGCGCTGCGATCACCGACCACCCGTCGAATCGAGCCCAGAGAAGTGTGGATACCGTGAGGGCCACCAGCATGATCAGGCCGCCCATGGTGGGCGTCCCCTGCTTCCGTCGATGCGTCTTCGGGCCGTCCAGGCGAACGACCTGCCCGAGACTCCGCGCTTCCAGCCGTCGGATGATCGGCGGCCCGGCGACGAAGCAGACCACGAGAGCCGTCACCATCGCGCCTGCGGCACGAAAGGATATGTACTGAAACAGGTTGAATAGAATGTGACGATCCGCGAGCGGGAACAGGAAGTGATAGAGCATCAGCTGCCCTCACCGAAGAGGGCCTCGAGCCCCTCGATCACTCGCTCCAGTCGTTCCCCTCGCGATGCCTTGACGAGGATCACTTCGTCACCGGTCAATCCGGTCGCGATCGCATCGACCGCCGAAGCGGGATTCCTCACCCGCTCGACCCGGGTGCCGTTCGCGGTTGCGGAGAGTCGCTCGAATGCCGGACCGAACTCCCCGAGCGCCACGACGCGGTCGAACCCCGCCTCCACCAGGGATCGCGCCACCTGCTCGTGGGCCGTATCGGAGTGGGTACCGAGTTCCAGCATCGAGCCGACGACGGCCGCCAGCCGCCGACCGGGAAACGCCTGCACGCAGTAGTCGATCGCCGCCGCGAACGACTCAGGGTTGGCATTGTAGCAGTCGGCGACGATCGTGAGTCCGCCCAGCTGCCGGAGTGCGCCGCGCAGCCCTACGGCCCGATACTCCTGGAGTCCTCCGGCGACGCCGACCGCAGAAATGCCTATCGATTCGGCCATGGCAGCCGCGAGGATCGCATCGCGCAGATGGTGCTCGCCTCCGGCGGGCACCGCATACGTCGTCCCAGCGCGCTCGAACCAGGAGCTCGTCGCCTCGATGCCCCAGCGATCCGGCCGCCAGTCCGCATCATCGCCCAGTCCGGCGACCCGGGCGTCGTCACGGATCTCCCGAGCGGACCGACCGAGCAATCCCGGCTTCTCGCCGATGATCACGCTGCCGGCCGGACTCGCCGCGCGAACGAGGGCGAGCTTCTCTCGGAGCACACCCGACTCGTCGCCGAAGCCCTCGAGGTGCGCCGGACCGATGGTGGTGATCAGGGCATCGTCGGGCTCGGCGATCGCGGCCAGGCGCGCGATTTCGCCCGGGGCGTTGCTTCCCATCTCGAGAACCCAGACCTCAGCATCGGGAGGCGCGGCGAGTACCGTGAGCGGCACGCCGATGAGGTTGTTGAAGTTGCCTTCCGTCGCATGGATCCGGCGCTCGCTGCCGATCGCGCACGCCAGCATTTCCTTCACTGTCGTCTTGCCGCTGCTTCCGGTGACGCCGATTACCCGTGCAGCGCACCGTCGTCGGTACAGGCGGGCGAGGTCTCCGAGTGCTCGCGTCGTGTCGGGAACCGCGAACCACTCGAGATCCAGTGGTGGCAACCGACGGCCCTCCGGAACGACCGCGCCGAGAGCGCCTTTCTTCGCGGCCCGGTCGAGGTAGTCGAAGCCGTCAAACCGGTCACCCGAAAGGGCTACGAACAGGGCACCCTTCTTCAAGTCCCGCGTGTCGGTGGATACCGAGCCGAACCGCACGCGCTGTGACGAGCCCGGCAAGCCGAGCGCCCGGCGGACTTCGTGTCCGTCGAACTGGGCGCTCATCGTACCCGTTCTCTCTCTGCGAGAAGCTCCGCGACCACCACGGCCTCATCGAATGGCTGGCGCTCCTCTCCCACTTCCTGATAGGTCTCGTGGCCCTTTCCGGCGAGGAGAATTCCATCTTCCGGCCGGGCCATTTCAAGGGCTCTGCGGATCGCTTCCCGCCTGTCGACGATTGCTTCCCACTCACCGGATGGCAGGCCGGCAATCGTGTCGTTCACGATCGCCGACGGGTCTTCGGTGCGGGGATTGTCGGATGTGATGATCGCGTGGTCCGAGCCCGCGACTCCGATCCGCCCCATGACGGGACGCTTGCCCGGATCCCTGTCACCGCCACAGCCGAACACCACGATCAGGCGCCCGCGGATGGAAGGTCGCAATGCTTCGAGCGCACGCTCGAGGGCGTCCGGCGTGTGGGCGTAGTCCCGCACGACGAGCGCGGGCGTGCGGACGAGTGCCTCCATTCGCCCCGGCACCTGGGGAGCCGACGAGAGAGCTCGTGCGATCTCTTCCGCCTCGAAGCCCAACAGATGCCCTGCCGCCGCAGCCGCGAGAGCGTTCGAGATATTGAACGAACCGAGCAGCGGCAGCCGCACCACGGATCGGCCCGATGGGGTGACCAGGTCCCACTCGCTTCCGCCGGGCACGAAGCGGGGA